>JAABPY010000037.1 GCA_011391735.1 Sulfuricurvum sp. | reverse complement strand
GATAACTTAAACTGGCGATATTTTTCTGCAACTTTCTTCGGGTATAATTACCGAAATACAAAAAAATGTGTGTAAATAAGGTATCTTAAATGACCGATCAAGAATTAAAAGAGTTAGTCGCAGGATTGGCTATCAAATCAGATAGATTAGATGCACAGCAAGCTGAAACTAATGCCCAAATGAAACGCACCGACGAAAAACTAGAACGCATAGGTATTACATTGGGGAATATCTCCAATAATCAAGGCTCTGTTGCCGAAGAGTTCTTTTACAACTCCCTAGCACAAACTCAAACCTTAGCAGGAATTCATTACGATATTGTGTACAAAAATATGACAGCAAATGCCAATAAAATTCAAGATGAATACGATATTGTTATGGTAAATGGCAAAGATATTGCGATCATTAAAGTCAAATACAAAACTCACGAAGGCGATTTAGACAAACTATTGACCAAAAAATATGAAAATTTCAAAAAGCTTTTTCCGATGTACAAAGATTATAATCACCATCTCGTCTTAGCTACTTTTTCGCTCTATGATGACCTAAAAGAAATGGCATTAGCCAATGGAGTGACCGTATTGCAACGCGAAGGTGACACTATTGAGAGTTTTGTATCAGCGGCATAAGCAATGAAACTCAAAAAACCACCCATCGGAATTACGCCTAAAATACAGTGAAATCAGGGTGAAGACCTTAAGACGGTGCTTTCAAAGTATCCTTAACCCCAGATAGGATAAAATCCAAAAATGGTACCAAAAATAATTTATTTAATCCTTCTCCTCGGTTTTACAGGGTGTATGAATGAACGTGGCATTAGTGCACGTTACTACAATGACTGCAAAGAATATTACGATTTGCAAGGATATTATCACAAGGAGTGTGATAAAAATGTTGTGGAATATAAAGATTTGAAGCGGGCAGTACTCCCCACCTCATCGAATATTAAACCTAAGGTGTGGTGAAAAGTGGCTACTTACAGGCAATAAACGTTGCGAAATTCGCCCATTGGAACAAGACATCGCAACTCTCAAAACCATTTTTTTTCACCATATCGCTGTTTTCAGCGATGGTATAGGGGATAAGGACATTCTCGAGGGCTTCTCGTTTTTGAACGATTTCGTATTCACTGTACCCCTGCTCTTTTTTGTAATCGTAATAACAGTCGATGAGCTGTTTGTTAAGCTTACTGTTTTCGCTCAAAACTTTCTCACTGAAAATAAAAATCCCCCCCTCTTCAAGGGAGTCATAAATCTTCCGTATCAATGTCTCTCGTATCATAGGGCGGATAAACTGCAAGGTATAGTTACAAATAATCACACGAGTTTTCTCGAAAGGGTACTCCAAAATATCCCCTTCGACCAATACAATATTGGAACGATACGCTTCGATTTTCTTATGGGCATGCTCAATCATTGCACTAGAGTTATCAATCCCGATCAACTCTACAAGCTGGGGTGATTTCACCCCACGCTCAATCTCCAAAAGAAGCGAGGCTGTTGAGCAACCCAAGTCAATCACCCGTCCCCCATCTTCAAGGGCATTAAGGGAAAAACGCTTGGTGAGTTGCTGTGACTCTTTATAAAAAGGGACAGAACGCCCTAACATATCATCAAAGACGGCAGCCACATCGGCATCAAATTCAAACTGTTTCGAAATAGGTTTTGTAAAAAGGGTATCGGTTTTCATAATGAAATTGTAGCGTAAAGAGAGCTTTTTGAGGGAGGGGTCGCGACGAAACAACATTTTTGCTCCCCCCTCAACACGAAGAGTAAAGCAAAAAGTAGTCCAAAAATCAAACTTTTTCCCCTTTTCCAAAAAAATCAAGTTCATTTTTACCTAAAATACGAATTAAATTCGTCGCTCCATGCACTCCCACAGGATCACCTGCGGTAAAAATATAGGTTTGGGTTTTATCAATAATACCATTTTCACATCCTTGCTCAATAATCTCTTCAAGCGCTTCATCAACGTTTCGTGTTGTCGTTAGAAAAGTAGGAGCTACCCCCCATACGAGAGTTAAGGTACGTGCAATACGTTCATTATGCGTTGCGGCATAGATGGTCATTTCGGGGCGATATCGAGAAAGTTTTTTGACCGATTGCCCTGAGGTAGTCATCGCAATAATAGCCTGTACATGCAAAGCGTCTCCCAAACGTACCGCTGATTCATTGACAATATCCATTGTATCATAGTGTTTGAATTCTGAAAATTTATCGAAGGGATACATCTTTTCAATCGACTGAATCGTCTTAACCATCGTCTCTACAACCAATACAGGGTTATGTCCCACCGCCGACTCTTCAGAGAGCATCACGGCATCGGTACCATCAAGTACGGCATTTGCCACATCACTAATTTCAGCCCGTGTCGCTGTCTCTTTTTCGGTCATTGAAAGGAGCATTTGGGTGGCTGTAATGACGGGTTTAGAGACCTCATTGGCTTTTCGAATCAACATTTTTTGGGTCATTGGGACTTCATGATACGGTATCTCAATCCCCAAATCCCCGCGTGCGACCATTATCCCATCGGAGTGCTTGAGTATTTCATCAATATTTTCAACAGCATCAAATTTCTCAATTTTGGCAATGAGCTCCACACGCCCACCGTGAGCAATAATAATCTCACGCGCTTGGATCATATCCGCAGCACTTTGAACAAAAGAGATTGCCATGAAATCAACCCCATTAGCGACCCCCCACTCCATATCTTTTTTGTCTTTGGGGGTCAAAACGTCGATTCCAAGAGAGGTATTGGGGAAATTCACCCCTTTTTTGGAACTTAACACCCCATTATTCTCGATAATTGCCTGAATATACTGCTCTTCATGCGCCACTACTTTCGCCGCAATTGCCCCATCACAAAGGTAAATAGCATCCCCTATTTTGAGCTTCCCTAATATCTCACTCGGATGAAGGGAGCAGGTATAATGATGAGACTGAAGCTGTTCCCCTACCCTCTCCTGCTTGTAAAAATCAAGTCGATCTCCCCCTTGAAGATGAAAATCCTCAGCTACCATATCAATACGAACTTTAGGTCCACTAATATCTTGCAAAATTCCTACAATTTGACCCGTCTCTTCCATTGCTTGACGGATATTATTGAGAACACCCAAATGATAATCGTGTGTACCGTGCGAAAAATTCAACCGAAAGAGATTAACCCCAGCACGAATCATTGCGCTAAGAATCTCTACACTTTGGGATGATGGACCTACTGTTGCTAATATTTTTGTCCGTTTTGTCATATTCGTAATCTCCCTTTCAACGCTATATTATTTCACGATAGTAACATATTTTTATTTCGGAACTATCACTCTCAGCGAATTTAGAGGTGGCATAGTATAAAATGATCGCCATATTCATTTAAGAAACGGTGTGAGCATTATGCAGATAAAACCCATAGAAGCTGATATTGTATTGGTTGATATTATTGATTTTTCACGTCTTAGCATGCCTCATCAGCTTGAACTCATCACCTATCTTTCTCAAAGCTACAAGAAGATGATCCATAAGATGCTTCAAAATTCGGGGATTCCTCTGGAAAAAATGCTCCAAGGGATTATCCCTACAGGGGATGGTTTTTACTGTATTTTACACCCAAGCCTCAAAGGATTTGGTCCTCTGCTTGGGCTATCGTTTATCCATTTTTCTGATTATATTGCCAGAGAGTACCCCTATTTCCAAGGCATACGCGTTGCTGTCCATACTGGGATGATTTATAAATTTGAAGATATTTTAGGACATGACAATTTTGTAGGAGATGGACTCAATGAGTGTGCTCGCTACGTTGAAATCAAAAATCTTGTGGTGAGTACGGTCTTTATCTCCGATACCGCTTTTGAATCCCTCCAAGGCTTCTTAAACCATCATCCCGATTTTGCGCAGCTCTTAAAAGAGTGTGAATTCAAATACAGTTCACGCCATACCTTTGCCGACAAACACAATATAGAGCATCATGGCTATCTTATTTGGATGCGTAAGGGGGGAATTATTCCCCCCCCAAAAGCAGAATGGCTGCTTGAAGCCAAAAGGAGAGAGTATGCGTTATAGTATTGAAGAGTATGCCAAAACGTTTAAAATGTCTAAAGAGATGATCCATAATAAAATTCGTACCAAAAAGCTTGATTATATCGTCGAAGGGGGAATTGCCTATATTATTGTCCCCACTAAAACAATGAATACAAATTTGAAATTGGAAAATTTAGAAAAAACTGGTTCTACACCACCACCTCCCGTAAAAACAAATATAGGGATGGTTATCTCCCTCTATCAAAAAGAGAACCACCATCTCAAGCTCAAAATTAAAGAGCTCGAAGCAAAAATTGATTCGCTCATTCACGACAAAGAACAAATGCTTATTGCCGATCGCAACCGTATCGAAGAGATTTACACCGCCAAGGATGAGCAACTCAAAAGTGTTTTAGAGGTCTTAAGCACCAAGCTCATCCTCTTGCGCAACGACAATACAGTACACGATGTTGTAGCCACTGCTCCTCAAAATCCTATTCCTCTTGTCTCTAATGGTGTGATTGAACTCAAACGTTATCTTAAATTTATAGGAGTAGGAAGCGAAGAGCGTAAAATCATCCGAAATCGCTTTTCGCAAGCCTATGGAAGCGATATTCGTATCATTCAAAAAGAGGGGGAGTTCTATGTTGATCTCTCAAAATACGACTATACGGATCTTTTATAGGGATAAAAAGCTCTAAAAATAGGGTTTTTAGTCAATATTATGTAAAAACAAGAAAAATTTAAGCCAAGAGATATTAAAGTATGAACGAGTTTAACAGATCTTTACCCAAGGGACATATATGAATAAAGCACAATTCGTTGAATTGGTACAAAAAAGTGGTAGTTACAAAACTAAAATAGAGGCTGAAACAGCAATTAAAGCGTTTACAGAAGCTGTTACAGCGGCTCTTGTTGCTAAAAAAGAGGTCTCATTAGTAGGTTTTGGTAACTTTGCTGCAACATTGCAAAAAGGTAAAAGTGGCACAGTACCGGGGACTAATAAAACGTATACAACGGAAGATAAAATGGTTCCAAAATTCAAACCAGGCAAAAGTCTTAAAGACAGTGTTGCAGGCGTAGAATAATTCCTACCGTACTCCGAGGTACGCCTCGGTATTTCTTCCATATTTTCTTTTATAATCCTCTAAGTAAGCTGTATTTGTAATTTTTCTTTTCCCTTAAAAAGGTCTATCGTGTTTTTTTCATTCTTATCACGTTTTTACTTCTCTAAATCTCTTTCAAAAACCAAAACATCTACCCAAAAAGTTAAAAAGTCACCCGAGACATTAAAAAATGCTACACTTAAATCTAATGGCCTATTTTTAGAAAATTTCACCCTCTTCTATCGTGATCAAAGCTCGTTATTGGACATCGTTATCTTTTTGCCCCATTATGGACTTTACGTAGGAGAAAAAATTTCTTGGAAAATAAATGAACTTCACGATGCGAAAATAGAACGGTTTCGTAAAGGTGGAACAAAAAAATCAACAACACGCTTCAACTCTACCGAAGGGGTGATCCAGCAAAAACTTGAAGATGTTTTATCCTTCAATTTTACCCCTATTGAACGTTTTGTTTGGATGGAAAATCTCAGTGAATCTGAGTTTGACACTCTCAATTACTCTTTTCATGAATTTTTACCTAAAAATAGAGTTATCTTCAACAGTGATACCATTCAGACAATCCAAACCAAGTTGGCTTCGATTGGAACCTATCAAAGCCAACCGCATTCTACACTCAAAGTACTAGGTTCACTGATGGCACACACCCTTCTTTTGCCAACTACACAAGACCCTTTTGGTGCTTTTCTTTCGCAAGAGCAACAAACTTTTTTAGATACCCCCCTTACTACTGCTTCAATACATCTACATGGCGAATATGGAAGTGGTAAAACTACTGTATTAATTCGTAAAATCATTGATATACTGCTTCAACATCCACACTCCAAAGTACTAGTTATAACGCCAACTCTCCTTAGTGCAGAAATATTTCGTGAAGAGATCGTTCGGATTGTAGAGTTCTCTGTTATTACGCTAAATCTATCAAATATTCACTTTTTACCTCTAACATTGCACAAAAACTCTATCGAAACGCTTCGCATATTTCGTGAATCATCCATTATCGTATGTGATGATGCCCATCTTTTTAATACCGATACACTCACATCAATCTACACATACCAAGGAGATCGACCCCTATTCATTAGCAGCACAACCTTACTTTATAAAGGCACTGAATTTCAATTCCAAAATTGCTATCGTTCTCCTCATATTACCCATCTTTATTGTCCCCTTCAAGAAGAGATTCTTCCCACTCTCTTCACATCATTAAAAAAGTTCGAAAATCTATGGGAAACAGAGTATTCCATCCTTATCATCCTCTGTGATGAATGTTTAATTTCAGATTTCAAAGAGTCTATCGACAACCATCTTCATCTAAATGCTCAAATACTCACGAATGATTTTAGTTTACAGCATAAAAATTTGAATTCCATCACCCTCTCTACACCACAGTTTATTAATGCAGTTGAAGCTCAACATTGTTTTCTTATTAATTTAAATCCCGATGATCCGCTTTACACCCTTGCATTAAGCCGTGCGTCAGAGAGCGTTACACTAATTTCCGATATAATTCACCCAAAAAGAGGAGAGGCATAATGATAAAAATCGTTAAAACGGACGAAGAGTGGCGAAATCAGCTTTCACCGCAAGCGTATGACGTAGCACGTCACCATGGAACCGAAAGAGCTTTTAGTGGTGAATACGCCTCTTTTAAAGGAGATGGCATCTACACGTGCATTTGTTGCAATGAACCCCTTTTTGATTCACGCAACAAATACGACTCAGGATCAGGATGGCCAAGCTACGATGCCCCTATCACCTCTGAAGCACTCATCGAAAATCGTGACAGTAGTCATGGAATGGTTCGTGTTGAAGTGGTGTGCGCTACGTGCGATGCCCACCTAGGACATGTTTTTCCCGATGGACCACAAACAACAGGATTACGCTATTGTATCAACTCTGTCTGCCTCAATTTTACACCACGAAACAAGGAATCTTAATGCGACCACTTTTAGCCCTATTACTTTGCAGTAGCTTGGCATTTGCTGCTCACCCTCACGTCTTGCTCCAAACAACCCAAGGGGATATGGAGCTTGAGCTCAATGAAGATGTTGCCCCACTAGCTGTTGAAAACTTTACCACCCATGTTAAGAATGGGTATTACAATGGACTCACTTTTCATCGTATTATTAAAAATTTTATGGTTCAGGGGGGAGATCCAACAGGAACAGGTGCAGGGGGAGAATCGATCTGGAAAAAACCATTTAAAGATGAGTTTAAATCGGGGGTTGTTTTTAACCAAGCTGGTATTTTAGCGATGGCAAATGCGGGACCTCGTACCAATGGAAGCCAATTCTTCATCACGACAGCCCCTACTCCATGGCTTAATGGGTACCATACGATTTTTGGTAAGGTAATCAAAGGGCAAGATACCCTAAGCAAGCTTAATAATGTTCAAACCAATGGTCAACAAAAGGGGGACAAGCCCCTTCAGACGCAAAAGATTATTAAAGCAACCCTTCTCCCCTAAGCGAAAGTTACTCCTTAGGGAGTTTCGCTACTGTATCTAAGATACTTTTTTGAGCCGCTTTATCTAGCTTTTTATTGTTGGCAATAAACATATAAAACTCCACTCGTCTGTTTTTAGCACGGTTAGCTTCAGTGGTATTGGATGCCAAGGGTTTTGCAGCACCAAAACCTGCACTGGAGAGGCGCTCAGCACTTACACCATTTTGCATTAACTCTCGTACTACTGTGGCAGCACGAGCACTGGATAAATCCAAATTATCCCTATAGGCTGATCCTCGTGGAAGGTTTTGATTATCCGTATACCCTCTCACCGAAATATCTACCGTCGAAGGGAGCGTTTTGATAATATCGGCTACTCGCTTAATAAAGAGGTGCATCTCCTCATCGTCAATCGTCGCATTCGACCCCCGAAAAGGGATAGTCGCAGGAAGCTTCAATAATGCTCCATCCATACTCTCATCAAGAGCACCCTCTCCTACAGAAACATTTTGCATTGTTTCATCTTCTGTACTGGATTCTATTTGTGCTGTTGTTGTTGGAGTAGATTCCAACACAGCTCCACCACTAGCAACAGGAGCTTTTCCGCTACTCTCCTTTGTTGCATCATCTGAAGATTCAGGGTTCATAGGTTCAACAGGGCTAATCTCTTCGGGTGCGGGGGCATAATCATAGATTTTGACAAACTCCTCTTTAAGTGCTGCCATTTTTTCTTTATTAACCGATGCAATAGCATACAAGGCGATAAAAAGTGCCAACAATAGACTAAAAAAGTCGGCTGTTGGAACCGCCCATTTCTCCCCAGCAGCACACTCTGGACACTTTTTACATTTTTTCTTTCTCGCCATCTAATCGCCCACTTACGTAAATTGGCTGTGTTTTTCTTCAGCAGGAGAGAGAAAGTTGAGCAGCTTTGCTTCTAGGGTACGGGGATTATCACCATGAACAATACCGATAATCCCCTCCAACATCACCTTTTGTTCTTTGACAATATGGTGTGCTTTTGCTTTCATTTTAGCCCCCATAGGTCCAATCAAAACGTACGCACTGAAAATCCCTGTAACGGTCGCCGTAAACGCCCCCGCAATCCCTTCCGCCATTTCAACTGGGCTATCCAATTTTTGAAGTGCCAAAATAAGCCCCAAAACCGCCCCAACAAGTCCCAAAACGGGAGAAGTTTCCCCTGCTAAAATCCAATAGTGGGCGCATCCATGCCAATAGTGTTCTGTCTCTTCAATCACCGCTTCAAGGGTTTCGGCAATGGTATCAATCTCGTTGCCATCCACCGCCATACTCAACCCTTGCTTCAAAAATTCATTGTCCAATTCGGCGACCTTTTTTTCCAATGAAAGTAATCCGTCACGCCGTGCCATCAGCGCTAAATCGATAATTTCTTTAATACGTGCTTCCAAATTAACGGGTGATTTTTTAAAATTCATCCCAACATTTTTCAAAGCTCCCTTAACGTGTTCCACATCCGTACTTACCATAGAAGCAAGCAATGTTGTTGGCATAATAATAATAAGAGAGGTAATATGAACAATGTGAACGGGATTCCCCCCCTCCATTATATCCCCAATAGAAATAGTAGCAATTGCCCCTAGTATCCCTAGAATCGTTGTTAAATCCACACAGAATCCTTACTTATTCACAATATTTAGGTTATTTATTAAAACTTGATTGTATCTTCTTTTCGCTGAAAAGAGTTGCCGTTACACCCTTTGGGTAAAAAAAGGTGTAGAGTATTTTAATTAAAATCATCAAAAATATACCACTGCCCATGCTTGCTACAATAAAAGCATAATATTCATCATGGCTGATTGCTGCTGCCTCATATCCCAATGTCGCAATTGCCACCGTAAATGTCAACGGCATGGAATCACTGAGTGAAAAAAGGATCGTATTTTTCCATCCTAAATAACCACTGTATGCCACAAAAGAGCTGATAAGACGAATCCCGATAATCGCACTGGCAATAAAAAGTGCTCCCATCAAAATTTTCGTTTCGGTAAATGCTTCCAATGCTAAAGTAGAACCAACATGGATAAAAAAGATAGGGACTAAAAATCCAAATCCAAAGGAAGAGAGTTTTTCAGGAAGTTCCGTTTTGTGTTTAAAGTAGGTTGCAATAAATACCCCTGCTAAAAATGCCCCAAGAACGACATCAATTTTAAGATAGAGCATTACCGCAATCATCAAAAACATCAATGCCATCGAAAAACGGACATCTTGATCTTTGCCATCTTCATGGGGCATAATTAACGTTTTTAATCCCGGATACCACCAAAAAAGGATCCGAATTCCCTTAAAGAAGAGGACGAATCCAATCATAAATGCAAACAATCCCCCCAAGGTAAAGGCAAATTGACGATTATAGCCGTACTCTAGCCCACCACTAAGGATCGTTAGTGCCATAATACTCGTCAGTTCACCAATAATGCCAATGTTCAAGGCCAATGCAAGCCACGGCTGATTTTTGCCATATTCTTTCACTAATGCCATCAACATACCCAACGAAAAAATAGGGATAGTGACCAAATAGACAGCACTTAGATCAAAATAAAAGAAGAGGGTTAATGCTCCCACATACAACATCACAAAATAAATAATGGTACGACGTAAAAGAGAGGATTTTGCAAAGCCAAACTCTTTGAGATTGACCTCCATCCCTGCTAAAAACATCAAATATAAAAAGCCCACCTTCGCAATAATTTTAAAAAGTTCGGTTTCTACTAAGAAACCAAAATAAGCAGCAAGACTTCCCAATAATATTTCAACGACGACTACAGGAAGTCGACTCACCCTCGATAAAAATGGGGAAAACATCACTAACAACGATAGCGTAATAATGACAATGACACTGCTGCTCATACTAACCTTTCAACGCTTGCCACAATGCGATAGCCTGCACATGTTCTTTAACATCATGGACACGAACGATACGTGCACCCTCTTCGATAGCTTTGAGATGAATTGCCAGCGTCCCCCCCAAACGATCGTCACTTAGAGAGGGGGATAGGGTATTAATCATCGATTTACGGCTTGCACCGACCAATAACGGCTTACCCAACGCTAAAAAATGTTTTTGATGGGTTATAAGGGCTAAATTATCTTCCAATCGTTTACCAAAACCGATACCGCAATCCAAAATCACATCCACAATACCAAATTTCTCTGCCTTTTCTAACCGCTCTTGAAAGAAAAGTTCCACGTCGTTAAGTACCGACGAATAAAAGGGGTTTAGCTGCATCGATTCAGGAGTTCCTTGCGCGTGCATAATCACCGCCGTTGCATTATACTCCCCACATAATTGTGCTACCTCATCATTCGCCAATCCCGTTATGTCATTGATAATATGAAAACCTCTCTCCAACGCATATCTTATAACACTAGGGGCATAACTGTCCAAACTCAAGCGCACTTTTTCATATATTTTTTCACGATAAAGGGTATCAATGATAGGGCGAACACGATTGAGTTCTTCTGCTTCACTTACCGCAATACTTCCCGGACGGCTTGAAACGCCCCCTATATCGATAATATCCGCCCCTTCTTGGATCATCTCACTGATTTTTGCTACCGCTTCACTCTCTTGAAAACGGCTATGGGGGTAAAAGCTATCCTCATTGGCGTTAATAATTCCCATCACTTCGATTTTTTGTGAAACATGATGCGCACAAAAACGTTCCAGTTCAGAAGAGAGTTGTTTCAGTCCAAACGGTTGTGCTTTCTCTTTTTGAACCAACTTGCGTAACTGCCGTTCATTGGCGATCAAAAGGGCATTAACACGAGGTTCAGAGGCGATCACAGTCCCCTTAGGTACCGCTAAATCAGCACCAATACTAAGGGCATCTTGCTTAAGAATATTAGCAGCACCGACGTGTAAATCCTTAATACGGATGAGATGAAGTTTCCCTTTGGCTTCTAAAATAGAAAGTCCCCCGCCATCAACCCCCAACTCTTGTAGGAAATGTCTGATATCTATCGTCGAGGAGAGATGTTCAATGATCACGTTTCACCTCTTTTAGGAAATTCATTAGTAGCATAACGAGAACGCTTTGCATTCGGGCATTGAGTTCAATGAGGCGAAATGCTTTTTCAAATCCCACTAGCTGTTGCGCTGTTAATGGCAATTTTTCGACACAACTGGCATGATACATTAACCCCTCTATAAGCTCTTTTGCTTCATGCTTTTTGAGACGATCATGTTCTTTGACAAACGCAAAAAGGTCATTGAGTTCCAACGAGGAGAGATGAATATTCAGCGATAAACGTTTTTTAGGAGTACTCTCGACACTTAAAGACAAACGGGAGCGAACGGTCGGTAAAAAAGTACTTTTCGTGGGAGCCATTAGAACAAAAATAATATTTCTAGGGGGTTCTTCTAAAATTTTCAATAAAGCGTTTTGGGCAGGGATCGTAAAACTTTTTGCCCCTAAAATTAACGTTTTCGTCTTCTCTTCGCTTTTGTACGCTTCGGCGATTACCTCTTTGGCATCCTCGATTTTAAAATCTTCGCACACAAAACGGACACTGCGCAACGGCAACAACTCCTGCGCAATCTCTAACGATCTCTCTTCAAAATGCTCCGTAATGAGTATCCCCCCCTGTTTAGGCGTGAACATCAATCTCCCCGAATAAGACAGAAGCCAAGGTACGGTCAAACAAACGGTACAGTTGCAACAATTTAATATCGATATGCGATTCGTAGGAGCGTAGCGAGAGGGCATTGGGATAATTTTCATCCATCATCCACATCAACGCATTGTTACTTCGCTTCACAAAATCGGCACGTCGTTCATCCCCCCCCTTGCCAATATACCAAAAGAAGTACTCTCCCTTAAAAGAGAGATCGAGCATATCACTAAGCATATCCATCGCATCGGTATCCATCGACTGATCAAGACGACCATAGAAAGAACTCAGCTTGACAATAGGGATCATCGGACGCTCTTTGGTTTTCTTATTAATCGTATCGATAATATAGTGGGAAAACCATTGCCGCTCTTGGTCGGTGACCAAAACAATCGTATACCCTTGCATGATTTGATCCATGGCGCTGATAATCTGAGGTATCCATTCGTACCGTTGCTCTTCAAACCAACTCATAGAAGCACCCTCAGTGCGAATAGCGTCTAGCGTCCACTGATCGAATTTTCGCACCTATTTATCCAATTCGTAGGCACTATGCAATGAACGTACGGCAAGCTCCGCATATTTTTCATCAATCACCATCGAAACTTTAATCTCTGAGGTTGAAATCATCATAATATTGATATTTTCACGTGCCATCGTTTGAAATGCTTTGGCAGCAACACCCGTATGCGATTTCATCCCAACCCCAACGATAGAGACTTTACAAATGTTCTCATCGTAACTTGCTTCAGATATTTCACCCTCTGCTACAAACTGCTCAACAATTGTTTGGGCATCAATGAGTTCGGTTTTGGGGACGGTAAAATCAAGATTTGTTTTACCATCATGCCCTAGTGTTTGGATAATCATATCGATATTAACGCTATTGTCTGCCAAACGGGTGAAAAGATCCGACGCAATCCCAGGGCGATCAATCACACCTCCAAGAGATACTCGTGCTTGGTTTTTATCAAGGGCAATGCCGCTTACAAGTGGTTGTTCCATAATATTCTCTTCCTTTGTAATAAGTGTCCCCTCCGCATCACTAAAACTAGAGCGAGTAACGAGGTTCACATTGAGTTTTTTTGCCAATTCGACCGAACGATTTTGAAGAACCTTGGCTCCAAGAGAAGCTAGTTCCAACATTTCATCATAACTAATTTGATCCATCTTACGTGCTTTTGGCTCAATACGAGGATCAGTGGTATAAATACCATCAACATCCGTATAGATTTCACACAAATCTGCCTCAAGGGCACCCGCAAGGGCAACGGCTGAGAGATCTGATCCACCACGACCCAACGTCGTGACTTGACCTGCCTCACTCACCCCTTGAAATCCTGCAACCACGACAACATTACCCTTAGCAAGTTCTGCGTGCATAATGCTAGGGTCAATACTCTCAATACGCGCTTTCGTATGGACACTGTCGGTGACAATACCCGCACGACGACCGCTCATAGAAATCGAGGGGTGCCCCATCGCATTAAGGGCGATTGAGAGTAACGCTGCTGTAACGCGCTCACCCGAACTTAAAAGCATATCCAGTTCACTGCGCTCAGGGGTTGCGGTGTAATGCTCTGCATACGCAATTAGTTTATTCGTTTCACCGCTCATTGCCGATACAACGACGACAACTTGGTGCCCCTCTTTAAGTGTTTTGGAGACACGATTGGCAACATTTTGGATACGATCCAAATCCCCAACACTCGTTCCTCCGAACTTTTGTACAATTACCATTACAAATATCCCTCCGCTTTAAAATGTGAAATTACTTGTTCATAAACTGGTTTTTTAAAATGGGCAACATGGTCAAACAACCCCTCTATCCCAACAAAGCGGTATTGCTTAAACTCTGGATGTTTTGTATCCAAATCAATTTTTGCCCCTTTTTTG
Source organism: Sulfuricurvum sp. (assembly GCA_011391735.1). Taxonomy (GTDB): domain Bacteria; phylum Campylobacterota; class Campylobacteria; order Campylobacterales; family Sulfurimonadaceae; genus Sulfuricurvum. Next base: position 23,015 of record JAABPY010000037.1, on the reverse strand, counting down.
AGCCGAACGAGATAATAACGTTGCTTCTGCCCCGCAAACGGTGTCATCCGTTGCGCAACATGAGAGGGAAAATCGTAAGTAATCCAATCGGGATACTGGGCAATAATCTCAACTTTTTTTGTCCCTATCTCCTCTTTGAGTTCACGAAAAAGTGCCTCTTCAGCCGATTCACCCTCATCGATACCCCCTTGAGGAAACTGCCAAACATCGTTCATATCATTACGTTCTGCGATAAAGATTTCTTTCTTATCGGGATACTCATGAGAAACAATAATCGCCGCAACATTGGGACGATAAAATTTTTGTGGGTTCATTATATGTCTTTTTTAGCGGTATTGTAAAGTATTTGGGATTAAAATTTCATAATCGTACTCAATATCTCTTTATTTCCTTTATTAACCAGTTAAACAAAACAACAGTACACTTAAGCTTTAATTATATAAATTATTTGTAGGTAACGATGAAACATTTGAAAATAAAAATTTTATCCATACTCACCCTCATTATCCTTGGTGTTGCAACGGTGGTGATGGGATACTATATTCTTCATGACAAACAAGAAGATGATAAGCGTATGGCAGAAGTCCATAAAAGTGTCCGTATTAATTATGAGCAAATCATTGGCGATACTATCCAGTTTTACACTGCCAGAGCCAATGCCAATATCCATTCTCCTAATGTTATCCATACTATTCGAACTGGGGATCATGATGCCCTTTATCGATTGATACAACCCCGTTGGGAAGTGTTGAAAAATGAAAATCCTTCCTTGATTATTCTGCAATTTCATAAAGCAGACGGAACATCACTCCTACGAATGCACCAACCAAGCGAATATGGCGATTCAATTGCACTCAAACGTTCGATGGTCGCCCATATTCACCAATATCACAAAAAAATTTCAGGGTTTGAAGGGGGATTGCAAGGGGTTGCATTTCGGATCCTTGTCCCCATTATCGATCATGGAGAGTATTTGGGTGCCGTTGAATTTGGGATAGCCCCCCCCTACTTGACGGAAAAAATTCATCGATACACCGAGTATGATTCTTTTTTTCTCCTTCGACAGAATATATTAGGAACATTTACCCACATTGACCATTATTTTCCTATGGGTGATTATATCGCTATCAATGTTCCCTCAAGATTTTTACCGTTGTTGAAACAATATAAAAGTAACCATCGAATTCTTGATAGCGTTACTGTCAAATACAACAATCAATCCTATGCCATAAGTAGCGTATCGATTATGAATTACCTCAATCAACCCATCGGTGCAGTTATGTTTATCCGCGAAATTCCTGATTTTTGGAGACATGCTGTGAATATGATTCTGGCAACACTCTTCATTACCTTCACCCTAATGATTACACTTGCACTGGTGATTAACCGTACTTATAATACAATTGCCGATACCATAAATTTTCAAGAATTGTATAGCCAAACTATCCTCGATGCGATCCCCTCCCCCGTTATCGTCACTGATGGGAATAAACTCATTGCCGCAAATCAAACTTTTTTGCACTATTTTCACTATGAGAACATTGAATCGTTCCAGCGTGACCACCAATGCGTGTGTGAGTATTTCGAAGTGGGGGATACCAAAGATTTTCTCATGCCAATGAACAATGATCAGCGTTGGACCCAATATATCAGCAATCACCCCAGCATCCATCACAAAGCCAAAATCACCATAAACGACGTAACCACTATTTTCGATGTTAAACTTTCCGTATTACATTTTCAAGAACAGTTTCGGTACGTTGTTATTTTTACCGATATTTCTTCAATGCAAGCACTCTCCATAACCGATCAGTTAACGGGTATTGCGAACCGTCTCCATTTTTCCATGATCTATGAGCATGCCATCAATGTGGCACGTCGTGAACATAAACCATTAGGGGTTATCTTTTTTGATATAGACCATTTTAAACAGGTCAATGACCATCACGGTCATTTAATAGGGGATACGGTACTAAAACAAGTTGCTGGATTAGTGAAAAAGAAAATTCGTAAAAGTGATATTGTCGCCCGATGGGGGGGAGAAGAGTTTATTATTTTACTTCCCAACACCGATCTCGATGAAGCCGTTAAGATTGCTGAAACCCTGAGATTGGCTATTGAAAATAAACCGTTTGAGACGATAGAAAAACTCACCTGTTCGTTCGGTACAGTTGCGTTGCATGAAAACGAATCTTCCGAAGAGTTATTAAAGCGGGTAGATGATTTATTATACGAAGCCAAGGCAAAAGGACGTAACCAAGTCGTTCAATAGAGAGAATTGGTATAATAACGGATGCTTTTATACATACATATCCCTTTTTGCGACAGCAAATGCTCCTATTGTGCTTTTAATTCCTACGTTGATAAGTTTTCTCAACGTGAAAAATACATGCATGCTTTGTCCTTGCAGCTTGCTTATGAGCTGGAACGTTTTGGTGTCAGCGAGACCAACACCATCGAAACTGTCTTTATCGGTGGGGGAACCCCCTCTACCGTTGACCCCATTTTCTATAAGAATATTTTTGAGACCATTGCCCCTTTTTTAGCCCCCAATGCAGAGATCACCTCCGAAGCCAATCCCAACAGTGCCACCTACGAATGGCTAGAGGGGATGTATGCGCTAGGAGTCAATCGGATCAGTTTTGGGGTACAAAGTTTTAATGATGAAAAACTCAAAGTTTTGGGACGTGCCCATAACACGGTACACGCACTCGAAGCGATTAAAAACGGCTCAAAGATAGGGTTTAAACACCTCTCTCTTGATCTCATCTATGGGGTTGCAGGAGATACAAAAGAGCTATTGTACAATGACCTACAAGAAGCTTTTTCCCTCCCTATCGATCACATTAGCCTCTATTCCCTCACCATCGAAGAACACACAGCCTTTGAAAAAACCCCTGAACTTGCCCGTGAAGAACTTGAAATGACCCAATGGCTGTTTGAAGAAATAGAGTCACGTGGATTTCAGCAGTACGAAATTTCCAACTTTGGAAAAACACAATCCGCCCATAATCTTGGCTATTGGGAGGGAAAAAACTACATCGGTTTAGGGGCAGGTGCGGTTGGATTTTTAGACACTACACGCTTCTACCCCTTCACTAATATTGAACATTACATCAAGCACCCTTTGGAAATTACCGAAGAGAATTTAACCCCCGAGGCACTTTTAAGTGAAAAACTTTTTTTAGGATTTCGCAGTTGTGTCGGGGTAGATGAAAAAAATCTCACCTTACAACAAAAAAAAGAGGCAGATTTACTGACACGAGAAAAGATACTCGAATACCAAAATGGTCGCTATTTTAACCCTAATTTTTTGTTAGCCGACGAAATAGCCCTGCGTGTTGAGGGATATTAAAAAAGTTTCGCTAAAATTGCACTATCTTAAAATGAAGTGACTAATTATGTTTGGTATGGGCATCGGCGAAATTTTATTGATTGCGGTTATTGCAGTCCTCTTTTTGGGACCAGACAAACTCCCAGAAACCATGGTGAGTATCGCCAAGTTTTTTCGTAGCGTCAAAGGGACAGTCAATACTGCCAAAGCGACTATCGAAGAGGAGATGAAATTCTCCGAAATGAAACAAGAGGCATTAGCGTATAAGAATGAGTTGCTCAATGCCAGTAGCGAACTAGAACGGCTTACCGACTTCAAAGAAATTGGTTCTGAAATAGCAAGTGTTAAACAAGAGCTTACTCTTGAGGCACCTATCGTTACCCCAATGGCTCCAAAAGAACCTGAAGCGGTCACCTTTACCCCCAAACCAAGACCCATCAATCCACCTGAAGAGAATGTTTAATGTTTGATGATATACGTCCCCATTTAGCCGAATTACGAAAACGGCTAGGTATCAGTGTTGTGGCTGTCATTATTATGTCTATTGTGATGTGGAACTTCCACGATGCTATCCTCGCATGGATTACCAAACCTTTGGTAACGGCATTGGTCTCCACCGCTAAAATTTCCCCTAAAGCAGCCATGGGGATGATCGTTACGCGAGAACTATCGGAAGCCTTTTTTGTCGCTATGAAGGTTTCCTTGTTTGCAGGGCTTCTTGCTGCCTTACCTGTATTATTATCCCAAATATGGCTCTTTATTGCCCCTGGCTTGTATGCCAATGAGAAAAAAATGATGATTCCCATCGTTGTCGGTGGTACTGGAATGTTCTTAGTTGGGGCGGCTTTTGCCTATTATTTGGTAACCCCCCTTGGATTTGCTTTTTTCATCGAATTTGGGAGTGCCTCTTTTGTTCCGATGTATAACATCGGAGAATACGTTGAGTTTTTTACCAAAATTCTCTTTGGTTTTGGGCTTGCCTTTGAACTTCCCGTTGTCTGTTATTTTCTTGCCCTTTTGGGGCTCATTGATGATAGAATGATGATTAATTTTTTCCGTTATGCCGTTGTTATTATCTTTATTATCGCCGCTATTTTAACCCCTCCCGATGTTATTAGCCAACTCTTAATGGCAGCACCATTGGTACTTTTGTATGGACTTTCCATCTTGATCGTTCGTGCCGTCAACCCTGCCCCCAAAGAGGAACACTTTATCGAAGATGAAGAAGAGACCATTGATTAAAGACCCACTTCTTACCTCTAGCTATGAGTACACCCTCCCCCATGAGCTCATAGCGACCCATCCCATCCATCCTCGAGATCATGCTCGATTGCTTGTGTATAACCGAAAGGATAGCTCAATCACCCATGCGAGGTTCGATCAACTAGAGCAATTTTTACCCCAAGAGTGCGCCATCATCTTTAACGATACTAAAGTTATTAAAGCGAGATTGTATGGGAAAAAAGCCAGTGGCGGTACCATCGAACTCCTCATCAATCGCCCTCTTGATGCCCACACCCTAAATGTCTATATCAAAGGGCGTGTCAAAGTGGGATTTACCCTTCTTTTTGATGAAAACCTTACGGCAACGATTATAGCCCTTAATGACGACGGTTCACGTGAGGTGAATTTTTATCTTTCAAATACCCTTATCCGTTTTGAAGAGCTTCTCCCTATCTTAGAGCGTATTGGACATATACCATTACCCCCTTATCTCGGACGTGAGGACAACAGTGAAGATGAACGGGAATATCAAAGTGTCTTTGCCCACCACGAGGGGGCTGTTGCTGCCCCTACTGCATCGCTACATTTTACCGATGAACTTTTTGAGGTAGTTTGCGCTTCACACTCCAACGCATTCGTCACCCTTCATGTAGGATCAGGGACATTCAAGCCCGTCGAAGCCGAAGTCATCACCGATCACCCTATGCACTCGGAGTATTTCAATATCTCCAAGGAGGCACATACCCTTATCCAAAGTGATCTTCCCCTTTTGTGTGTGGGAACAACCTCAACACGAACGATTGAATACCACGCCCGCTCAGGAGAACTTCACGGAGAAGCCAATCTCTTCTTACACCCCAATAATCCACCCAAAAGAGTCAATCATCTCCTTACTAATTTTCATTTACCCCAGTCAACATTATTGATGCTTGTTGCTTCCTTTGTTGGATTGGAAGAGACACACCGTATTTATGACGAAGCAATCGATCAAAAATATCGCTTTTTCTCGTATGGGGATGCGATGCTGATACTCTAAATCTCTCAAGTTATGATAAAATACACCATTAACTTGTAAGGCATTTTTATGAATAAAATTAATCGACGAAATTTTTTAGGTGCTGGACTGCTTCTTGGCGCATCAACTCTGTTGGGTAAGGAAAGCTCCAAAAAAATCATAACAGATACTACAGGAGAGTTTGTCCCTCCCGTTATTGCGTTCCCAGAGAAGAAACCGATGAAAACGATTTCGGATCGTCCTCCACTTTTGGAATCTTCTCGTGATATTTTCACTAAAACCATTACCCCTAATGATCAGTTTTTCGTCCGATGGCATATGCCGGATATTCCGATGTATATTGATCTTGAAACGTTTCGTCTTGAAGTCAAAGGCTCTGTTGAGAAACCACTCTCCCTTAGCGTTGATGATTTGAAATCCAAATTTGAACCCGTAGAGATCACAAGCGTACTCCAGTGCGGTGGAAATAGCCGTAAATTTTACGCCAGTTCGGGTCAAGCAACTCACGGTGTTCAATGGGGTCATGGAGCAATGGGGTGTGCCGTATGGAAAGGGGCCAGACTCAAAGACATCCTCGCTATGGCAGGGGTTCAAGCAACCGCTAAATTTGTCGGTCTCAATGGACTCGAAAAACCAGCAGTCGATGAAACTCCGAAGTTTTTCCGCGAAATGGAAATTGATGAAGCTCTTAGCGGTGACATTATTGTTGCTTACTCGATGAATGGGGAAGATATCCCTTATCTCAATGGCTTTCCTCTCAAGCTGATCATTCCGGGGCATTTCTCAGACAGTTGGGTCAAAATGCTCTCTGAAATCACCGTTATGGATGAGTATCGCAAAAGTTTCTTTATGGATGTCGCCTACACTGTCCCCGATAATGACTGTGAATGTGTCATCTCAGGGGGAGATTTCGAATACAAACGTAAGCCCATCGCTGTGATGAAAGTTAAATCAGTTATTGGCTATCCTACCCCTAATACCGTCATCAAAAAAGGGTCTCGCATTAACGTAACGGGAATCGCCTTTGACCAAGGAAAAGGGATTAAAGAGGTGATGATCTCCCTTGATAGTGGCAAGAGTTGGGGTGCGACCACTCTTCAAAAAGACAATGGCAAATACGCCTATCGCCAATGGAACTACAGCTGGGAACCCAAAGCCAAGGGGGAGTATACCATTATGGTTCGTGCGATCAACCGTATTGGTAATATTCAACCAATGCCCGATGAGATCGGCTGGAATGCAGGCGGATATCAATACAATGGCGTAGATGCTGTTAATGTAAAAATAGTGTAAGGGGGAAGAAGATGAAGATAACATTATTAGTGGCAACACTATTACTAAGCGCTACAGCCGTATTTGCACAAGTGGCTAAACCTATCGAGATGCCCTACGTTGATTATCCAATAGCAAAAGGGGATCATGATGAAGTGGTACAACAATACTGCCTTATCTGTCACTCTTTTGGTTACATCCTCAACCAAGGGCAAAAAAGCCGCCCTTATTGGACAGGGACGGTGTCTAAAATGGTCAATGAGTTCAAAGCACCCATTCCCAAAGAGGATCAACAAACCATTGTTAACTATCTCGTCAAACACTACGGATATGAAAGTACATCAGCAGGGCATTAAGCTCTCCTGATTACACCACGATTACTCTCCCATTTACAACATCAATAACGCCACTGAGTTCCGCTTCAAAAATTTCTGAAGGAAATCGTCCTATCACCTCTTCATACGTCGGCATTGATCGGCAATAGGCTAAAAATGGGGTATCACTCATTGTATTGTGTGCTGTTTTCGTAATGGTCGCTACAAATGAATCAATATCTTCAATAGCAATTGCTTTTCCTTGCGCCAATAGTCGTTGCGTTCCTCCACTTTCTCGTAGGCGATGGGGAAGAACATAAATTTGCTTCCCCATCTCCAGTGCATACCCTACCGAGCGCATACTTCCACTTCCTATGTCTGCTTCGGTGACGATAAGGGCTTCCCCCAATGCTACTACGATTTCATTTCGGACGACAAAACTCCACTCCCTAGCAGTAAAATCGGGTTCAAATTGAGAGAGAGTCAATCCATTATTTTCAATTGCTTCAATCAAAGCCCCGTTACGGACAGGATAACGAATATCAATACCGCACGGAAGAACCGCTATCGTGTTGGCAACACCTGCCCCATCGTGAGAGAGTGCATCCACCCCAGCAGCAGCTCCGCTTACAATCACCATCCCTGCGTTGGCAAGCTTTCTTGAAAGCTCAAGAGTCAATGCACGGGTGTAGGGATTGGGTCTACGAGTACCCACAATAGAAATTTTAGGGCGATATAGAAGATCTAACGACCCTTTATAATACAACGTTTCAGGATATTTTTTGATCGATTGGAGTTCACTAATCGAAAATGGGACAGCGTTTGCCATCATCTCTCCTCTTTTTTCACCATCTTATCGTTATCGAAAAAAAAGGGGTAAAATATGGCACTATGTCATACATCATACTCTTCTGCCAATTCTGTTCGTGTTACTTTGAGCCTTTGGGCGAGGACAGTAGCGAGACTTTGCATAAAGTGCAGTGAGGCTTTTTTATGATGTTCTGAAAAGCGGTCAAACGAATCCCGAGAAATCATGTAAAGATCAGTATCACTAGCAGCAATGGTATCGGTGTAATGGGGACTCCCCTCCAGAAATGAAAACTCTCCAAAAAAACTCCCTTGCGTCAATGTACTTAGGTGAACATTCTTTTGCGCATTATAAGGGAGCATCAGCCGTACTAAACCCCGCCGAATCAAAAATATTTCCCCAGTTGAATCCCCTTGTGAATAAATCACTTCCCCTTTTTTAAACGATTTAAGTTCTAAAAGGGTCTCTATCTCCGCTAACGTATCCAATTTTCGCCCCTTAAAGAGATCAAAATCATTCAATTCTAGCACTCTTTCTTGCTGCTGTTCAAGAACATTTTCATATAAAATCTTATCCTCAACCCACTCAATAGCATCGTCAATAGCATCAAAAACTTTGATGGGGCTAAGATGTTTTAGAAGTCCTACGTGATTGAAATAATTTTCCATATCATCACCACTAGGGAGTTTATGGGGTAAACGAGAGAGAATTAAATACCCATTGTGATCATGAAGAATATCTTTGATTTGGAGAAGAATATGAGCCGCTGTTAGATCAACGGTTTGTACCCGTTTCATATCCAATATAATGTATTTTTTATATTGTAAATCTTGTTGAAGCATTGTATACAGCTGATTGGCGGTTCCAAAAAATAAACTTCCATGCAACTCGTAGAGCGAATACTCACCCCCTCTCTCTCGTAAGAGTGACTCCTCATCGTTGGATCGGATAATTTTACTTTTTGCCTCCGTCCCATCAAACTGACGGTATACGACCGATGCACCAATTTGTTGCACAATATATAAAACAATCGCCAAAAGTAAACCAACTCCAGCTGCTGCAATGAGGCTTACGGTGAGTGCCGTTATCGCAACAATGACAATAATCAAAAAATCGAAAGCCGTTTTGGAAGTTTTGAGTAATTTCAGACTGTGTCGATCAATCATTCTCAATCCAATGACCATCAAAATACCCGCCAATGCTGCAACAGGAATCCATCCGATAAATGTCCCTAACACAACAAATGCAACAATTGCCATCCCCCCTTCGATAACCCCTGATAAAGAGGTTTGCGCACCACTGGAGAGATTAACCATCGTAGGTCCCATCGACCCCGATCCCGCCGTCCCCCCGATCAAGGAGGAGACGATATTAGCAGAACCTTGCGCAATCAATTCTTTATTAGAATCGTGAAAAGAGTGGGTCATTGAATCAAGTATCACACACGTTTTGAGGGTATCTATCGAAAGAAGCACTGCCAACGTCAATGCAGGAAAAAAAAGGAACCTTATATCATCAAGGGTAAAATGTTTTAGTATTTCAAAACGCCCTACAAACATTTGGATAAAATCCACCCCTCCAGAACCTCTAAGATCACCGATAACTAACGAATTATTAGGGATAAATAATGAAGAATCGACCATCCCCAATATCCCGTATACTCCACTCCCCGCTATCAAAGCGACAACAACGGCAGGGATAGCACTGAAAAACTTATTTGCATACACCATAGTTACCATCGTCATCAAACCAATAACAATACTCTCCCATTGCCAAGAGGTGTAAGCATGCAGCGATTCCCAAAAATGGGCACCCAAAGGGAGCCCTAAAAACTTAGGTGTTTGAGATGCAAAAATATAGAGACCTACCCCACTAAGGTACCCACTTACAACAGGAAACGGCATATATTTGATCAGTCTCCCCAATCCAACAAAACCAAACAGCAATTGAAAAATACCCGCTAATAATGCGACAATCATCAACATTACAAAGATAAGATCCGCTCCAAGATCTTGGGAAACACACGTAAGGGCAAAGGCAGAAAGTACCGCTACGGCAGGGGCACTGGGTGCTGAAATAAGACGGTTTGTCCCCCCTAAAGCAGAAGCGATAATCCCAATCGTCGCAACGCCCAAGATACCTGCGATTGCTCCATACGCCCCATAATGCCCCCCAATCGTCGCATAAATCGTTACCCCAAAAGCAATAGCAGAAGGAAGTGCCACCAACATAGCAGCCGTCCCCCCCCAAAAATCGGCAAGGATATTTTGAGATTTAAGCCCGAGCATGACTGTCTGTTTTTGTTTCCATAAGCATAATCTCTTCATCACCCCAAATCAGAATTTTTTTGGATGTTTTAAGATCAAGTTTACTTTTAGTAGGATATTGAACCGTTGATAAAACATGTTTGATACAGTTGATACGAGCTTTTTTCTTATTGTCCGAACGGATAATAATCCATGGAGCCGTCCCTGTATGAGAGGCTTTGAGCATCGAGAGCTTTACCGTCGTATATTTTTCCCATAAATCTTGAGATGATTCGTCCACAGGAGAGAGTTTGAACTGTTTTAGTGGATCTGTTTTTCTCCCTTTGAACCGTTCTGCTTGTATTTTTTTAGAGACAGAGAAATAAAATTTAAAAAGAATTATCCCAGATCGAACCAACATTTTTTCAAACTCACCTACATGATCCAAAAATTCTTTATGCTGTTCGTCTGTACAAAACCCCATTACCGGTTCAACACCACCACGGTTATACCAACTGCGATCAAAAAAAACGATTTCGCCAGCAGCAGGAAGGTGGTTGGCGTAGCGCTGAAAATACCATTGTGTTTTTTCAATATCCGAGGGTTTATCAAGGGCAACGATACGAGCACCCCGTGGGTTGAGATGCTCCGTCATCCGCTTAATCGTCCCCCCCTTACCCGCAGCATCACGCCCTTCAAAAATCATTAGTACTTTTAAACCTTGATCTTTGACGTGATTTTGAAGTTTTAATAACTCAATTTGAAGTTCTTTGAGCTCTTTTTCATACTCTAATACCGATTTCTTGATCCAAACAGGGACACGCTCCTCTTTTTCGGCATTTTTCCGCCGCTCTAGCGCATTCTCTTCTGCCGTTTTACGCCGATCATCATGTGCGATCTCGTCAATATTCATAACTTCAACCACTTCATCTTTGAGCATAGAATTTTTTGCACCCATTGTATCCCCTTTTTTTAGTTCTATTATATTATACATAAAAATTAAATTTTATCGATACTTACCAACTGAATTTCCCCTAAAAGTACTTTGGACTCCCTTAGTGCTTTTAGCGTATCGGGACGGGGATGCCCTATGGCAATCGCCGTTCCATGACGTTTTGCTAATGCAACTGCCTCACGTATTTGTTTTTTGATGTTCGCCACTCCATCTTGATCATCCAAAAAAACATCACGCCCCAAATAGCGCAATCCCAATGCTTTAGAAACCTGTGGCACCTTTGTCGTTCCAATCGTACGACTATCGACAAAGACAATCCCTTCTTTTTTCAAAAGTGGCATTAATTTCTCCATCGATGCCGTATCGGAGGTGAATTTTGAGCCTGTATGATTATTCATATAGCGCACTTTTGGATAAAGATGCTTTAGCTGCGCAATCCGAGCGGCAATTTTCTCTTCACTGTCACCAACGTGTAAAGTATCAGGTTCTTCATCGTTAAATGCAACCGCTTGCATCGGAAAATGAACCATATAACCACTCTCTTTAGCCGCTAATTTAGCCGACTCAGGATGACAAGCACTGGGTGGTAAAAAGGACATGACCAGCGGTAATCCCAAAGCATGAATTGCTTTCACGTCACGTGCATACGAAATATCATCCATAATAATCACTAATTTTGCATTGGAAGGTTTAGTTGTGGGAAGTACTTTTATCTCTGCCTTGGGTGGTAGTGCATTTTTATCTTTAGGGGCATATTCGTGATTGGCTTCCACCATTTTTTTCTCCAAGCATACTTGCTTGAGTTTCTCTTTTAAATGACGAATTTCATCATCGTGTTTTTTAGCTTCACCCTCTTGAAGCATATTAGTTTGCGTGTCAGTGGTAGCACTTTTTTTGATTTTTTCTCTCAACATAAGATTTTCTTGATGCTCATCATCAAGCTTGGTTTGCGTTTGATTGAGACCAATCGTGTATCCAATAAGTCCAACGGTGACCATAAGGATAAAAAAAGACAAAAAAAGGGCTAAATTTTTAAGGGAAAAAAGACGCTGAAAGGAAAAAAGAGATTTGTGCATGGAAGAGAACTTATAGTGAAATAAGCACCCCAAAAGGTGCTTTTAGAATAGACTTAGTTAGTCGATTGATTAACGATTTTGTTTTTAGAAATCCACGGCATCATAGTGCGTAATTTAACCCCTGTTTGCTCGATCAATGATGCTTTTGCGTTGGTACGCTCAGCGTTCATACGAGGATATCCTGCTTGACCTTCAAGGATGAAGTCTTTTGCGAAACGTCCGTCTTGGATCTCTTTAAGAATCTCTTTCATAGCAATCTTTGATTGCTCATTGATAACACGTTTACCAGAAACATAGTCACCGTATTCCGCAGTGTTAGAGATCGAATAACGCATATCCGCGATTCCACCCTCGAACATCAAGTCAACAATAAGTTTCAATTCGTGAAGACATTCGAAGTATGCCAATTCAGGAGCGTAACCCGCTTCTGTCAATGTTTCAAATCCTGCTTGAACAAGAGAAACGGCACCACCACAAAGAACTGCTTGTTCTCCGAAAAGGTCTGTTTCTGTTTCGTCTTTGAACGTTGTTTCGATAATCGCTGTACGTCCACCACCAATTGCTGATGCGTATGAAAGAGCCAATTCTTTTGTCGTACCGCTTGGGTTTTGTCCAACAGCGATAAGGTCAGGAATCCCGCCACCACGAACAAACTCAGAACGCACTGTGTGCCCTGGAGCCTTTGGAGCGATCATCGTAACATTGATATCAGCAGCAGGTTTAACACGTCCGTAGTGGATACTGAAACCGTGACCAAATGCAATCGTCGCACCTGATTTTAAATTAGGAGCGATTTCATTTGCATAAATTTCTGCTTGGTTTTCGTCCGGAAGAAGGATCATAACAAAATCAGCGTATGCAGATGCTTCGGCAACGGTCATAACCTTGAACCCTTTTGCTTCTGCTTTTGCCCATGAGCTCCCCTCTTTGCGAAGACCGACTACTACTTCAACACCGCTATCACGTAGGTTTTCTGCGTGTGCGTGACCTTGTGAACCAAAACCGATCATTGCGACGATTTTACTTTTGATGAGTTCAATATTGCAATCGTTATCGTAATAGACGTTTAATGCCATGAGAATATCCTTAGAGTAAGCACTATTGGCTTAAAATTTTGCGGATTATACCCCAATTACCTAAAAAATAAGATAAGTATCCCCTTAGTCTCATCGCTTAAATTTTCTCTTTAGCCTTTTCGATAAACCATACGGTACAATTCACACAAAAAGTAAGGATTCATCCATGAAAAAGTTTAATTTATTTAAAGAAATTATCGTTGTAGAACGCTCTAGTTTACTCCATGCCCTCAATTCTTCTAAGAAATTTGCCATCAGCTACAACGGTACTATTGTGTATGAACCTTTTACTGGTGATCTTATCTCCATTTATGAGGGGACAATCCCCCCTGTATCACCTCTCTCCACCAATCTTGCCCGTCCTATCACCGAAATTTTGGGAAAAGAGTACCGAATTGTTGAAGATGGGAATCGAATCCTTATCAAAGCTTCAGGTGCGTGGCAAAACATTATCAGCTTCAATCAACGTCGCGCCTTATACGATGATACATCAGGGGATGGGATTGCTGAATTTTCTGACAAAACACTTGAAACCATTGGGTGGCATGCGACAGAGTTTCATATTAAATATCGTGAGCTTGTTGATCTCTTTGAAAAGGAGTGTGAGGGAATTTTATTGTGTATTGAACAAGAGGAGCCGTATCAGTTTAGCGGTTTGGGATTTCTCTTCGATATGGAAGTGGCGCAAAAACTGGGGTTTAAGTATTGTGCCGACATCATCAAGGATAAAATAGCTAATGATGATGAATTTGCCACTCTAAGCGATGATGAAAAAGAAGCGGCGGAGTTTTTTAAAGCGATTTAAGATACCGCTCCAAAATAATCTTCGCCGAGAGAGAGTCAATCCGTCCGTCACGCTTGTAACGGATTTCCCCTTTCATCAGTGATTCAGCTTCTTGGGAGCTGTAGGACTCATCTTGATAAGCGATCTCCCCTTTGAAATCCACAAGGTTCATAAAGTGTGCCACCCGTCGACGCATCTCATCTTCTGTGGTGCTTCCCATCGGTATACCAATGACAACGGTAGTCGCTTCGTACTCATTTAACACTTTTTTAACATCATTAGCAGCTTGATCACGATTTTTACGCTCAACCGCTGGTAAGGGCATAACGATTCCAGAGCCTGCGTTTAATGCCAAACCAATTCGTTTTAATCCTAAATCTATTGCAATAATCGTCATTATTTCCCCAAACAAAATTGACCGAACATCTTATCAAACATCTCATCAAGTTGATACGGTCGGCTGATGGAAGAGAGGGAACGGATGGCTTGGTTGATATGAAAAGAAAAGAGTTCCAACTCGCCGTCATACAACGGTTCATACGCTTCATCAATAGCCTTTACCGTGTCGGCGGTTGCACTAATCTGACGCTGGGATATGAGCATCATCTCTTCACTGTCGTTATCCTGATCCATCAAAGCACTTAATGCGTCGATAAGAATTTGCATCTCATCCTTACAACTCAACGAAATCGGCTGATATTTTTCAATCACTTTCGTTTCAAAGCATTGAGGTAAATCGGATTTATTTAGTATACAAATAAAAGGTTTTTGGTGATGGTACTGTGCAATCAAATCAATAATAACACGATCTTCTTCATCCATCTGACGGCTTGAATCAAATAGGGTAATCACCACATCGGCATTTTCAATAGCAGCGATAGAGCGTTCGATCCCAATACGCTCAATCTCATCATGAGCGTTTCGGATACCTGCGGTATCAACAAGACGTAGTAGATGGGTTCCAATGCGCACTTGCTCTTCGATGGTATCACGCGTTGTCCCTGCAATCTCACTGACTATCGCCCGTTCATAATCAAGAAGTGCATTTAGTAGAGAACTTTTCCCCACATTGGGTTTACCGATGATTGCCACGCGATACCCTTGCATAAGACCGCTACGGCGACGGCTTGATTCGAGGGTACGGGAGAGCTCTTTTTTTATGTTTTCGAGTTTATGAAAAATCTGATCGACGACATCGGCTGGCAAATCCTCTTCTGCATAATCGATCACCACTTCTGAATAGGCTAAAATTTCTAGCAAAGCGTCACGGATAGTTTCCACATAGCCACGCAACTCCCCCTTCATTTGACGTGCCAAAATACGAGCAGCACCATCACTGCGTGCTTCGATAAGGGAGGCTATTGCTTCAGCTTGCGTCAAATCCATCCGACCGTTTAAAAATGCCCGTTTGCTAAACTCTCCTGGTTGTGCTAGTTTTGCACCTAATTCAAGTGTTGCTGATAACACTAATTGGGCAACAATCATCCCCCCGTGACACTGAAATTCAACGACATCTTCCCCAGTAAAACTTTTTGGGTTTTGAAAATAAAGGACAATGGCTTCATCAATGAGAGTTTTATCATTGGTATAAAGGGGGGTTAATGTCGCATGGCGGGGAGTTAATGTTTCTCTTTGAGAAAGCTCAATGGCAATAGAGAGGGCATTTTTGCCACTCAGACGAACAATAGCGACCGAACCCATGCCATGCGCCGTAGCGATGGCTGCAATAGTAGAGGTCATAAAGAATCAATACTCGTGGTAGCTATTAATGATGATAAATTTACCACCGTCACGGGTTGAGCGAATCGCAACATAACGGTCAGGATAACGGTTACGAAGTTGCGTTAAAGCAATTTGTACCAAGACACCATCAAGTGGTTTGGTTTGAGCACGCCCCTCTTTATCAACGGTTTCATAAATACCTACCAAATAGCGTCCTATTGACTCTTCTTGATTTTTCAAAAACTCCGCAATTTCAAGGCGCAATTGCAATCCGTAGGTCGCATTGATCCAATTGAAAAGCATGTAAGAGAGTGCTTTATAGCGATACCCCTCTTTTCCGATCATCAACGCTGAATCTGCACCACCTAACTCAACTAACAACGTATGGTCATCATAGACGCGCACATCAATCTCATTAAGATCAAAACACGTTGATTTAAAAAGATCATTTATTTTGGCTTTTACATCAACGGCACACTCTTCGATTGGCATCTCATCGTATGCCACTTCCATCGCATAATCATCATAAAGTTCCTCTTCGTCCTCTTCTTCAGGAAGGGCAAAAAGTTCTTCATTTTTCATATCATCGACCTCCTCCTCTTTGCTGTGAACCATAATTTCAGCAGGTACTGTAACGTCAGCAGTAGCAATAAAAGCGGGTACTTCTTCAACGACGGAAGACTCCGTAGAAACAATTTCCTCAACGACAGGAGTTTTCACTACAGGAGAAGGAACTTCTACTACAGGAGTATTTACTAGAGGTAAATTGGCAACAATAATTGCTGGTTTCTTAAAAAGACCCATGATCCCTTTGGAAGGAAACTGGAGTATTTCCACCTGAAGCTGGGTTACTGAACACCCAAATTCTTTCGATGCTTGCGCATACGCAAGTTCTAATGAGGGGGCTTCAATTTTTTTCATGATGTTTCTCCGCAAGATGTGCTTCGTGACGCATAATACGCGCTGCTTCAAATTGTTTGTTAACAAGATACTGTTGAGCGATTGAGAAAAGGTTATTTACAAACCAATACAAGACAAGTCCTGCGGGGAACGTGAAGAAAAAGAATGTGAAAATAACGGGTAAATACTTAAATATTTTCTCTTGCAACGGATCGGTAAAATTACTCGGAGTGATGCGTTGTTGTAAAAACATCGTAGCCCCCATCATAATTGGCAAGATGTAATAAGGATCCATACGAGACAAGTCATTAATCCACAATATCCATGGAACCCCTTGTAGCTCTACAGCATTAAGTAACACACGATAGATGGCGAAGAATACAGGGATTTGGAGTAACAACGGCAAACATCCGCCAAGTGGATTGGCACCATGCTTTTTGTACATCTCCATCACCGCTGCATTCATACGCTGAGGATCCCCTTTGTATTTCTCTTGTACCTCTTTGATACGGGGGGCAATCTCTTTGATCTTCTGCATTGAGACCATCCCTTTTTGGGTCAAAGGGTAAAGAAAAATACGAATAAGTGCCGTAAGGGCAACAATCGACCATCCCCAGTTACCTAACAATCCGTGTAACCACATCAAGACTTTAAAGATAGGCTCAGCAACAAAGGTGAAAAAACCAAACTCAATAGAGTGTACAAGGACAGGATTAATGGCTTCAAGGGTTTTATACTCTTTGGGTCCAATGTACCCATTAAAGGTGAAATTATTCTTTCCTTCAAGATAGGTCACTGGATTATTATCGTTATCACGCTCCACAATAACTTGAGTCTCTTTGCTAAACCCGTACATAATCGATGCGTAATACTGATCAAACGCAGAGGCAAGATGAACATCGGTAAAAATAGAGCGTCCCTCTACATCGCCATCTTCAAAAATTGTCGTTAGATTATCACCTGCATAGACCATACCCCCCACAACGGTCATCATTTGTTCTACAATTTGAGGATGTTGTCCTAAATAAACATAATAACGCTTTTCATTGGAGAGAGCTACTTTAGCATCATAATGACCATCGGCATAAAATGTTAATGTTTTTGTCACTGTTAAATTAGGCATATTCTGCGTCAATATGACCGATGCTTTTCCATTTTCACCCAAAATGATGTTGTCCATACTCGATGAATACGGAGTTTTAGATGCTACTTCATTAACTATTTCATCTTCAAAACGGATAAATAGCGGTTTTGCACCTGTTGCTGAGATCAGCTCTGAAAGTTTCCCGTCTTTTCCATTATGCTTAGCATTTTTTAATACAACAGAGGAGATTCGTCCAAGAGTATCTACTTTGAGCGTAAACTCTTTTGCATTCACCGTTGTAAGGGTATCAGTCGTCATAGTTTTAACATTCGTATAGCTACTTGCATTTACCTCTGTTGCGCTTGGCGCTGTTGCTAAAGGGATTTTCGTCGCTACAGGAATGGATCTGTTGACATCCGTATTCACAGCTGTCTTGGGAGGAAAGAGTGTTGTATAGCCGATAAAAAAAGCGAATGAAAGCGCTACGGCAAGCAACAAACGTTGATTGGGAGAGAATTTTTCTAACACTTGAACCCTTTGTACTTAAAATTTTTAATCAGAAAATATTTCTGCTTGTAAGGAACGAACCAATATTTTACCGTAATTATCGTCAGTTTGGATGGTTTTAATGGAGGTTTTCCAATAAGCGGATAATCAATACCGCCACGAAAAAGTTGATTGCATCGACAAATACGTAAAAAAGTAGTACCAAAAGCGGTGGGAAGGGAGTTGCATTCAAATTGCCAAAGGGCATATTCGGAACATGAGGGGTAGTGACGACACGAACCGCGCGTCACCAAGGAGAAGGAATGGCGATAGAGCCATAAAAGCTTAAGAAAGAGTTTTCTTATCATCACCATTCACTATCAAGGCATTTGAGCGTTTTAAAATATATTTAAAATCTCGCCGTACATCTTCAAACTCGTTGACATGCAACGGCAATTTTGCTACCCATACATACCAACCACTGGAAAGCTGATCCGGTAGCTCTCTTACAAGAGCTCTCAATCGTCTTTTACAGTGATTACGGACGACGGCATTCCCCACCTTTTTACTGGCGGTATATCCAATCTTCAGCTCTCCCTCTAGGGGGAGGTAAAACAGCGCGACAGAAGTACTGTGAGCACTTCTCCCCCGCTTATAAACTCGTTGAAACTCAGAGTTGAGCTTCAACATCGAGTGACTGTTTAGACAGCCAATCTGCTTCTGCCTTTAGCACGACGAGCATTCAATACTCGGCGACCATTTTTTGTAGCCATACGTGCACGGAAACCATGTGTACGTTTACGTGGCGTATTATGCGGTTGGTATGTTCTTTTCATAGCCATTCCCCTTATATATTTTTAGCTTGCAATAATAGCAAAACCTTACTTAAAGTGCTATTAGGTTGAATAATTTTTTACTAAACTAATCGCAAAAAAGTCCGATTTAGTATTTCACACCTTACCCAAATAAAGGCATTCGTATGACTACTACCGCTTCTCTTAATGCATACCGTTCACACACGCTAGACATCCAGATGAAAACAAGCTCAGGGGACACCCTCTCTCTTAATTTTGAAAATTCAAATGAGCTTTCTCTTAATGAAAAAATATCCTCTGATGGAAAAGAGCAATCTTTCTCTTTCTCTTCTCTTCAAGCGTTTTCATTTAATATTGACACTAACGGTATTAGCGAACAAGATCAGAAAGAAATTAATGATTTTATGAAAAAAGCCCAACCTTTTATTGATAAATTCATGAAAGAACTCGAAGATCAAAATCAAACGTCCCCTATCAACAAAGTTGCTTCAGATGTTACAAAACTTATTGGAGATTTGAAACACAGTGATGATACCATCAAGAATTTAGCAAAAAAGGGGGTTGTTGACCTCTTTGATAATGCGATTAAGCCTATCAAAATAAATGAAAATATACTTAATGAAGCTCAAAAATTGATGCAAAAAATTATCGATGGATTCGACACCCTTTTTGAACCTATGTATGCTTAAGGGATCAAGAAATCCCTTAAGGTTGAACCATTCGATTGCCCTTTTGGGAGTATGTCAATCTCCAATCGTCCTTTAAGCTTCATATGACAGTCACGACATTCACGTATGACGGTATGCTCAGCTACTCTTGCCCCCTCGATTTTTGCTATGGGGTGACAGGCAAAACAATCACTTCCGCAATCTGCCATTTTAGCAGGGTCGGCACTGTGACATTTGATACACGTCACCATAGGCTTATGTCGCAAATCGGTATCAATTGTTTTGAGTAATGCGGGGTGACAGGTCATACAATCACCCGTACAACCCCATCCTACGATTGTCAATCCAATCATGATTACGATCCATCTCATCTTACTCCTTTAGTGCTGCACGCATCCAATCGCCCATTTCAACAGATGGGATAGGACGACTGTAAAAATATCCTTGAATAGCACGACATCCGTTTTCGACCAAAAAGTTTTTCTGTTCAATGCTCTCTACCCCCTCAGCAATTACACGCATCCCCATACTTTTTGCCAATGCAATAATAGCTCGCACAATCGCTATATCTTCATTATTATCAGGGATACCTCGAACGAAGGATTGATCGATTTTTAATAGATCTAGCGGAAGACGTTTGAGATACGATAGTGATGAATACCCCGTACCGAAGTCATCAATTGCCAGTGCTACCCCAATATCATGTAATCGTTTTAAAATACCAATTGCCATTTCGGGGTTTTTCATTACCTCCCCCTCTGTCACTTCCAACTCAATCCACTCGGGCTTGCAACCACTCTCTTCCAACATCCATTGCAACGTCTCAATAAAACTCTCCTGCCACAACTGTTTCATCGCTAAATTCAACGATAGAATTCCAGGGTTTAACCCCTCATTACGCCATTGTACAATCTGTTTTAGTGCACTTTTCATCACCAACTGATCAATGGGGACAATCAAACCCGTCTCTTCGGCAATTGGGATAAAAGTAGCAGGGGAGATAAGCCCCATTTGCGGGTGTTGCCATCGAACCAACGCCTCCATACCGATCATTTTTCCACTCACACCATCCATTTGCGGCTGATAATAGACAATAAATTCTTGATTTTCAATCGCCCGACGCAAATTTGACTCCAGTAAAACCCTTTCGTATGCACGTGCAGTCAACTCTTGCGTATAATACTGATAGCTGTTACGCCCCTCTATTTTAGCTTTATACATTGCAGAATCAGCGTTTCGCAAAAGATTCTGAGCATCCGCTCCATCAAGAGGATAGAAACTAATACCGATACTGCTAGTTACATAGAGCTGATGTTGATCTATTTGAATAGGCTGCTGCAACAGTGTCAATACTCTGGAGGCAATCTCATTGACTTTATCATTTCCTTCAATATCCTCGACAATCAACGTAAACTCATCCCCGCCCAAACGGGCAATCGTATCGATCTCCCGTAAATTTTCACTTAATCGCTTAGCAACCTCAATAAGAACCCTATCCCCAGTTTCATGCCCTAGTGAATCGTTAATCTCTTTAAAGCGATCAAGATCGATAAACAAAACAGCCAGCATACCCTCTTGCCGTTTTGCTTTTTTAATCGCATGTTCCAATCGATCTAAGAATAACGTACGATTAGAGAGATGGGTCAACTCATCATGATGTGCTTTATAGTCCAATAACTCTTGCGTCTCTTTTCTTTGAGAAATTTCAAATGATAATGCCTGCACCTGATTATGGATCGATTCAATCATAGCACTAAAGGCTCGTCCCATTTGTGCGATTTCATCTTCACCCTGAAAAGGGGGGAGAATAATCTCATAATTGTGCTTCGCCACTTCCAATGCTGCTTGTGAGAGAAGGGTTAATCGAGATGTTAGATGACGGACAATCATCCATGCAACAAAACCACCACTGACAATGGCAAGAAAAAGATAGAACAACCCCTTATTGCGAAGTACTTCAATTTGATGATCAGCCCTATACGTCGTGGAAAGCATCCGAATATATCCGACTGTTTTCGTCCCAAGATGGATGGGGAGATTCGTATCAATAATACCATCATGCCGCTTTTGAACCATCGTAGAACCGCTTTGGTACAACTCTTTTTGAATTTCTAAACTCCATCGATCGGTAAATATTTGGTTGAAATATGCTGAATTGTTGGAGGAGCGGATACGATAATTCTTATCCATAAGAAAAATCAAATCAATATCCTCAACATTTTTCATCTGACTGACCAACTCATCCAATGCAACAATATCGTTATTGACAATTCCAAAAGAGGCATTTGAGGCGATCAATCTGCTTAGCTCCTGAGCTTTTGCAAGTGCCTGATTGTCGATAAACTGTCGTTCTCTTTGGATAAGATCGTATACAAATATCCCCATGAGAACCGCATGCAAAACGATTACACCGATAAAAAGCTGCCATTTAAGCGACATAAAAAATAGTTTCACTCTCTTCATTTTGGCAATCCTAATGTTTTTTCATAACGCTGTAAGAACTCTTTTACGGGGGCGTATGTCCTATCCGATGCTCTCTCAAATCCTTCAAATCCAGTACTTTTAAGAAGATTTTTCCCATTGGCATCTCTATCAAGGGCACAAAGAGACTCGACGATCTTGTGAACGGTTGAGGCATTTAGATTTGAGCGGACAACCAAACCGTTGTTAACTAAGATAGGGGTCTTCCAAATCACCTCCATCTGTGCCGCTTTATCAGGATTTTCTTGTTGCCATGTTCTCCAAGGGCTTGGCCATGTTGCTGCCGCAATGGTATCACCACTATAGGCATTCATAATCGAGGAGTACTGTGAACCAACATAGCGAGGATATGAATCTCTGTCTACATTTAACCCTCTCTCATATAAAAACCATTTGGGCATCATCGTTGCTGCCAATGCAGTGGATGCCGGAAAACTGATCGCTTCTGCGCGCAACTGTTCGACAAAACGGATATGACTCTCTTTACGTGCAACAATAATTCCCCGAAATTCGCTGTCGGGTTTCACCTTCGCGACAATGCGATACCCATGCTCGAGTGCTTTTAACGTTTGGTAAGGGTTAGGGAGTGCTATGTCGAAATGACCGCTATAAAGTTTGCGCTCATAATCGGCATAATTCAAAGAGGTTTCAAGACGAAAATGAGCCCCTTTTACATTTTCTTCAAGATAATGAACAATCGGTTCGTAGGCAAGAAATGTTTTTTGGGCATTGAGGTAGGGATGAATCCCTACAAT
>JAABPY010000023.1 GCA_011391735.1 Sulfuricurvum sp. | reverse complement strand
GTAAAATTGATAGATTCGCACTTGGATAACTATAATAAAAGATGATATTTCAGCCTCTATTTTTTTTCATTACGCCATCAATGATGATAACATCAGGATTAATATCTCTTCGACTCGCGGTTTGCAGTGTACTAATTAAAACGTTATGGTTTGTATTATCCTCTTTGCCGTGTATTATCAGAGGAAATAATTCTTGAAATTCTTCTTTTGTCTGCTCCATTAAATTTATTTGCGGTGCAACAAAAAGGACTTATTTATTGAGTTTATTTGTTAGATATTTAACTATTTCTTTGGCAATGACTGTTTTGCCACCACCCGTAGGAACTTGGATGAGAGTTGATTCATCACTGTTAATAGTCTGGTTAATAATATCAATTTGATATGAGTACAAAGGAAAGTTTGCCAAAATTTCACCATTTATTTTTATATGTTAAATGATGATAGTGGATTGTAGCTTTGATGAGGATGAAAGGAGGATGGATTCCGTGTCATAGCACGGAATGACAGAGACTACAAATCCCCTTCAATCACTTTTGCAAAAGTAGTATAATAAACTTCTTGCATATCAGCTAGATTCATTTTTACATCATTCAGTGCAAAAACGTCTCCGCCAATCGTTCCGATTTTCTCAGACTTCAAATCACCCAACATCGCTTCAAACGCTACACAATTTTCAGGAGCCACTTCAATAATTGCTCTTGACATACTCTCACTGAAGATATCACGACTATCGGATACACTCATGGTAGCAATAATCCCTTTTGAACTCACGCACGCCATTTTTGCCAATGCGATAGCAGCTCCTCCTGAACTACAATCTTTTGCAGAGGACAAAAGCCCTTGCTTATTTGCGTCGATGACAAGATTCCACAATGCCCGCTCTTTATCATAATCGATAGCAGGGATGGTTCCCGCAACAACATTATAGAGTTCTTTCATATACAATGAGCCACCAAATTCTGAACGGCTATCTCCAACTAAATAAAGGCTATTGCCCTCTTTTTGGAATGCTGAGAGGAGGACTTTATGTTGATCTTCATTGACACCAACCATTGCTATTGCAGGAGTTGGGAACACTGATTTACCATTGGTTTCATTATAAAGGGAGACATTTCCGCCGATAACGGGGGTATTGAGTTCAAGACACGCCTCTTTAATCCCCATACACCCTTGCGCAAATTGCCACATTACTTCAGGGTTTTCAGGATTACCGTAGTTGAGACAATCGGTGATCGCTTTGGGAGTTGCCCCACTCATAGCGACATTACGACCACTCTCGATAACAGCAGCCGCAGCCCCTGCTTTTGGATCGATGTAACAATAACGAACATTACAATCGGCACTCATTGCCAACGCCACCCCATTTTCTTTGATACGAATAACGGAGGCATCAAGCTCTCCCCCTTTTTTAATCGTATTGGTTTGAACCATAGAGTCGTATTGCCCGTAAATCCACCCTTTATCCACGACTTCCATAGAAGCAATCAATTTTTCAAATGCCACTTGATTATCCACCGCATCAAAATCAGCCAAGGTTACCTTTGCAATCTCATCCAAATAGGTTGGACGGCTAACAGGGCGATCAAGGATAGGTGCCTCTTCACTCACAGGATCCACAGGTACTTCCGCACATTTCTCTCCGTGCCAGAAAAGCTCCATATTCCCCGTCGCCGTTACTTCACCGATCACAGCGCAGTCCAGATCCCATTTTTCAAAAATATCGATGATTGCCTGTTCTGTCCCTTTACGTGCACAAATGAGCATACGCTCTTGCGATTCGGAGAGCATAAACTCGTAGGGCATCATCCCCTCTTCGCGGGCAGGAACTTTATCCAGATGCATAATCATACCGCTACCTGAACGTCCCGCCATCTCAAATGAGCTAGAGGTCAATCCAGCTGCCCCCATATCTTGGATACCGACAACATAATCGGTTTTGAAAAGCTCCAAGCACGCTTCAAGAAGAAGCTTTTCCGTAAACGGATCCCCCACTTGTACCGTCGGACGAAGCCCTTTAGACGCTTCGGTAAAGCTGTCCGAACTCATCACCGCACCGCCTAGACCATCACGCCCTGTTTTAGACCCAACATAAATAACGGGATTACCGATCCCCTCCGCTTTACCGTAGAAAATCTCATCACTTTTCGCCAATCCAAGGGTAAACGCATTGACCAAAATATTGCCGTTGTAACACTCATCAAAGCTTGTCTCACCCCCGATGGTTGGAACTCCCATACAGTTACCGTATCCGCCGATTCCCGAAACGACACCGCGTACGAGATAACGCTGATGGGCACTAATCGCATCATCATTGAGGACATTTCCAAAACGAAGGGCATTAAGGTTGGCTATCGGACGAGCCCCCATCGTAAAGACATCCCGCATAATCCCACCAACACCTGTGGCAGCACCTTGATACGGCTCAATAAAGCTGGGATGGTTATGGCTCTCCATTTTGAAAACCGCCGCATACCCACCACCGATGTCGATAACACCCGCATTTTCACCTGGTCCTTGAATAACCCATGGCGCTTTCGTTGGGAAACCGTTCAAATGCTTTTTCGACGATTTGTAACTACAATGTTCGCTCCACATAGCGGAAAAAATACCCACTTCTACGAGGTTCGGCTCACGTCCGAGAATTTTTTTAATGTGGATATAGTCATCTTGAGAAAGTTTATGTTTTTTTAAAACATTTTCGATATCTGGAAGGGGAGTGCTCACGATAGTTTCCTTAAAGTGGTAATAATGAGACGATTATACCAAAGGCAAAGGGTTAGCTCTCTTAAAAGAGAGAGGAAATCGTTTTAAAATTGATTTTGAAGCATGGTATCAAAGGCATTTACCTTTTCCATTGCGTGAACAACCAATTGATTCATTTGTTGAATGTCAATTTTATAGCGATGTATAAAAGGAGTTAGTGAATCAATATCCATGTTTTCAACGTGCCGAGTCATTGTCAAGAGTTCTCCCCATTTCCCTTGTGCTTCGAACATTGCTTCTTCTATTTCAGGTGAAACATTAAGTTTGCGCAAAAATTCTCGATGGTTCATATTCAAAAAAAGGTGGATGAGCGAAAGCATACCCACAAGATAGGCTGTATCCATTTCATCCCTATTACTATTAGGTTTACTGAGTTTTAGAAGTCCTGAAATGATCTCAGTTCGATTGATCACCATTAACAAAAGTGGATGGTTGGTTGGTGTATCGGATGATTTATTTGCAGCAAGCATCAATAACAACCAATTACTAAGGGCTTTACGCCCGATTAGAGCAATCACCTTTTGTACCGATGTAATGGCAGTTTTAAATGAAAAATAAGAAGAATTTATAAATTGCATCAATTGAAGTACTAATGCATGATTTTGTTCTATTTTAGGGACGATTACACCAATTTCTGCATCCTGCTGTAATAAATTCCAAACACCCAATACTTGTTCTTGTGATGAGGAGAGTCTATCATTTTCAATCGTATAAGGACGTTTAATGTAATAGCCCTGAAAAAAATCACTTCCATATTTTTTGTATTCTTCAAAACTCTCAAGAGATTCTACTTTCATAGCAATTAGCTTCTGACTCATCTCTTTTAGTTGCTTGAATGAGCTATCACCGTAGATATTTTGAAGGGTATCAATACGTACGTACTCCAACCATACATGAAGCCTCTTAATACGGTCAACAACCTCAAGCGTAGGGATACAACCGTTAATTCCGAATCGGTATCCAAGTTTTGACAATCTTTGGAGTGTTGTTTCCAATTCAGGATGAAACAATGAGTTCTCTAAAATCATAAGGATAAAATCTTTTTGCGGAATCGTCGTTACTATGTCACTTTTGAGAAAATCCATATCAACTTTTAGAAATCCTAAATGGCCACCTAGAACATTATCAATACCAAAACCATTCAAAATTCGATCCAAAACGGATACAGAGATTGAAATATCTGAACTGTCAGTTATGATTGCTTCATCTCTAAAGAGAATGTCATATCCGACAATAGTGTACTGTGCATCACAAATAGGTTGACGACCAATTAAGCTCATACATTCTCCCTAATGAAATTTAAAATTTGTCTCATTCCGATGATTTTTTTTCAATTCAAAAATATCACAGTACCCAATCGAAAGAACTTCATACCTCTTTTTCCCACTGGGAAGCAAAACAGTGAATTCATCCTCTTCTCGTTTGCCCAACATTGCACGTGCCAATGGGGAATGAACAGAGATTAGACCATTTTCAGGCTCACTCTCCAATGTTCCGCAAATGGAATAGACAACTTCATCCTCAGTGGAGGTATCCATAATCGTAATCGTCGCCCCAAAATGAACCCGTGAGTGATCAAGTAACGCAGGGTCAATAATCTGTGCTTTTTCAATCATACCATTGAGATAAAAAAGACGTTTGTCGATATGACGAAGCTTCTCTTTCGCCGCATGATACTCCGCATTTTCGCTTCTATCCCCTAGCTCTGCCGCCCGTTGTTTCTCCACATTGACATGGGGTTTTTCGACATCTTTGAGGTATTTGAACTCCCGTAAGAGTTCATCGTACCCTCTGGGTGTCATGGGCTCGTTTTGGCTCATTCAGTCATCCTTATTTTTTTATACACAAAACCCCTATTTTAGGGGATTTCAATTATTAAGCTATTTCTAAATTTTGCCCTAAATTTGTGTGCGTAACAGAAACGTGACAAACCAGTGCATCCATTTTATGATTAATGATATCCATACTATCCAAAAAATAAGCCCTTTTTACCGATTAATTTTCACGATATCGAGCATATTGCTTACAACAGATACTTGAACCAATCTTCGTTTTGAGGCGATGCTTTGTGGGCGAGTGATTTTATCTAATGTCATAGTTGGATTGTCTCAAAATAAGATAAAACTTTCATTGAATGGATTATAAACGGATGGGGAAGAAACTCTAAATATAGATGGAAATCCATTACGACGTTATCCCCAACCAAGCTTGAAATGGCAAACATGGGGGACAAACACACTATACTTAGAGCAAAAGAGAGAGTTATTTACGCATATATCACCGAAGTGTTGTACGTCGCACTGTCTAAATTACCTGCCGTATCACGCAAGAAGCCCGCGAGAATATCGACCTTATCCGCCGCACCTGTATTAAATCCTGTCGTAGCTTCAAGTGCTGTTGCCTTAGTGCTTGTCAATACGATACTCAAGCTTGTGTCGCTCACGATAGTAGCCGATAAAATATCCGACAACGT
>JAABPY010000022.1 GCA_011391735.1 Sulfuricurvum sp. | reverse complement strand
TAAAACGTTGATACATTGGTAAAACTGAGAATAGCTGTTTTTGAGCAAGACAACATCCAGATAACTCTGATTGTATAGACCGCTCACGCCGTCTTTGTAGAAATAAGCAAACCGCTCTTCTTCAAGCGCGTTGGAAGGTAGCTGAGTGATCGAATCTTCAATCTCAACGTCTTTAAGCGCATCCACCCCTTTATCCACTACCAATGGATCAAATTGACGCCCCGAATATTGTTGTATCTCTTCAATCGCTTCGAGAACACTCTTTCGAGGTTTATAGATACGATTAGTTGTCATGGCATCAAATGCATCGGCAACAATCATGATTTGAGACATTTCATTTATTTCAGAACCTTTCAGCCCCATGGGATACCCACTGCCGTCATAGCGTTCATGATGTGCAGCAATGATAGCCGTAATCTCCGCAAACATAGGAATTTCACTCAACATTTCTGTTCCAACATTCACATGCTGTTGAATCAATTCACGCTCAATCGCATCGAGTTTGCCGGGTTTCAATAAAATAGTGTCAGGAGTGGCTATTTTCCCAATATCGTGCAAAATTCCTGCTCGATAAACTAAATCGCATTGAACGTTAGAATATCCCATCGCCTCGGCAATAATTTTTGAATATCTTGCCACCCGCTGAGAGTGTCCGGCGGTATAACTGTCTCTACGCTCGATCATTTTTATCAAGCCTAATAATGTTTGTTCATAATTAAGAATTTTTTCTTCTTCAAGCTCTTTATGTGCTTCAATTTTTGCTTCGACTAGTGATTCTAGATGAAGACGATACTCTTCATTTTCTCTCGCTTGGACAATTTTTAAGACAACTTTATACAGGATTTCAATGATCTGAGTATGTTCGATTGGCTTTATAATATAGGCGTCAATTCCTAGTTTTATAGCATCCATAAAATACTCACTCTCAGTATAAGCAGATGTGATGATCATCTCTTGGTATGGTTTGATCTCTTTGATTTTTTTGAGCATTTCTATACCATTGAGTTTCGGCATTAAAATATCACTGATAACAATATCGGCAGGACGCTCTAGGTATCCTAAAAATCCTTCTTCTCCATTTTCATAGCAACGAATATCAAGAAAAATTCTTCCAAGGTATCGACTCATCTCATCACGTAAAGCATTCTCATCTTCAACGTATAATATAGTAATAGACGATCCAATTTCACGAAGTAATTTTAACTGTGTGTTAATACTTTCTGCCATGTGTTACGTTCCTAAAACTCTGTAATCATTTACAAAAATTTTGATTTTCCTAACTTTTTTCAATAGTAACTGAAAACTTCTTAAGTCCCTTAGGCAATTCATCATTATCGGGTTCCTTCATTTGAGCATCCCTAAATCAGATAATAAACATTTTATTGAACAAAAGATTTAATTAGATTTTAATCGGCGAATTAATATATAAGATCATATTATTCACAGAATTTATTTCTTCCACCTTCTTTTGCTCTGTAAAGGGCATCATCTGCTTTTTTAAGCAACTCAGCCTGAGACAAGTCATTTTCTTTAAGCGCCATACCGACACTGATAGTCACGTGATCAGATGTAGGAGAATATTCATGCGGTATCTTTAGATCATTAACAGCATTAATGATGTTATGTGCTACATTTTTTGCTCCATCAGCATCTATGTTTTTGAGTAAAACAACAAACTCTTCGCCACCATAGCGAGATACAAAATCTGTTGGTCTTTTTATCGTGTTTTTAAGAGCGGTTGCAATTTTGATCAAACAATCGTCTCCTTGTCCGTGGCCATAATTATCATTATACTTTTTAAAGTGGTCCACATCAATCATAAGAATGACCAAGCTTGTTTTTTCTCGCTGTGCGTCATGAAAATTTTTTGTGTAGTTGTCATCAAAATATCTTCGATTCGGAATGCGTGTCAGCCCATCAATCATTGATAACTCTTCAAGTTGGTCTCGTATGATTTTCATACCAATGTGAGTCTTGACTCGTACTTTAACGATCATTGGAAAAAATGGTTTGGATATGTAATCAACAGCACCTAAATTAAACCCGTACTCTTCATCTTCTGGATTGTTTTTAGCGGTAACAAAGATGATTGGTATATTTTTTGTTTTTGTACTGTTTTTAAGTTCTTTACATACCTCATATCCGTCCATTCCCGGCATTTCAATATCGAGTAAAATTAAATCAGGTTTCTCGGCCCCTTTGGCGATTTCTAAGGCGTCTTCACCATTAGTAGCAGCTTTAATTTCATAATCAGACTGCAGTAATTCATACAATACGGCAATATTTATAGGAGTATCATCTACTATCAGAATCGTTGGTTTGGTATTAATTTCGTTCATAATTTCCACTTTTGCATCAAATCCAACGCTGTTTGAAAATCAAACTTTTGCATTGCATTTTTCCATAATTCTAGTTTTTCAGCATCTACGATCTTTTCTAAACTATCAATTAATTTGTCTTGTTCACTAAAAGATACAATTTTTCGTTTAATCAGATCATTCTCAATTTTCTTAAAAAGTTGCTCTGGATTTTCTTCGGTAAGCATTATACTAGATACCGGATGATCTGTCAGCAATAACGCCTCTTTCAGTACTGTAGTTGTAGAGTCCATCATCAACTCCAAATTTTTTGCTTCTTTATCCAGATCAATTGAATCTGATGCTAACTTCGTTTCGATGGATCGGCACAGCGAATACAGCGCTTCTGCCCCCATATTTCCGCTGACTCCTTTGAGTCCGTGGAGAGATGCTCCTACTGAAGGATTGTTTTCCCTCAAAAGATTCAAAAGCTCACGATATTCTCCGTCGAGTTGAGCTATGAAGTTACTAATCAGTCTTTGTTCAACTGATTTGTTTTCTCCTACAAGATTCGATAAATGCTCAAAATTAAACACTTGATCTTTCAAAGATATTTCTAAGTGTGATGGAATGTCTATCTTTCCTCCTGCCCATTGAGCCAGCGTTGCATATAGAGCGTCTCTATCGATCGGTTTACTTAGATGAGAATTCATACCCGCTGCAATTGCTTTGTCTCTATCTTCAGTCATCGCTGCAGCACTCAGCGCGATGATAGGTATTTTTTTATCATGTTCACGAATGATTGCAGTAGCTTCATATCCGCTCATCTGAGGCATATGAAGATCCATTAAAATCAGATCAAAATCATGAGGTTTGGATAAAAAGAGCTTAATTACTTCTTCTCCATCGTTTGCAATCACAGGAATGATTCCAATTTTTCGGAGCATGAGGGTAGCTACTTCTTGATTTAATATATTGTCTTCTGCCAATAAAACTCTAAATCCGCTCAAATTAGGAAATGAGTGTGATGCATCATTTTGAGCGGTTGTCGTTGTCTCATTCGCTTTCGAAAAAATAACTTGGTACAAACTTGATTTAGTGACCGGTTTGGTAAGCAGTCCATCAACATTTTCTAAATGTATCTCTTCAGGAGAATGGGCACTAAGCATAATGAGTCTAGGAATTTTTGTTTTCAAAAGACCCTGTTTTTCCAATTCCATAATCTGCCGTATAGTTTCCTGCCCATCCATATTAGGCATGTTCCAATCCATAATGACAAGATCATACGCTCTCTTTTCATGCTCCGCACTCACAATCATTCCTAAAGCTTCGTGACCGTTCGAGGCACTCTGGGCGTTGCACGAAAAACTCTCTACCATCTCTTGAAGAATAAGGCGTGAAATTTCTTGATCATCAACGATCAAAATATTACATTTATGATCTGATATAATTGCTGATTCATGTTCAGAAGAAACTACTTCAACTTTAATCTCAAAGCTGAATGTTGTTCCTTCTCCCTTCTTGCTTTCTACAATAATTTCTCCGCCCATTGCGTTGACCAAGCGCTTTGAAATGGTTAGACCTAAACCTGTTCCCCCATATTTTCGGGTAGTTGAATTATCGGCTTGCGTAAATGGATTGAATAACTTAGAGACAACTTCTTCACTCATACCTATACCCGTATCGCTGATACAAAAACGAAGTTTGGCGTATTCATTTTCTCGTTTTACACAATCAATACTAAGTGTTACTGTCCCTTCATGAGTGAATTTCAATGCGTTGCTAAGTAGATTCGTCAATATTTGTGTTAGTCTTAATTCATCCCCAATGATTGACACAGGCACACTTTTTTTGATGTAAAAATAAAGTTGTACCTGTTTTTCTTTTACAGTTTGAGCAAATATTGTACGAAGCTGTCCTGCAATATTTTCGATTAAAAAGTTTTTATGCTCTAATTCAAGTTTGTTAGCTTCAATCTTTGAGTAGTCTAAGATATCATTAATAATACCTAAAAGCATTTTTGAAGAGCCGTATATTTTATGAATAGGATCTAAATATTTTGGTTCCAAAGGAGAATCAAGCATCGATTGGCTTAGCCCTATGATCGCATTCATAGGTGTTCGTATTTCATGACTCATATTGGCTAAAAATTGACTTTTTGCTCGATTTGCTGCCTCAGCTTGTAATTGCGCTGTTTGTAAATCATTAAGTATTAAAATTTGCTCCGTAATATCTTGCACCGTCCCTCGACTTACTAACGGTATTCCATTCTCATCAAAATCTGTATCTGCAATTTCTCGAACCCATTTTAAACTTCCATCGTCCATTAAAAGACGGTGATCTATAGAATATTTTTCTTGTGTATTTAAAGAATTCGCATATGCATCGCTGACACTCATTCTATCATCAGGGTGAATGCTTTGAGTGAATTTTTCTAAAGTCGGAATAAATGTGTTTTTATCTTTTGCGAATATTTCAAATATTTGATCAGACCATGTGAGCGTATCGGTACGTACATCATATTCCCAGTTTCCGATATGCGCTATTTCTTGAGCTTTTTTAAGACTTAATTCACTATTTTTCAATGCTTGCTCTGCATTTTTCTGATCTGTAACATCATCATAAACAACAACTATTTCTCCGCTAGGAAGCTTATAAATATAATTTTCTCTCCAACCTGAGAGCTTATTGTCTTCGTAAAAGCTAAGAGGAAAATGTTCACCTTGACCGCTGTTATATACACGTTGAAGAACCTCAAAAAGTCCCATCTCTTTAACACCTGGAAAAAGTTCACTCACTTTTTTTCCGATAATCTCGTTATACGCAACTCCTTCGATTCTCTCAACTGCGCTATTGACATCACTAAAAATGAAATCACTTCCGTTATCTACACTTTCATAAATGACAACACCGCTGTTCATGTTTTCAAACAACTTTCTGAAAAGTGTTTCACTTTTTTCGAGTTTTTTGGCAATAATTGTTTCAGTCGTGATATCGACTAAGGTCCATATGATTCCTTTTGAAATATCACAAGAATGCAGCAGAGTCCCTTTAACACTGCACCAGATAAGTGTTCCGTCTTTTTTCAAGAATGGGTATTTTAAAGCACTTGATCCTTCTTCAAGCAACTTTTTGTAATTTTCACCAAAAGCATTAAATGATTCTTCCGAAACGTGTATCAATTCAAAACTTTTTCCAATCATTTCATCAAGATCAT
>JAABPY010000021.1 GCA_011391735.1 Sulfuricurvum sp. | reverse complement strand
CATATTTTTGCACCACATAATCGATCACTTCCCCGCGACGTGCTTGCATAAAGTCCATATCGATATCGGGCATTGATACCCGCTCAGGATTGAGAAAACGCTCGAAAAGGAGGTCATATTTCATCGGGTCAATATCGGTAATTTCGAGAGAATAAGCGACCAAGCTTCCCGCCGCCGAACCCCGTCCCGGTCCCACGGCAATCCCCATCCGTTTCGCTTCACGGACGAAATCCCAAACAATGAGCATATAGCCTGGAAATTTCATTTGGTTGATGACATTCATCTCAAACTCTAACCGCGCTTTGTACTCCTCGTGTTTAGCTTGCGGAACATGTTTGAGCCGATCTTCCAGTCCAACACGGCAACGGTGGATAAAATAGTGTGCATCCTCCTCCATAACCAGCCCCTCTTGCTGGGCATACTCCGTGGTGAATTTAAAATTAGGGGGGGTTGGATTTCCCAGTTTCAGTTCCAGCTGACATTTATCGACAATCTCTTGGGTATGGTAAAGGGCTTCGGGAATGTCGGCAAAGATACGTGCCATTTGTTCAGGGGATTTGATATAAAACTCATGGACGGAGTGGCGCATCCGCTTGGGATCATCATAGAGTTTATTCATCCCAATACACATAAACGCTTCGTGATATTGGGCATCTTCGGGAAAGGTGTAGTGGGTATCGTTGGTAGCAACGAGCTTTATCCCTGTCTCTTGGGAGATTTTAAGGACTTGATCGTCAATGAAGAGCTGATCGCTGATTCCGTGACGCATAATCTCCATATAAAAATCATCTCCGAAAATTGCTTTGTACTCCAATGCGACCTTCTTCGCCTCTTCATACCCCCCCGCACCGTTTTTAATGTTTCGTTCATTAATTGTATTGAGATGCCAATTTACCTCCCCTTGCAAACACGCTGACGTACAGATAATCCCCTCGCAATTTTCACGAAGGAGTTTTTTATTAATCCGTGGATAGTAATAAAATCCATTAATATAGGCTTGAGACGAGAGATACATCAGATTTTTATACCCGATCTCATTTTTGGCGAACAAACAGAGGTGAAACCGTTGCCGTATGGTTTTATCCCCCAACTCTTCACCATTATGGATATACGCTTCCATCCCAATAATTGGCTTAATCCCCTCTTTTTTCATCTGCTGATAAAAATCAATGGCACCAAACATATTACCATGGTCACTCATCGCAACCGAGGTCATCCCCAACTCTTTGACACGACTAGCAAGGGCTGAAATTTTATTGGCACCATCAAGGAGAGAGTATTCAGTATGGAGATGTAGATGGGTAAAAGGGGGGGGGATTATACTCATAAAAAACCTTGGGAAAATATAATGGAATTATAGTAGGAGAGGGATTAAGATAGGCTCAACTAAGCTCGTGTGAGATTACCACGATCGGACTCTTCCCACATCAACATGGACAAAATTGGATTGGGGATAGTATCCTACTCCCCCTTGCTTGAGGTTCATTGCAAGGGCATGGAGATCAGAAAGAGTTCGTCCAGGTAAATTAATATCGATTGCTTTTCCTTCCATGTGGAGACTTTTCTTAGCAACTCCTGAAGAGTGATTATGAAGTGTAGCGTTTGTTTTTGGTGAACGGTAACCCGAGATGATATTAAAAGGCTTGTTACTATCAAGATTGGTACGAATGGAATAAAGGAGATCAAAAAGTTCAATATTCATCGAAGTAGAGGTACCCGTTCGGTAATCTCTAAGTAGATGGTTCATCTCATTTAATGCCTCAGGAATATAAGCACCATCAGCCCAAAACGTCGTCGTGATATCTTCACCCGTATGGATATTGTAAAGAGAAAGAGATTTTTTATAAGGAAGGTCTGTCTTCCCCAACACAATACTAGGAAAAAAAGAGACCGCCGACACCGCTGTGGCTATTTTTAAAAAACTTCTACGATTAATTATATCTTCTCTCCCCATTTATACCCCTCTTTGTTTATATGTTTTATAAGATAATCGGAATTTTACCATAGTTTATTAAACAATGAAAATCACCATATTTCTTTACGCCCTTACCACCCTAGAAGTTTTGCCAAATTTTTGTCATAACCGTATACATCGTCACGAAAATTGGCTACCCCCTCATCATCTACCCAAACTGTCCAATATTGAATTTGTACTTTTATGGGGGTAGCAAGGAAAATACTTTTATGACTCCCTTTATTGATAAGGGTAGAAATGTTCTTGTCACCCCATCCATTATTGTCATTTTTTAATAAGTAGTTGGCAAATTTAATGGGCTCTTTTATACGGACACATCCCGAACTAAAAGTTCGGACATCCTTATCAAAAAGATACTTACTAGGGGTATCGTGAATATAAATGTCACGTGAATTGGGAAAGACAAATTTGAGACGTCCCAATACGTTTTTTGCCCCTGTATCTTGCCTAAGACGATAAGGAAAGCTATTTGCATCGGCATCTTTCCAGTTGATGGTGTAGGGGTTGATCTCTTTTTTATCATTTCCTTGTTTGAACAGTCTAATTTTTTCTTTTTTTAGATAACTGATATTCTTGCGTACTTTTGGGAAAATATCCTCTCTTAGTATCGTAATGGGTACGTTCCAGTAGGGATTGACAACAATATATTTCAAGGTTGCATTAAAAATCGGAGTTTCTCTCTTCTTCTTGCCCACGATGGCCTTTATCTTTAAGGCTGTTTTCTCCTCCTTGATTACGCTAAGCGAAAAATCAGGAATATTAACCAAAATGTACGAACGTTCATGGACATCAGGTACCCATCTCCATCTCTCCATATTTAAACGGATGATTGTAATCTTCTCTTCTATGTCACTATTTAAGGATGAATTGGTCTCATTCGATCCACTTTTATTGGGTATTTTAAGATATTCTAAGAGTAATTTTTTCAATGTTTGATAGCCATGGGAGGAAGGGGAAAGCTCTTCAAGGGAGGCTTGGATATTTTTATTCTCGAGAGCATCGTGGAGATGATCTCCAATATTCATTGGTTTTTTCTTAGGAATACTCCACTCTTTGATGAACGCTTCGCGTGGTAATACACCGTAGTAGAGATGTTTTCCCAGTGTCATATACCCATCTGTAAGCAAAATATCAAGCTGTGCCAATGCAATAGGATTACTTTTTTTATAGCTCTCTAATGAAATTGACTCCATAAGGGTGAGAATGTTTTTACGGTGATAAACCGGATCGTCATTATTCAACCCCTCTTCGTTAGAGTGATTAAGAACGTATAGCAAAGAAATAGCCTGTGGGTCAACGCCACTCTCATTACTCCAAGCGGGAAGACACTTTCGGTTGTGATAAAATTCTATGAGCTCTTTGTTTAAAGAGGGGGATTTTTTATCCAGCAAATTGCAAATCTCAGTAGTGACAGAAGTTAAAAGAATTCCATCTGCCCATAAATATGGGCTAAATAGAAACATCAAAAAAATAAGTAATTTCTCTATCGATGTATGTTTTTTCATTAAGACCCCTTCTCTTGGTTATTACGTTCAACGTGTTTGGTCTAATCATAGGGTTATTTTATCATCTATTACTTGGGTATAGAGAATGAATTTTAATCAGTTAAGCAATTCAACGATAGGTTTGTTCTAAAATGCGAAGAGAATTAAAAAGAGTTAAAAATGTAGGGCTATGGCGATGCAAGAGTGGGATAATCATCGATGGTCGAAAATCAGTCTTCACCAAACTAACTTTTATACGATTGTTTTTATCCTTTTATTGACCGTTATTTTTTCCTCCCTCCTTATTTATGATGAGTACAAAGACTTTTTAAAAACAGCTCAAAATGGGATCGAAATTGTCAAGGGGGTCCCTTTGAGCAGTTCCCTCTCGTATCAAGATTTACCCAAAACACGCCTTATTAAAGTAATGGTCGAGATCGCAACGTTAGCTCTTATATTGTTTGGTTTTATCGTGGGACTTTCCAAAATCGTTAACAGTATGATTGCACGGGATATGGAACGGTTTTTCGAATTCTTCGAATCGGTCTATCAAAAAACGGAACCTATCGTACCCCATGAACTCTATTTTAGTGAATTTAAAAAAATGGCGGCGTATGCCAATGAGATGGGGTTAACGATCGAAGAACAAAAAAAATCGCTTCAGCAACTCAATGAAAGTCTTGAAGAGCGGGTTCGTATTAAGACTCAAGCACTAGAGCGTAAAAATAGTGCTCTTGAGCAGGAGCGTGAGTTTTCGCAAGGGTTACTGGAGTCACATAAGCAGTTCATCCGTTATGCCATTCATGAAACCAATACTCCCCTCTCGGTGATTATGGCAAATATTGAGCTCTTTAGCATGAGAGAGGGGCGTAACCGTTATCTTGCCAAGATCGAAGCGGCAGTAAAAAATATTTTTAGTATTTACGATGATTTGAGCTATCTGGTGAAAAAAGATCAGGTGGATTATCCGAAAAAAGGGATTGATTTGGGGGAATATATCGAAAAAAGGTTGGAGTTTTTTGATGAGGTTGCCCATTTCTCCGCTCTCTCTTTTCACTATGAAAAACCAGCATTCCCCGTATGGATACATTTCAATGAGACAAAGCTTCAGCGAGTCGTTGATAATAACCTCACCAATGCGATCAAGTATACCAAAAGTGATGAAGTCATTGGTGTAGGGGTGAGTTGCAGTGTCGTTGAATGCCGTTTTTGGGTTCAGAGTCGTTCTGTGAAAATTCAGGATGAGGCAAAGATTTTTGAAGCCTACTATCGAGAACGTAAAAAAACAGATGGGTTTGGGTTGGGACTTAGTTTGGTAAAATCGATTTGTGATGAAGAGAACGTCGCAATAGCCATTGATTCTAATGATGAGTTTACCCGTTTTGAGTATCGATTTAACAAAGAGGGGAATGGATGAAAATATTGCTACTTGAAGATGAACGGATGCTCAGTGATGCCATAGCTGAGTATCTGATGGCATTGGGGCATCGTATTATGGTATGTTATGAGGGTACGGAGGCGTTAAGAGAGATACTGTCGGAGCGTTTTGATTTGCTCATACTGGATATTAATGTCCCTGGAATCGATGGCTTGGATTTGCTGGAACAATTGCATGCTCTTAAAATCCGCCCCCCCGCTATTTATATCAGTGCCCTTGTCGATATTGAAGGAATTAGTCGGGCGTATGATTTGGGGTGTTTTGATTATCTGAAAAAACCGTTCCATCTCAAAGAGCTCTCCTTACGTATTGATAAGGTAATGCAAAATTGTACGATTCCCCAAAGTCATATCCGTCTTTCCAAAAGCTATGCGTACGATGCCTCCATCTCGACACTACTGTGTGATAATAGTGCACAGCATCTCTCCAAGCGGCAACTTCAAATTATCGAACTGTTGGCTCGTAATCGTGGGCGAGTCGTTGATTTTGATCAATTTCGCACCTATATATGGGATGAAGAGTATGTGGATAATGCGACTATTCGTGCCGAAGTAAGCCGTCTGAAAAAAAGTTTAAAAGAGGAGTTCATCCAAAATATTCGCTCATTAGGATATATGATCGATATTCCCCGTTCGTGATAGTGCTACTTTTTTACCCATACATTTCTTTTAAATTTTAATTTCTGACGATTAATTGAGCTAATTTCCCGATTGCTACGTTTATGCTACGTTTTGTTTTTAGTATAACAGTGACGAAA
>JAABPY010000020.1 GCA_011391735.1 Sulfuricurvum sp. | reverse complement strand
TCCCTTTCTCTCCTCTTCGCTCTTACCCTCGGAGAGTAGAGGCGGTAGCCGTTGGCTCTTAACTCCGTTCTCACTTCTCAACTGCAAACAGCTCTTTCGGACGCCAACCACTCGCCAACCATAAGGCAAACTAACGTCTCGACTCCCTGCCTCTTCGCTCTTATGGATGTAGCAGGATTCTAACTCTACCGACCCCAAAGGGGAGCCAAGCTCTATGCCAGAACTACAGAAAACCAACTTCTTAAACTTAAACTTTCTTAGAGTGATGAATTTCCCTCCCTCAAAATTCCCACCCCATCGGCTCTATCGCTTTTTTCAATTCATCTATTACTCTACACTTTAAAAAAATGCCAACATTTCACCGTGTTAAGAACAAACCAACGACAAACCTTGTCCTACGAATGCTTTTACGCTAAATTACAAAAAAGGTTAAAAAATGATTAGTCTGATTAAACAGTCTGTTAAATCAAAATACCGCTCTTCTGCTGTAGAGATTAGCGTTGCTGATTTCACTACTCTCTCAGCAATTTTAGAGGGTGAAGTATCTGCATTTGAACACGTCGCAAGTGGTGGAACTGACGTTGTCGCACCTGCTGTTATGCGCTCCATGAAAATTGGTGTTTCCCGTCAACCTGATGGCTTGAGTGCAACGGTAACGTTGAAACATATTAAAGCGGGTAAGCACGTCAACGATGTCTTCGCTCATAAAGCTCTTTTTGATGCGGATTATAAAACTACACTTGCGGCTAATCGTATCCGCATGGTTCATCAGGGGGTGAAATAATGAAACAGCTTGTCCGTAATCTTTTGGGTGAAACTACCTATAACACATACTTGCCTATGAGTTCTGCAAATGCTCAAACAGTTGTTGAGGATCTTTTTGAGGGTACTTGGGAGATTCTTAAAGAACTTTCCGTCACGGGTAACGCTAACCCAACAATCACCGTGGCTTATGACGTAAAAGTCCAAGTTCGTAACAGTGGCACGGGTAAAAAAGCGTATTTGAATTTCATCGCGAAATCAACCGCTAACCCTGACGATATCCAAACCGTTCTTAAAGGTCTCACGATCAATGGAGCACTTATCGACGAAGTAATTATCCTCGGTTACGCTCCTCTAACTTTCGCCTAAACGGCGGGGGTTTCCCATGCCAAATGTTGATCTCCAAAACTCCCTCTATTTTGTCCGTGATATTATCAATAACGATATTATCCCTTTTGTTGAGAATTACCGATTAACTGAGTCTGCATTAGTTCTTGATGAAATAAGAGCTTCAATCGAACAATTCAACCAAAACATCTCTGTCCTCTTTGAAGCTAACGGTTTCGACTTCTCGACTATCGCTACAGATTCAGAACTCTTAACCCTCAAAAATGAGCTTAACAACTCGTTCACCCCTGCCGATACTTCGGCTCTAACATCTTAAAAAAAGGCTAAAAAATGGCAAACGTTTCTTTCACTCAAGCCCAACTAGATAGCATCATCTCCGC
The DNA here is from genome assembly GCA_011391735.1 of Sulfuricurvum sp. Lineage (GTDB taxonomy): Bacteria > Campylobacterota > Campylobacteria > Campylobacterales > Sulfurimonadaceae > Sulfuricurvum. The sequence goes on along the minus strand of JAABPY010000020.1, from coordinate 4,213 downwards.
TATCAATTCCCGTATTAAGTCATCTCTCTTAGGTGCTGTCAATGGTGTTGCAACTCTCGACGCTTCGGGACTAATTCCCACTTCTCAAATTCCAACGGCGATGGACGATGTCCTAGAATATGCAACCCTCGCAACTTTCCCTGCCACGGGTGTTTCTTCTAAGGTCTATATCGATCAAGCGACAAACAAGCAATACAGATGGACGGGCACCGCTTATACTTTGCTTAGTGGTTCTGCTCTCACTTCTGACTCTTCAACCAAACTAACAACGGCTCGCACTATTACCCTCTCGGGTGACGCTACGGGTTCTGTTGCTTTCGATGGTTCCGCAAATGTTTCTATCACTGTCGTTATCGCTGATGATAGCCACGCCCACACATTTTCAAACTTGACTTCCAAGCCCACGACAAAAGGTGGCTATGGAATTACTGACGTTTACAGTAAAACCGAAACGGACGCTCTTTTCACCTCTGCGGTCATTACTGCTTTAGTGGCATAAGGAAAAAAAATGGCAAATGTTTCTTTTGATCAAACTCAACTCGACGCGATTATCTTGGCAATTAATAACCGTGTTAAAATTAGCCCCTCTTTGATTCTTGATCTCCCTGCAGAGCCATGGAATGGAGTTTCAAATGGTAAATTTAGTGTTTGGAATAGTGCTAATGCTTTAGGTGTTGGGGTAACTGAGGTCGGGGCTAGTACTCCTATTTTTTCGACTTTATCTTACAAATATCCTACTATTTATTCCTCTTTAACGGGTACGGCAGGCGGTACACAGGGAGCTATTAAACTTACTAGTTATGGCAAAACAGCGCCCTCAGCTAGAATTGTTTCTACTCTTGAAATTGCTTGTACTAAGACTAGTTCAACGGATGGCTTACCGAATGGTTATCTTAAATTTACAGATGCTAAAACCCCTAATGCCGCTTTTGATTTTATGATTTCGACTTCGGTTATAGCTAGATATTCATCAATTGGTTTTAATGTGGTCTCGGGCGATTTAGAGGTAGATACCATTAGTAGGGGTATTGTTTTAAAATCACCTAATGGCACTCGTTACCGTTTAACCGTTAATGACGATGGTTCATTAACCACTACGGGGTTATAAAAAAATGCCTAACCTTGAAGACCATTGCTCAGATTGCAATCATACTTTAACCGATGCTCAACTCGAAAAATACGCCGATCTAGCTGTCCAAAAATTAACACAAAAATTCTATATGGAAATCGGCAAAACGGTTTTTGATAAATTCCTCGTAATCGTCGGACTTATTTCCGTCGGAATTTATTTTTATCTTCAAACAAAAGGAATAATTAAATGACGACATTACAATCACAACTTATCGAAGATGAGGGTTACCGACAATTTCCCTATAAAGACACCGTCGGTAAATTGACAATTGGTATCGGTCGTAATCTTGACGATGTGGGAATTACCCGAAATGAAGCTCTCATTATGTTGTCTAACGATATTGAAAAAGTCCGTTACGCTCTAACTGAAAAATTATCTTTTTTCAAAACATTAACACCATCAAGACAAGATGCTTTGATTAATATGGGTTTTAACATGGGTGTTACGAAATTACTCACATTCAAAAAAACGTTAATGTATCTTTCAATTGGAGACTACGAAAGCGCATCCAACGAGTGTTTAAAGAGTGTTTGGGCGACTCAAGTTGGTGATAGAGCTAAAAGAATTGCTAAGGTTCTTCAATTTGGCTCTTGACATTCATTACGTAATTTAGTAATTAAGTTGTTAACACGTATAGCTTTTTTTATCTCTTTTTAACACCCTATTTCGTATACTCACAACTATGAACTCTTACCAAAACCTTGTCCTCCTTGAAAACCTTTACCGTCTTAAAGCGTTGGGGTTTAGTTATGTTGATCCTATTAGTCCTAACAGCATAAAGACTCAACCTCTCTCTCTTCCTAACTCATACGATGCCCTTATCCAAACTATCCAAGGGTGTCATTTATGTGATTTGAGTAAATCACGCTCTCAAAGTATGTGCGGATACGGGAGCAAAACTCCTAAAATCCTCTTTGTTGATGCATTCGTCTCTAGTTCAGAGGATGAATCCAATAATTATTATGTTGGGCGTTCGGGGGGGATGTTACGAGATATGATCGAAAAAGTGTTACATCTTAGACTCCACGATGTCCACATTACCCATGCTGTGAAATGCAAACCTTTTGGCTTTCAACACCCCTCAGCGAGTGAATGCAGCAGCTGTTATCCCCTTTTGGAAAAACAGCTCGACATCCTTAACCCCACACTTATCGTCACCCTAGGTCCCGATGCCTATCGTCTCTTAACCCACGATGAAAGCAATTTCGAGAGTGTTCGGGGACATAATATCCCTTTTGGAAAATTCTCTATTATCCCTATTTTTCACCCCACCTATCTTGTCCGTAACCCATCCTTTAAAAAAGAGGCGATGCGGGATCTTACAACCATCAAAGAGGCTTTAAAATGAAGAGTGTTTCCCTACTTCTCCTCCTGTACCTCTCTTTGTGGGGGGAATCCAATCAAAAAATCAAAATTGCCCTCCTCTGCTCCCCTACGGTCATTGGAAAATACGGTCAATCAACCTATAATGTTGCCCTAGCAACCCTTATGGCATCCCATCAACCATTTGAACTTTTGGCATACACCCTTCCCAATGAATCCAAAGAAGCAATAACGCAAGCTCTTGAAAAAATAAAATCTGATCAAATGAATGCGATTTTAGCCCCCCTTACCCTTGGTGGTGTCAAAAATTTACTCTCTCTTGAGCCTATTGCCCTTCCCATTTTTATCCCTACCGTGCACAAATGCGATAGTGGGAGTGCCCCCGAAAATATCCTCTTTGGAGCTATCGATTATCAAGCACAAATTACAGCCCTCTCCCCTTATATGGGAAAATCATTGGCTATATTCTACGGTGACTCCTTGGTGGGGAAAAATCTGGCTCAACTCACCCAAAGCGTCGCCTCTGAATCCAAAAAAGGGTCTATCCCCTCTGCTTTGTACTCCGTCAATACAGAAGGTTCCAATATTGTCACCTATCTAGCCAAACCATCCCCCTTTTCCAAAAAAAACATCGTTACCCATCTCCCCGTTGTTAAAACCTCTATGCTTATCGCACAGCTCACCTTTGTCAATATTCATGAACACAACATCCTCTCTACCCAAATCAATTTTGACCCCAATCTCATCTCTCTGACCCAATACAAAGATCGCAAAAACATGATCGTTGCCAACTCCATCATCGAGCAAGTTCCCACTATTTATGAGACCAATGAATTGATGAACAATGATCTCACATTTGATTGGATTAACTATACAACGAGTGTTGGTGTTGATTATCTAAACGCCACTCTTCGTGGAGCCCAGAGGGAGTATTCGATGCGCATAGTCGAGGGGCAAATTATCTATCCCGTAGAGCTTATGCGCCCCAAAGAGTTTGGTTTTGAGCCATTAAGTGGAAAATAGTGAGTGATAATTAGAATTTAAGAACTTCACTGCTATAGTTTTTCAACTCTGCACACAAAAGGATCAATAATGGCAAAACGTGGGATATCAATCCTCAAGGGTATCGAGGCGCAAACAGTTATCCAACTTCTCAATAAAGCCTACTGTGATGAATGGCTTGCCTATTATCAATATTTTATCGAATCCAAAGTCGCCAAAGGGTTGATGAAAGATGCTGTTATTGCGGAACTAACCCTCCATGCTGCCGATGAACTTCGTCATGCAACGATGCTTACGGGACGTATCCTTCAGCTGGGAGGTACCCCTATTTTGCACCCTCAAGAGTGGCTAATACACTCCAACTGTGGCTACGATGCCCCTACTGATTTTGACGTTCGTGCTATTTTGGATCAAGCGATTAAAGGGGAACAGTGCGCTATTTCGACCTATTCATCGCTTTTAGACATTGTTCGAGAAAAGGATACGGTCACCTACGATCTTATCTCTCAAATTTTAGCTGATGAAGTGGAACACGAAGAAGATTTGCAATCATTATTTGATGATATTGAGGAGTTTGTTTCCCAGTTCAAGCAATAAAAGATGGCTGAAACCCCTCATATTCAAGGAGTTAAAGCCAATTTAGGTACAACATAAGCCGGGTTCTGGATAAAGTGATAATTAATCTACTGCTGTGATCGCTCACAGCTTCTAGCGAAACAATAGCAATGTAGGACGCTAACCATCTGTTTCTTGCTG
>JAABPY010000019.1 GCA_011391735.1 Sulfuricurvum sp. | reverse complement strand
GCCGCCGTCGATGTCCAAAACCGTATCAACTCGGTGATTGCACAGCTTCCTCAAAGTACCCGTGATCTTGGTGTCACTGTACAGAAAAAGACCTCTGATATTCTCTTACTCGTTGCCGTTACCTCACCCGATGAGAGTTTTGATTCAACGCAAATTAGTAACTATATCTCCGCAACGCTTCTCGATGAGATCAAAAAAATTCCAGGAGCTGGACGCTCCCAAATCTTCGGTCAACGTGATTATTCGATGCGAGTATGGCTAAACCCCGAGAAAATGGCATCTCTAGGGGTAAGCTCTAGCGATGTTGCCACCGCTATCAAAGATCAAAATCTCCAAGTCTCTCCGGGGCGATTGGGGCAAGGTCCTACTAATGGTGAGCAAATGTGGACGATGCAACTCACTTCCAAAGGGCGTTTTTCGACCCCTGAAGAGTTTCAGAATATCATACTCCGAGCCAATCCAAATGGGTCTACTTTGCGCCTCAAAGATGTGGCACGTGTCGAACTAGGAAGCCAAAACTATGAATTCTTCGGTCGCGTTAACGGCAAACCCGCTGCAATGATTGGTATTTTCGCCGATACCAATGCCAATGCCCTCGATACCTCCGCAGCCGTTGCTGCCAAAATGGAACAACTTTCCAAAAAATTCCCAAAAGGGATAGAGTATTCGATTCCTTACGATACAACCGATTTTGTGAAAATTTCGATTGAAGAGGTTCTCTTTACCCTTTTGGCCTCTATCGTTTTGGTAAGTTTGGTTATCTACCTCTTTTTACAAAGTACCCGTGCAGCACTCATCCCCATCCTCTCGATTCCTATCTCCCTTACAGGGGCATTTATCGGGATGTATCTGCTTGGGTATTCGATCAACACCCTCACTCTCTTTGGGCTGGTTCTCGCCATTGGGATTGTTGTCGATGATGCGATTGTCGTTATCGAGAACATGGAGCGAATACTCCAACATGAGAAACTCTCTCCACGAGAAGCAGCGATCAAAGCAATGTCCCAAATATCAGGTCCTGTCGTTGCCATCGTCCTCGTCATGTGTGCCGTCTTTATCCCTGCTACCTTTATGGGGGGGATGACGGGACAGCTGTACAAACAATTTGCCGCAACTATCGCTATTTCTGTTGTCTTTTCAGGTTTTATGGCGTTGACCTTTGCCCCTGCTATTGGTGCCCTTATCCTCAAACATCACGAGGGGGAACCTGCTCGATTTTTCCGCTGGTTTAACCGTGTTTTTGGAAAAATGACCGATAATTATGTTCGCCGTTCAGGATGGATGATCCGTAAGTCGTTCATCTTTTTGGTGATTTATCTCTCGACGTACTTTTTTATTGCCTTTTTTCACAAAACCCTCCCCAGTGCCTTTTTACCGATGGAAGATCAAGGGTATTTTATTACTGCGATTGTTTTACCTGATGGAGCAACGGCGAATCGTACCCTCGAAGTGGTGAAACAAGTGGAAGATATTTTAAGCCAACAAGAGGGGATTTCTAAATACACCGCTATTACGGGTTTAAATATCCTTACCTTCTCCCAAGAACCCAATGCTGCGGTAATCTTCACCCGTCTCAAACCATGGGATGAACGAACAACCAAAGAGCTCAAAGTTTTTGGTATTTTAGGTTCCCTTGCACCAAAATTAGGTGCTATCAAAGAGGCAAAAGTATTCGCAATGCCCCCTCCCCCTATTCGTGGAATGGGACCATCGGATATGTTTAGCCTTCGTCTTCTTCAACCCGGAGATAATAATGTCAGTCGTCTAGCCGAAACAACCAATGCGTTTGTGGGACAATTAAGCCAAGAACCAAGCATTAAAAATCCTTTTAGCACAATGAATATCACCACCCCCACTCTCTCGGTGGAAGTGGATCGTGAAAAAGCAAAAATGTTGGGGCTCTCCGTGGCAGAGGTTTTCCAAACCCTCCAAGGAACCATCGGATCAATGTACATCAATCAATTCGATAAAAATGGTAAAACCTACTGGGTACAAATGCAATCTGATAGTGCGTATCGCTCGAAACCAGAAGATATTGGGCGAGGATGGGTACGTTCAAGCAGTGGTAAACTCATCCCCCTTTCCAGCGTTATTAAGGTCACGATGTCCAGTGCCCCTAGTTCTATCGAACACTTCAACGGTGTTTTAAGTACGACGATTATGGGTTCACCAACACCTGGGCATAGCTCCGGAGAGATTATTAAAATTGTTGAGCATGCGGGAGATACCCTCTTACCCACCAGCGCTGCTTACGATTGGGATGGTTTGTATCTCCAAGAAAAACTCGTCGGCTCCAAAGCTCTGATTATTATGGCATTTGCCCTGATTATGGTCTATTTGATTTTGGCAGCCCTCTATGAACGTTGGAGCCTCCCTATCTCCATTATGCTGGCGGTTCCGTACGGTATTATGGGAGCGTATGCGATTGTTTGGGTGATCCCATGGCTGAACAATAACGTCTTTTTCCAAATAGGACTACTGACCCTCATTGCCCTCTCAGCGAAGAATGCTATTTTGGTGGTAGAATTTGCCGAAGAGCAACGAAACGCTGGTATGAGTATCTACGACTCAGCAATGGAGGCAGCACGCTTACGTTACCGTCCGATGATGATGACCTCATTTGCCTTCCTAGCAGGGATGCTCCCCCTTATATTTAGTTCTGGCGCAGGAGCGGGGGGACGTTTCTCTATTGGTGTTGCGATGTTTGGGGGGATGTTAGCCGCAACCTTTATCGAACGATATTTTATCCCGTTCTTATATTATTGGGTCTCAACACTCAAAGAGAAAATTGCCCCCTCAACAGGAGTTATCCATGAATAAATCATCCTACGTATACGGTTCCCTCATCCTTTCCCTTGTAATAGGAGGATGTTCGGCAATTGGACCCGATTATGCCAAACCCTCTACGGCAGTTCCTGAAAACTTTCGCTACAGCGATACCAACAACAGCAAAGAAAAAGCGGTCGATAAAGAGTGGTGGAAAAGTTTCAACGATCCTCAGCTATCCAAAAGTATCGACCTTGCGCTGCTCAACAATCAAGATATTCAAACCGCTGGAGCATCCGTCGATTCACTCTTAGGTAAATTTGATCAAGCCAAATCGTACCTTTATCCCCAAATCAACGGCAACGGTTCTCTGGATAAAAAAGGGGTTAGCAATGCATCAACAGGGGGACGAAATCTTATACAAGGGGTCACATCAACCTATGCGGCATCCCTCTCCCTCGTTAGCTACGAAATTGATCTCTTCGGAAAAGTACGTCGTGCCAATGAAGCGGCACGGGCATTGTTGCTCTCCAGTGAATACGCCCGTCAAACACTTCGTCTCTCTCTCGCATCGGGTGTTGCTGCTTCGTATATCACCCTCTCTTCACTTGAGGGACAAATCGCCCTAGCCCAAGAAAATTTCAACGCTTCACGCTCCATCCAAGAGCAAAGCGCCCTCAAATACCGTTATGGTTCCATCAATGAAAGTGTCTATCTTCAAGCTCAATCCGCTGCGCAGAGTGCACAAGCAACCCTATCCCAACTCCAAGCAACTAAAATTGCCGAAGAGGGACGATTTAATCTCCTCTTAGGACGTAATCCCCAAGCGGTCAAAACAACGGCATTGGAATCGATCACTCTCCCAAACGTTCCTGAAGCTCTCCCTAGTACACTGTTAGAACACCGCCCCGATATTGCCGTAGCCGAACAAAACCTCATCTCAGCTAACGCTCAAATAGGAATTGCTAAAGCCGCCTATTATCCCAGTATCAAACTCACTGGGATGTTGGGGATACAAAGTTTGGAGCTGAGTAATTTCATCTCCAATCCTGCCAAGATTTGGGAACTCACCCCATCGGTCAGTATCCCTATCTTTTCCGCAGGACTCATAGAGGGGGGGATCAAAATCGCCGAAGCAGAACAACATAAGACTCTTTTGCAATACCAAAAAGCCATTGTTACCGCATTTAACGATACCGATACGGCTATTGGTCAAAACACCAAAGCCCAAGAGCAATTGAACTTTCAAACCACCAGCCAAAAGGCGATTCAAAAAGCGTTTGAACAAACCAAACTACGCTATCAGGTGGGGACAATTGCCTACAGCGATCTCCTTTTGGTTCAACAACAATGGCTGCAAGTATCGCAAAGCACCCAAATTGCCAAACAAAATGCCCTTATAGCCACTATTAATCTTTATAAAGCATTGGGCGGAGGTTGGGATTCAAATGATAATACTCTCCCAAAACTGAGTCTGCTTCCCTCGGGGAGGTAGACTTAAGCACCTATTTTGTACCCCAAATGTGATGATCTCATTTTAAGGCACTTTACGGGTACTCTTGTGCTATAATTAAAACATGAATAATAAATTGCTTATAAAATTGTCTGATAACTGTTACTGGAATCCTGATACGCGTATCGTTATAGGTCGTGATAAAGTTATTGTTTTAACCTCTAGTATGACGAGACTGCTTAATTATCTTGTCAATAATTTTGACAAATCTGTTCATAGCATTGATATTTTTTTAGATATTTTTTATGAGTACGATAAAGAATTTAAAGCCAAAATAATTCGCAATATGATTAGTGATTTACGAAAAAAAGTCCCTTGTCTAGAAATAAGTAATTTTTATGGCGGGCTTTACATGCTACGCAAATTTCATGATGATACCAGTGAATTTCAAAAATACCTTCCGGACATTTTGGATCAAGCTAAAAATGGAATCACCATTACCGATCCCAATCGGCCTGATAATCCTCTCATTTATGTAAACCAAGCATTTAGTGATCTATTTGGGTACACACGGGATGAAGTTATCCATAAAAATTGCCGTTTTTTACATGGAGACGATCGAGAGCAGTTGGCACTGGATGAAATACGACATGCAATAACGGCTAAAACAAACGTCACTGTTACCTTACGCAACTATGACAAAGAGGGGCAGCTTATTTATAATGAAATCACTATCAGCCCTATATTTGATAAGGAAACGGGGAAACTACTGTACTTTTTAGGGGTTCAAAAAGACGTCAGTCGTGTCAATCAACTGATGCAGCAAATTAAAGGAATCGTGTAATTTATGCCAATGAAAAAAGAATTTAATCTGAATTATGAAAATTTGACCCTTGTGGGATTAGGTGCGAGCGCGGGAGGGTTTGAAGCTCTTTTAAAATTTATCCAAAATATCGAACCATCTGATGTGATAACGTATATCATTACCCAGCACCTTGATCCCAAACAACCGACGATGTTGGGTTCATTACTCCAAAAATACTCTAAACTTCCTATTATTCAAGTGACCAATAAAATGAAGCCAAAGGGAAATACGATCTATTTCTGTCCGCCAAGTTTTGATTTAGTGATCGAAGAGGGTCACTTTCTCTTAATGACACCTCCGCTCAAGCCCTACCCAAAACCCTCTGTTAACCGTTTTTTTAAATCACTTGCACTCGAAAAAAAAGAAAAAGCGATTGGAGTTATCTTAAGCGGTACGGGAAGCGATGGGGCTGAGGGAATTGTGGCGATTAAGCAAAACGGGGGAATTGCCCTTGCGCAAAATGAAAATGCCAAATATTTTTCAATGCCCAAAGCCGCAATCGATACGGAAGCAGTAGACGCAGTACTTCCACCTGACCTTCTCGCGCAGGGGATTATTTATGCCATCGACGATCCTACCTATTTTGACCGTCATTTTGATGTATTGGATAACATTGATAAAGTTTTCAGTCTCCTTAACCAAAAAGGTGAAGTGGAT
>JAABPY010000018.1 GCA_011391735.1 Sulfuricurvum sp. | reverse complement strand
TAAAGAAGCTGATTCCTAATGGTAAAACGATGTGCATTAAGTCCCAATTGCTTCCTAAAAACATATTGGCATTAGCAATGAAAAAGTCCATATACTTAAAATAACCAAGTAGAAGAATGTTAGAGATGATACCAAACACTAAAAGAGTTTTGCGAGACATTCCCTTCTTTGTCGAAGCTGTCATCTCATCCATCTTAGAAATAGTGGAACCTATGGTAAAGTTAAAGAGAATTGAGCCCAAAATGAGGGGTAAATAGATGATATTCCACCAAGAATAAAAAAAGAGTGAGGCAAAGACCATCCATCCTTTAGAAGCTTGTGTTAATCGTTTTTTATTGAGCCAAAAATAGATACCGAACGTGATTGGCAGAAAGAAAAAGATGAACTCGTAGCTGTTAAAGAGCATCCGCAATCCAAATCGTAACAAATATTGTTTTAGTCATGTTTCACTATCCCATTCTTACAAACAAACGCATTTTGCGCACGATGTTTTTCCATAATAGCTTTATTTACATCCCCTTCGACGGCACTAAAACGTTTTGGATGGTAGAGATGTAGGACATTTGCATTATTGCGACACGATTTGAGTTCAATACCTACACCTCGAAAACGCCAACTCGGATCAACATCTTCTCCTTCAGCAGGTAAGCAGTATGTTTCGTCAAAACCATTGATCTTTAAAAAATCTTCTTTGTAACATGACCAATTACATCCGATAATATGCCGAACGTAGCGCTTATGGATTTGATGACTGATAAAGGAGTTAGATTTGAAGCTAAGACCATCTTCTGGATGGCGCGCATCATCGGCAATCATAGCAGGAAGATACCAAAGGAATTTTTTTTCAATATCAAGGGTTGTTAGTTCATGTCGTTTGATTCGTTCGCTAAACTTAGCTCCAAGTTCAAATCGTTTGCCGCAAAGAACAATCCCTTTTTGAGCATTTTCAACGTGCCCTTGGATAAAAGTACTGTAGGGGACGCAATCACCGTCGATAAAGATAAGGTATTCATTAGATGAGGCTTTGATGGCATTATTCATGGCAATATTTTTCCGCCAGCCATCATCTTTTTGCGTTAAATGAATAAGATTAGGAAAACGATTCTCTTGGGTAGCAAGATAGGTTGCCATCTCAGTCGAGTCACCATCTTCGGAGATGATGATCTCATCGGGCGAGAGTGTTTGACGCTCCAAACTGTCGAAGATAAAACCCAATGCTTCAGTATCTTTATAAACTGAGATTATAAAAGTTGATTTAGGATAGGGCATTATGTGTATCTCCAAAATATGATAAATGTATTTTATACTATACTAACTGATTTTAGCGATTCGCGATTTTAAGCCAGTCCCCCTTCGAGTTTGGCTTTTAGTTGTTTAAAGGTCTCTTTGTAAAGTTCTCTTTTGTTTAAAATTTCTTCAATTTCAGACTCATCATAGATGTGAGATGTGAGATTTCGCTGTTCAATCATTTCAAGCCAAATATCTTCATTTTCAATAAGTTGTTGGGCGTAAGCTTCTTTGAATGTCATTCGTGGGCTTTTTGGTTCAAATCCCAAAAATTCAAGGTATCGCTTCAGTGCTTTCCAACTCATCTCGTAGGTAAATTCAAATCGTTTAACGATTAAATCCAAATAGACATCTTCGAAGCCTTCATTTTTAAACTCTTCATATCTATCAACAGCGCTTGTGAATCTATCGAGTGCATTGGAAAAATTATATAAGCCATCTTGTGCTCGGAGTTGTTTGGTGGAACTGTACAAAACTCTTCCCGTGGATTTGACTCTATTTTTAAATCTTTCTTCAGTTTTTGCGATATTTTTAACGTCGAGTTTGACGAGAGTGCTGATATTTTTAATATCATTATCAATAAGATAGTGATCTTTGAAATTTTCATCATCATACGCTATATCTATATCGCTGCTTTTGGTGGCTTCACCATTGGCTTGGGAGCCATAGAGGTATATTCGTGTTGGTTTGGCATATTTTAAGATAATAGTTTTGATTTCGTTAATGATATTATTTTTTGTCTTCATCGGTTGACTCCTTTTGCACGTTTTATTTTATACAATATTCGCTAATTTTAACGAATTAAAAACCATCTCAGGGGTAATATGCTGCATACAAATATTATCTTTACATCGCTTCATTGTTTTTGTTTTATAGCACGGAGAACACGAGAGCCCTAATGAGATCGCATAGACGGTGTTGGTATTGCTTTGATAAGGGCTATCGGTAATAGGGTTGTTGGGTCCCATAAGGACAAATGTTGGTGTATCAACGGCAGCACCGATATGTCCCGTGGCGGAGTCTGTGCAAATAAGGGCAATGCCATTTTTAACCGTGGTGATGAGTTCGCCAATACTAAGTTTACCAACCATATCGATAACATTTGCTGGGTAAGGCTTAATAGGGTCAAAAAAAGCCTCTTCCCCTCGTGCTCCAACAATAATAATAGGAACTTGAGCCGAAAGACTTTGTATCAGTAAACGCCAATGTTCAAACGGCCACGCACGATAGTTAAGCCCTTTTTTTTGATTATGGGAGTTGCTTGGGGCCATGATTATGGCATTTTTGGGAAGGGAAAATCTCTGATACCATTGCTCTTGGGGCACTCCGATGAGGAACGGTTTGGCGAGAGATAAAATAGAGTCTTCTATGACATCACGGTAATAAAGTTTGGTTGTTTTCCCTCTATTTAGAGGTTTATTTGAATCGACGGTTTCCAAAATCCCCATCCCCGTTTTATGGGTTGCGTGAATGGCTTTGATCAAGCTTTTGAACTGTTTTCCAAATTCAAGAGAGATAAATACGTCGTAGGGATTGTTTTTGGAATAGCGGATAATGTCCCGTTTTTGGGGACTGAAAAAAATTGGAACTTTTTTGTGTTTGAGGTGAAATAGATGATTGACACGGGGATCATACTCGAAGAGTTTAGCAATACTAGGAGTCGTAATGAAATCAATGAGAATATCCTCCCCGTATTGCATTCTTAACGCATCGATAACGCTTGTGGCATAGATAAGATCACCAAGAGCTCCACAACGAAGTATGAGAACCCGTTTTACGTCCGTTAATAGTGGCATATTTACTGTACCTCTTGATTGGATTTTTTTAAATACCACTGACACTCACCATAGTTTTAGCTACATACATAATAACTCCTCTAAATTAATAAAGAAATTTTACCTAAAACACTTATTATTTGATGTTGTTTGTTCCTTTTTTTATATATTCTTTAAAACGTTGCCCTCATCCCCACATACACCATTCGTCCACGTAGCGGTCCCCAAATATGAGCCGAATCAAATCCTGCTGGAGTGCTGTTATCGTAAAAAAGCGGAGATTCAACATTGGTTTGGACAGTGTCAAAAAGATTTTTAGCTCCTGCATAGAGGGAGAAATTTTTATCCAACTGCTTGGATAGTTTTAGATCGACCGTTGTATAAGCAGGCGAGGTTGACTTTTTGGACGATGTTGCAAGATCATCATTATAACGGTCGGTATATCCATACAGGGTTAAATCTCGTGCCCCGACGTAGGTTGCTTCGGTATAGAGTTCCCATCCGTTAATATCATAGTCGACACTTAAACGGGCACGTTGTTCGATGGCGGCTAGGGAAAGGTGTGATTTGTACGCATCATCATAACGGTACATTTCATAACTTCCCGAGAGGGTGAGGGCGTCGTTGATGGCATATCCGATGACAATATCCCCATTTTTAACGTTAACATTTTGAGAGAGATTTTTGAGAGTAGGGATACCGCTTGCATCATCAATATAGGCGAGATTTTCGACTTGGGTATAGGCGGCAGAGGCGGTGAGACTGAGTCCATTGGCTTTGTAGGCAAGAGAGTAGTTTGCCCCCTTGGATTTTTCCAATGCGGTAATCTCCATTGCAAATCCACTATCGAGCAATCCGTGCTCCGATTCGAAAAAGGTGAGGGGGGAACGGTATCCCATCCCTGCACTGAAACGTGAGGTGAGATCGTTGGTGTGATTGTGACGATAATGCAGACGCGGGACGAGGAGGGTGTCATCGATTTCATTCCCCTTAGCCGTTTGGGCACGCCAGTTGGTTGTGATTTTAGCTCCCCGAATGGCGAGGGTGAGTTCATTTTTATCATCAATCATCCATGCGTCTTGAGCGTAAAGCCCCAATGCAGTGTAATCAAAATCATCTTTCTCTCTGTTTTGTTCCACATAATAGACTTGGGAAGCTGAGCGTGCCGTTTCAACTTTGGCATCGGTTCCGTAGGTGAGAAAATGGTTGGCGTTGAGAGCATGATCGATTTTTAAATCACCGAAATAAGTTTTATCGACATTTCCATAATCGGAGCCTTCATAGAGAGAGTCTTGTTTTTGTTGGGCGTAGGCGAGGGTTGTTTGGAGATTCATATCACTGTTGAGAAAATGACGCTCTTTGAGATAGATCTCATCACGCATTGTATTGATCCGCTCCAATGCCGACATGGGGGTGCTAGTGAGCCTGTTATTGATATTTCCATTGACAAAAGCGGGATCTTCGGGGGAAGCGGCATTATAACGTGCAATAGCGGCACTTTCGGACACCATTGTCCCCCCGAATACATTGGAGGTAAAATGGGCGGCTTTGAGCTCCATCGAGTCGTATTTAGAAAACTCATGGGTAACCATCAAGGAGAGGGATTGGTTCTCCATAGAGGGAGATTCACTCACCCCGTTATGGTCATTATCAACTTGATCTTGGGCATGGTAGGAGGCGGAGAGGAGAATCCCTGTTTTTTTATCGGCACTTAGAGCCTCACCAATAAGGGAGTAGTTTTTGGTTCCCAATGTCCCCATGGAGGTATCGATTTCAATGCCGTTGCCATGAGGTTTTCGTGGGATAATATTGATTGTCCCCCCTATCGCCTCGGGAGCGGTGAGGGAGGCTCCTGCACCACGGGCGATTTCAATACTCTCAATATCGGCGGTACCGATAGCATCCATCCCATAAAAACTTGATACGGTGGAGTTGAAGGGGATACCGTCGATGAGGACGGTCGTGTGTTCCCCCTTAAGCCCGTTGAGCTGTACCCGTTTGAGTCCGCAGATGGAGCATCCTGTTGTGACACTCACCCCTGCTTGTTGATTAATCGCTTCAGCAAGAGTAGCTGATTGGCTTTGTTGGAGCTCTTTTTTCGTTATTACTTCAGTGGATTCCACCAAATCTTTGAGAGCCCCTTTGGGTTGGACAATCACAGTATCGGAGCTCTCTATAATAAGAGTGTCAAGTTGAACATCATTTGCCGAGGCAAACGTACAAATCGCTGCACACGCAACAATGGAAAGTGTTTTTTTCATAGAGGTATCCTAAAAGGTTAAATAATTATAGTAATGGTTTGTTTTTTGATAATTAGGTAGATTTTAAGAGAGAGGTGGAGAACGACTTCGCGTTAGGATGGCAAGCGGTGAGGATTGGGTAAAGGGAGTATCGACAAAGGGCTCGAAAGTAGTGGTAATCGTACTTAAAACAATGGGTTCATGAGCTAAGGCTGGGGAGTGGGAGAGAAGACACGCCTCACACGTATCACCATTATGGTGGGTATGGTCTAGATGATGAACAACCCCTACGAAGAGGGAAAGGATGAACAGTAATGCGAAAATTCGTCGAAACCGTCTCATCATCCCCCTTTTTTTATTTTGCTAATTGTAGCCAAAAATATTTTTTATCCGATAAAGAAAAATCAGTTAATTTGATTTTAAAAAACTTCCGAAATAATGGCGTAATGAAAAAAAGTAATAATAATGCTTTTAGGGGGTGAGAATGAGATATCCAATCGTTCATGGGG
>JAABPY010000017.1 GCA_011391735.1 Sulfuricurvum sp. | reverse complement strand
TACTCCGGGAGTTGCGGCTGTGTGTCTTGCCATAGAGAAAAATCCCAATGATGCCTATCGGTATACTTCCAAAGGAAATTTAGTAGGGGTCATCTCCAATGGGACGGCGGTGTTGGGATTGGGGAATATTGGGGCACTTGCTTCCAAGCCTGTTATGGAGGGCAAAGCCGTATTGTTCAAAAAATTTAGTGATTTGGATGCCTACGATATTGAAGTGGATGAGACGGATATAGAGCGTTTTTGCGATGCGGTTGTTGCTATTTCTCCGACGTTTGGGGGGATAAATCTCGAAGATATTAAAGCCCCTGAGTGTTTTGAGATAGAGCGACGGCTGGTTGAGCGATTGAATATTCCCGTTATGCACGACGATCAACACGGTACGGCGGTTATCTCTCTTGCGGCGGTGATGAATGGAGCCCTTATTACCCATCGTGTAGTGGAAGATTTGAAAATCGTGATCGTGGGGGCGGGTTCGGCGGCGATTAGTTGTGCACGATTGTACCGTTTTATGGGGATCAAAAATATCTTTATGAGCGACTCTAAAGGGGTGGTTCATGCAGGGCGTGAGGATCTCAACGACCAAAAACGTGAATTTTTAGCCCCTGATGGGACAACCTTTGATGATCTGTTTCGAGATGCGGATGTTGCAGTGGGACTTTCCAAACCGGGGAGTTTTGGGATAGAAGATATTACGAAAATGGCACCCAATCCTATCATTTTTACCTTGGCTAATCCTACGCCTGAAATTTTCCCTGAAGCCACAAGAGCAGCACGTCCTGATGCCATTATCGCCACAGGGCGTAGCGATTTTCCCAATCAAGTAAACAATGTTTTGGGTTTCCCCTTTATCTTCAGAGGTGCAATGGACGTACGGGCAAAAATTATCAATATCGAGATGAAAGTCGCCGCATCCAAAGCATTAGCCCATCTTGCCCGTGCTCCAGTCCCTGAATATTTGAATGAAATTTATGAAACGAAGCTTTTTTTTGGAAAAGAGTATATTATCCCTAAACCGTTTGATAAGCGTCTTATCGTCGAAGTCTCTGCGGCTGTGGCGCAAGCGGCGGTCAAAAGTGGGGTGGCACAGGTTGAAGGGTTTGATTTGGAAGCGTATAAGGGTGAATTGGCGCAGCGATTGAGTTGAAATACTGGAGTGTATTTCAAAAAACCATTTGAGAGGGTTAATAATTAAGGATGAATAACAAGATCACATTCGAATTTTTTCTTGAGAAGCATTTTGTTGCAATTGAGAAAATTATTCTCTCACGACAGGATCCTGTGACGGGACTATTACCTGCAAGTACGGCCGTGAATGCACATGGTGACTATACCGATGCATGGGTTAGAGATAATGTTTATAGCATTCTTAGTGTGTGGGGACTTGCCTTAGCGTATCGTAAACATAATCCAGATCATCATCGTAGTTATTTACTGAGTCAGAGTGTTGTTAAGTTGATGCGGGGGTTACTTAGTGCGATGATGCGGCAAGCAAATCGGATTGAGAATTTTAAAAAGTCATTGGATCCTACTGATGCATTGCATGCAAAGTATGGTACAAATACGGGTTTGGCTGTGGTTGGGGATGATGAATGGGGTCATTTACAACTTGATGCAACATCGTTGTATTTGCTGATGATGGCTCAAATGATTGCTTCGGGATTACGTATTATTGATACAATGGACGAAGTTGATTTTGTACAAAATTTAATTCACTATATTAGTCGTACTTATTGCACACCTGATTATGGTATCTGGGAACGGGGGAATAAGAGAAATCACGGGACGACGGAAATCAATTGTAGCTCTGTTGGGATGGCTAAAGCGGCTCTTGAAGTCATGGATGGATTTAATTTATTTGGAAATATTGCAAGTCAAGAAGCTGTCATTCATGTCGTCATGAATGATATAGCACGATCTCGTTTTACGTTACAGGGGTTGTTGCCACGTGAATCCAATTCTAAGGAGACCGATGCGGCACTGTTAAGTATTATTGGCTATCCAGCGTATGCCGTTGAGGATATTGCTTTGGTGGAGCGAACAAGGGCTAAAATTGTCAAAAAACTTGCTGGACGTTATGGTTGCAAACGTTTTTTACTTGACGGTCATCAAAGTAGTATTGAAGATGTCTCTCGTTTGCATTACGAACCTTCGGAATTGCGTGATTTTGATCATATCGAATCGGAATGGCCCCTCTTTTTTACCTATTTGCTCCTTGATGCACTGATGCGCAACGATAGTGCGGACATTGAAAAATGGAGGGAGAAGCTCCAACCACTATTTGTTGAACACCATGGACAGCACCTTCTCCCCGAGCTTTACATTGTTCCAAAAGAGCTAATAGCTGCTGAAAAATTGAATCCAGGAACTCAAACACGAATACCCAATGAGAATGTACCTTTAGTGTGGGCGCAAAGTCTTTATATGCTCTCAGAAATGATTTTAGATGGAATATTACGTCCCAGCGATATTGATCCAATGCGTCGCCGTGAACGAATTGGTCATCAACGAACCACACACCCTATGGTTTGCGTATTAGCTGAAAACGAATTGGTAAAACAAAAATTACTTAATTTGGGATTTAAGAGCGAAACATTGGAAGAGGTCAAGCCTGTTAGAATTATGCATGCTTCTGAACTCTCTGAAATTCATACCTTTTTAGGAAAAAATGAGAAGCTTGGGTTAAGTGGACGCTCTTTTTTGGTAACACGGACAATCACCACTTCACGTCTTTATGTATTGGCAAATAAGGAAATTATTTTTTTACCCTATTATTTTGATCCGAAAGGTTTTTATTTTAGCTATGACAATACATTACTTATAGAACATTTTCGTGGATCTTTAAAGTTTCTTGCGCTCCATTGGGATCAAGTGGGTCAGCCTATTGTAATTTTTCTAGTACGTGAAGATATGCTCTTAGAGAGAGAACAAAAAATTATACTCGAATTATTGCATGATTTTCAAATGGGGGTGTGCAACGGTGTGGTGGTTAAAACGGGCTCACTTGGGCAATTATTGACAACCGCTTCCGTAGAGCGTCTTGATTATTTAGGTGGCTTTGAAATCAAAAATTTCGAATTGCCCTTTGGTCGTCGCAGTGTTTACACCTCTTGGGATGAGAATACGATACCTAAATCATTGAATGTACAGCAACTGCAACAGTTTGAAGCAAAGGATGAAGCCTCCTTGCTCGAACAACTTTATGAGTCTGCAACCCTTTGTCATGATTGGATCGAAGTACGGCGTATTGCCGATCTTATGGGAAAATACGATGAACGTTTAGAAGATGTATTGCTCGATATTGTTATCCAACAAAAGAGGATTGCGGTGGGGCGTGCTTATAGTGAAAAAGCCACTTTTTCCAAACCGCTTGATTGCACAGCCATTGTGAGAACGATAGCTGAATTTTGTGGGGGTAATACGGCTGAAAGAGTTTTGACGCAAGAGGTGATGTTGCACATTGGACATTTAATTCGAACGGAGCCAGAACTATTTAAAAATATGATAACTCTTCGTACATGGTATTTTGTTCAGTTACTTGTAGGGCAAATCAGTCGAAAAAATAACTTATCTATGGGGGAAGCGTACGAATTGGTATTGGGGTTGGCACCGCATGCTATTTATGAGCATCTTCGATCAATCTTGAAATCGTTTACGAGAGAAGTTAAGCAATTAGTGGGGCAGGAAAATTTGCATAGAGCAGGAAATTCTCCTCTTAATACAATCAAAGCTAGTTTGCTAACTACCGACTTTTCGGATGTTGATGATTGGGCTCAATGGCGACACGACATGGGAATGATGGGTAGATCTACTTCGCTGTTTTACAAAAATATATGGTATTTGTTACAGCAATGCAATGGTTTGGTCATTGGTGATAAATACACTATCCAAAGTCGTATAGGGTCGGAACTTACCCTTGATTCAACAGCAGGGGAACATAGTTTCGCATTGAGGATTGATGAATTATTCCAGAGTATTCATGCACCCGATTATCGTCAGTTGAATGTTGAGGCGCTTGAAAGTCTCTCACGGATTTTACGTCAAAATCCTAAATTACATATCGAGGATGATGTGATATTGGATGTTTTGATTGGACATGCAGTACGAATTGCTTGGCAAAAACACCACAGTTTGGAAAATTATGATGAACAACGGGCTCAAGCGTGGGAAGCGATGTATAAGCTCTCCCCCATCGAGGCTGATAAGGTATTTATTGAAGCATTGATGTATTTGTTGACACCACCAGAATTGTATGATGAGTAGTGGTTTAAGCTATGCCCATACACAAAAATAAAAAGGGGAAGAGGATGATACTTGCAGGGGATATAGGGGGTACGAAAACGAATTTAGCATTGTTTGAAGTGCGGGGCAATTCTCTTGAAAGAGTAGCGCAACATCAGTTTGCTAGTCGTGAGTTTTCCACTTTAAGTGATATTCTAATCGAATTTGAACAGCGTAATTCAAAGCTACTCATTGATATGGCTTGTTTTGGTATTGCAGGTCCAGTAATTGATGGACGGTGCCGTACTACTAATTTACCATGGGAGATTACAACCTCAAATTTACAAAAACAGCTCAATACAAATAACGTTCATTTGCTTAATGATTTGGAAGCAACAGCGTATGGTATGTTGCATCTTCGTGAGGATGAGTTTGTCCATTTAACTCCAATAAGACAATCTCCCAAGGGCAATCGTGCTATTATTGCTGCGGGGACAGGATTGGGTGAAGCAATGTTATTTTGGGATGGTGTACACTATAATCCTAGTGGTTCGGAAGGGGGACATAGTGATTTTGCCCCGTTGTCGACACAGCAGGATGAACTGTTAAAATGGTTGCGAGAGCGTTATTGTGATCATGTCAGTTATGAGCGAATTTTATCGGGTCCAGGTATTTATACTCTGTATGAATTCTTACGAGAGAGCGGTTTTGCACCACCACCCATGTCGATGGTTCATATTCAAGAGGGGATGGATCACAGTGCTATGATAAGTCAATGTGCGCTAGAAGAGAAAGACCCTTTATGTATCGAAACGCTTCGTCTTTTTGTAGAGATTTACGGTGCTGAGGCTGGAAACCTTGCGTTAAAAACGATGTCGTTAGGGGGGGTGTATATTGGTGGTGGTATAGCCCCTAAGATTTTACCGTTGCTTACGGATGGTACTTTTATGAATGCCTTTACGAGAAAAGGACGTTTTAGTGAGCTGATGAAAGGGATGGATGTTAAAATAGCGTTAAACCCTGAAACCGCACTGTTGGGAGCCGCTCACTTTGCTCTTGATGCCTATCGATAAGTTGATATAATGACACAAAGCTGTCATAAAGGCAACCTTATGCAAGATGAAATTGAAAAGGTTATGGGGGACATTAACGTCGCTTCAAATAATATTCTCCCCATTTATAGCTTTCAATCAGGAGAAAAACAACTACCGTAGCACCGCCAATAGTCGCCAACATCTCCTCAGTTGGTGAAATGGCATGAAACCATTGTGGGACGACATACAAAGCAAAAATTTGAAGCAATAGTCCGATACCAACACCGATCCATATCGTCGGATTAATAGTTAGACTGCGCCCTATATTCAGAAAAAATGGTTCTTCCTCTTTTTGGGCAAGGATACCATTGATCCACTGTGACGCAACGATAATACAAAAAGCAACGGTAAGGGCAACCTCATAGCTGTCCCCACTGTGGAGAAGATGGACAAAAACGCTCAATGTCACCGAGGCATTGACCAGCGCAACCCAAGCTATGCGTCCCATTTGCCAACGATCAAAAAATTGGGTTTCAAGAGGGCGAGGTTTGTTTTTCATCACATCTCCCTCTTCTTGGCACATAGGAAAGGTTTTATCGATAACCCCATCGGTCACAAGATTGACCCATAAAATTTGGGTCGGATAGATGGGAAGCGCAAGCCCCATGAGGATTGCTCCACTGATTAAAATGATTTCACCAAAGGAGGTTGCCCCCAAATAAAAAATAACCTTTCGAAGATTAGCGGTGATCGTCCTTCCTTCTTAACTTTCGCACCTAAAACCGAGTATTTTTTGAGTTACATCCTGCAGCACAGT
>JAABPY010000016.1 GCA_011391735.1 Sulfuricurvum sp. | reverse complement strand
TAACGAAGTTTAATCCTAATCTCTCCTTTTATCTCCATTATGGCAATGTTCGTGATGTCACTGAATTTGAAAAGTATAATATCATCCTCTCCACCTACGCTATCGTACGCAATGACATTGAGACAATTAAAGAGATAGAATTTGATACGATTATCCTCGATGAGTCTCAAAACATCAAAAATATCGATTCTCAATCTTCTAAGGCAATGATGCTTCTCAATGGTGCGCACAAATTTGCCCTCAGCGGAACCCCGATCGAAAACTCCCTTTTTGAACTCTACTCTCTCTTTCGATTTATCAATAATGGAATGTTCTCAACCGTCAATAATTTTAAAAACGATTTTGCTGCCCCCATCCAATCGCAAGAGGATGAGGAGATAGCCCAAGCTTTGAAGACAAAGATTACCCCCTTCATCTTACGACGGCTCAAAAAAGATGTCCTCAAAGATTTACCACCCAAACAAGAGCAGATTATTTACGTCGATATGGAGGAAAAACACAAAGCATTTTATGATCAAAAAAGAGCCTATTACAAAGAGATGCTCGATCAACAAGTCGCAATGGGTGGGATAGAAAAGGCAAAATTTGCTATCTTCCAAGCGTTCAATGATCTTCGCCAAATTGCCTCCGTCCCTGAACTCAAAAGCGATCTCCCCATCCCTTCGTCGAAAATCGATGCCCTTTTTGAGATGTTGGAAGATATTGTTGCCAACAACCATAAAGTCCTTATTTTCGCCAATTATCTAGGCTCTCTTGATGCAATTGCCTCCAAAGCCGATACATTGGGGTATGAGTATCTCACGATGACGGGAAGTACACGAGATCGCCAAGCGTTGGTCGACAAATTCCAAAATGATAAAAAATACTCCCTTTTCTTGATGACGCTCAAAGTGGGAGGAGTAGGACTCAATCTTACCGAAGCCGATTTTGTCTTTATTTTCGATCCATGGTGGAATAAAGCGGCGGAGAATCAAGCGATTGATAGGGCTCACCGTATGGGACAAAAAAATACCGTCTTTAGTTATAAGATGATTACTAAAGGGACGATTGAAGAGAAGATACTAGAGTTACAAGGGCAAAAGCAAGATTTAACCGACCGAATCATCAGCGGTGACGAAACAGGGCTCAAACAGATCACCGCCCAAGAATTAGAATTTTTATTAGGATAATAAGATGGCATTGCTAGAATTTAACCTTGATCACGTTACGGCGATTACTAAATCGTTTTACAAAAGCGACTCCATCGCAGTGATTGATTTTATGGAGAGTTTACTACCCCCACAAGAGAAGGAAAAACTCCCTGCATCGTTAAAAACAGCAGGAGGACGAACGGCGGCACCCGCTGGGACGTTGAGTCAATTTATCAACAAAAAGATCAAAGATCAGACCTTTCGAGAAGCATTGTGTGCCAAGCTAACGTCAACAGAGGCTTCACTCTATCTCTATTATAAACTCATTTGGGAAGATATCAAGCTTCCTATTGAGTTTTTACCCAAAACCATCCCCCTCCCTATCATTACCATCCCTGAACAGTCGTATGGGCTTCATGAGGTACCATTGGAGGGGGAGCTCTCTTTGATCTCCCATTTTACTCATCCAGGGGGGTACTATACAAAAGAGTACAGTTTCGTTCAAATTAATTTTAAAATTGCCGAGCTGTTGAAATATCTTTTTCCATTGCCTACGGATTATGAGCTCCTCCCCATCGAAGATCCCCAAGAGACAGAATATAGCTACAGCAATGAAGAGGGAGTGTTGAGCTTTATCACCCTACTTGATGAGATGATCGAACACAATTTGGTCGACGTGAGTGAGACCAATGAGAAAACGTCAACGAAAACCTTGAATGTCCTCAAAAAGTCAAGTGGTATCGCTGAATTTTATAAAACCAAAGGGATGGATGGCTACGCTAACGATATGCTCACCCGTAGCTTTTACTTTTTCCGTTTTGCCCAAAAAAGCTATCGAAACATAGAGCTAGAATCCCTCAAAGAGTTCGTGCAGTATCAACTGGACAATCGGCCACGCTTTTTTATCTCCCGTATCTTCACCTCTCACTTAAAAAAAGTTCGCTTTTCTCAAATCGACACGTCACAAGCAGGATTGTTCCGACTTCTTAAAGAGATACTGATGAAAATGCCCAAAGAGGGTTGGGTCAGTTTTGAAAATATTAAACGCTATTGCTTTTATCGACGTTACGAAATTCATCTTGAAGCAAGGCATAAAACCGATTACTACACGATGGATTGTGAGACGGATATGAGTGACTTTAGAACTATCTCGGGGAATGAAGCGTATCACGAAATCTTTTTTAATCCTCTTCTTAAGGGGATGTTCTTCTATCTTAGTGCGCTGGGACTTTTGGAAATCAACTATGAACATCCCATCTCAATGTGTGGTTTTAGTGCTGAGGGGGAAGAATATATCTCCGTATGGGATGGACTAAGTAGTGTTCGTTTAACAGAACTTGGGAAATATATTCTTGGGTTTTCAAAAACGTACACCCCAAAAATGGTACAACGAGAGAAGAGAGCGATTAAGTTCGATGAGTATAAGCCCATTATGACGATTGATCCTAACGATACCATCACCCTCGCCAAGCTTGAAGGGTATGCCGAAAAAATTGATGCCACTAAATACGCATTAAGCTACCCTAAGATTTTTAAAGAGTGCAACAGCTTCAAAGCATTGGATCTTAAAATTGCCTCCTTTTACAAAAATATCGAGGAACATCCCCCTAAAGTGTTTGTTGATTTCTTCGAGGAGATACGTAATCGTGCCAATTTATTGAGTATCGATCGCAAACAAATCGTCATCGAATTAGAGAACGATAAAGCCCTTTTAAATCTTTTCATGAACAACAAAAAACTCCAAGAGCTGATTATCAAAGCGCAAGGGTATCGGATTTTGGTGGTCAAAGAAAATCTCCCTAAAGTCAAAAAAATACTGCACGATAACGGATTTTTCATTGATTTCTAGCAACAAATACACAACCCTTAAGCAGGTCTTCGGATTCTCTGCATTTCGAGTGCTGCAAGAGGAGGCGGTGGATGCGATCCTTGCTGGGCGTGATTTGGCGATGCTACTGCCTACAGGGGGTGGAAAATCACTGTGTTATCAGCTCCCATCACTACTGATGGAAGGGGTGACGATTGTGGTCTCCCCCCTTATTGCGTTGATGCAAGATCAGATTATTGCCCTAAAAGAGCTGGGGATTGAAGCCGATATGATCTCCTCGGCACAAAGTAATGATGCGGTGCAAGAGGTGTATACCAAAGCAAAAAGTGGTGTTTTGAAGTTGCTGTATGTCGCCCCCGAACGGTTGGGAAGTCCTCAATTTATTACCCTTCTTCGAACGCTTCGTGTCAACTTTTTCGTCATTGATGAAGCCCACTGTATTAGTGAGTGGGGGCATGAGTTTCGGGATGATTATCGACGATTGGGGGAGTTGAGAGCTAATTTCCCCCATACCCCCATCGCCGCTTTTACCGCCACCGCTACCCCCAAAGTGCGGGAGGATATCCTCTCTCAATTGGGGCTGAACGATCCGTTGATTTTACGTGCCCCTGTATTGCGTAAGAATATCAAAATCACCCTCCGTGAGAGGGATGGGGCGTGGCGTGCCGATCTTATTGCTATTTTGAAAAAACACCGTGATAAAAGCGGTATTATTTATGCCTTCTCCCGAAAAGAGACGGAGGAGCTCTCCGAGTTTTTAACTAAAAAAGGGTTTAAGTGTCTCCCCTATCATGCAGGGATGTCTCCACAGCTACGCCATGATACCCACAAAGCATTTTTAAACGACGAGACCCAAATTATTGTGGCAACGGTTGCCTTTGGGATGGGGATTGACAAGGGGGATATTCGTTTCGTTATCCATACCTCACTCCCCAAAACGCTTGAAAACTACTATCAAGAGATGGGACGAGCAGGGCGAGACGGCGTTGATTCGGAGGCAGTTCTCTTTTATTCGGGAAGTGATTTTTATACGAAAAAACGGCTTATCGAGAGCAATGATGATCTTGGTTATCAAGAAATGATCCTCCAAAAGCTCAAATCGGCAATGGATTATGCTACGGCGGAGGAGTGTCGCCACAAAATGATCGCTGCTTATTTCAACGATACGATCCAACCCTGCGGTACCCAATGTGATAACTGTTTGGAGAGCGATATTCCCAAAAGTGATATTTCGGTTGCATCTCAAAAATTCCTCTCGTGTATCTATAAAACAGGGGAACGGTTTGGGGGAGGGTATATCGGTGAAGTTCTTTTGGGGGAGAGAGAAAAGATGCGTGATGAGACTCACGCCCATTTAAGTGTGTTTGGTATCGGCAAAGAGATGAGCAAGGTCGTGTGGGGCATTGTCGCCAAACGGCTTATAGAAATGGGTGCGATTGAACCCGATGAGTATAAATCGCTCAAAATCACCCCTATTGGTGCTGAAATACTGAGAGGAAAGAAAAGCGTTTCGATCCGAAAAGAGCGATTGGTTCCGAAAAAAGCGACTGCCAAAGAGAAAGAGTATGAGACCCAAACGCCTACTCATTTTGATGCGTTCAAAAAACTTCGTGCCCAAATAGCCAAAGAAAATGGTATTCCCGCTTACATCGTCTTTGGGGATAAAACACTCATGGAGATGGCGGATAGACTCCCTACGACCAAAGAGGAGATGCTAAGTGTCAGTGGGGTAGGTGCGGTGAAATATGAACGCTATGGTGAGCGTTTTAGAGAACTTACGTTACAGTTTGTGGATTGAAATTATAATTAGAGCTATTTTTGTAATACCTTTGGAGTTTCAATGTGGCATAATGTAGAGAATAGTCGTTGAAATTTTGTTTGAGGATACACTTTGAAGATAGATAGAATAGACAAATTCGACCATTTAGTGCCGTATATTGATTATTTTGAAATGGCAAAAATGGGGTTAATTCAACAGTGGGTGAGACATCCTGATGTAGTACAGGTGTTTCATAAGCATCGAATAGCACCCGAATTTTTTGGACAATATTTTGGGGTGAGGATTGTTGATTATGCAATGGGTGTAATACGTAATACCAATCAACTGGGTTATTGTCCTGTGGTTGGAGTTATGTTGATTTTTTTCGAAAAAAAGCAAATTGTATTGGAAGAAATCTTTATAATTTGTACCAACTTAAAAAATACTCTTATGCAGTTTATGTTGGAAAAAGAGATTTTGATGCGTGAGACACTAAATGAAATATCCCGCTTGATCGATCAGAATTTTCTCGGTGTTATCTATGATTATATGCAAATGCACAATGTAGAAAATGAGATGAATTCGTTTTGTTCGATTACCCAAAAAGAGGAGCCGAATACATATTATGGTAATGATAACACCAATATCACTTCTGCTTTGCACTATCTTCAGGCTGTAGAGATTGATTTGGAGATGATTGATGACTTGGGAGCTATTGAAAAAGATACCCTTGCTTCTATTGATTTGACGAATGCTATGGATAATGAAGCGTATCGAGATGTTATTATTTTACTCAACGATTATATCCATGTGGTGAAGCAACTTCTGGAATTCCAAGAGTTGGCGTATACCCTAACGCTACTTGTGGATCTTTTGGAAACCACTCCGCTTGAGAGTATCAGCTTCGAGAATAGTGGTGTAGTTGCTATTTATCTTAAAGCAATTATGGATGATTTGTCAATGTGGCGTAGAAGTGTTTTTGTCGATCATAGTGCAGAAGATATCCATTATTTGGATAAAACACTTTTTAGTTCCATCGCACAGTTACAAATCACCCTTTCGGAAGGGGATGAGAGTATGACCGAAGAGATCGAATTTTTTTAAAAATACGCTATAAATTGGCGATTCCAAATCAAGAAGTGAGAATGTCACTGAATCGAAATATTGCACACGTAGAGTGGGAAGAAATAGGTTGATATGAAAAAAAATATGGCAGGGGCTTTGCTCTTACTTCTGATGATAGGATTGCTGATGATTTTCCCCTTGACGGCACAATTTTTGGGCAAAGAGTCTCAGTCTATCGTAATGGACAATGGGACGATTTCTCCCCCCTTTTTGGATCACGAAACCTCTCGGGTGG
>JAABPY010000015.1 GCA_011391735.1 Sulfuricurvum sp. | reverse complement strand
CCCCATACATGTAGTGGTATAATAGCGGATCATGTGAAGATTGTGGGAGTTAATCGTGTTAGTTTAGGGGATCAAGGGGATAAACCCCTTGGCGTTACCTAAGCAACGGTGCGAAAATGCACATAAGAAATAGTGCGAACATTATCTTATCCATTGAGACCCCCTATCTATACATTCTTTGGGGGACAAAAAAAAAGGCTGATGGGTAATTAATCCACCAGCCTCAGTTTTGCCGCCCCATTGAACGTATAGATAAGTAATGTTCGCGATATAATTCTACCATCAATAAAAACCAAAGTCAAGGAGCTACAGACCATTACAGACCATTCGGGTCAGACCCCATTTAAGAAGTATTCTTAATCTTTTCTTTCGCTAATGTAACAATTGTTCTCTTGAAATAAACTTCTCTTTTCATTTTGTTTTCTTCGGGTATAATTTTAGGTGAACCTAGGAGTTTATAGGAGTATTTCCAATGACCGATCAAGAATTAAAAGAGTTAGTAGCCCAAACATTTAAAGGCATTCAGGAATTGAGAGTTTCTCAAGCTAAAACTGATGAACAAATGAAACGAACCGACGAAAAATTTGAAGAGCTTCGAATATCGAACAAAACGATGGAAAAGCTCATGGGACGTACCGACGAAAAGTTTGAAGAGCTTCGAATATCCAATAAAACGATGGGGAAGCTTCTCGGTAATATCAGCAATAACCAAGGAGATGTAGCCGAAGAGTTCTTTTACAACTCATTGGCGCACACCCAAACCTTAGCAGGGATTCATTACGATTTTGTGGATAAGAATATGACACGTACAAGTAATGGTATTAGTGATGAATACGATATTGTGATGATAAACGGCAAAGATATTGCCATTATCGAAGTCAAATACAAAGCCCACGAAAGTGATTTGAACAAACTATTGACGAAAAAATATGAGAATTTCAAAAAGCTTTTTCCGATGTACAAAGATTATAATCATCATCTAGTCTTAGCTACATTTTCACTTTATGACGATCTAAAAGAGATGGCATTAGCCAACGGGGTAACGGTACTGCAACGCAAAGGGGACACTATCGAGAGTTTTGTCCCAGCGGCGTGAAATATGACCCCATACATTCATACATATATGTAGCTATATGGCGTATGCGGTAGGTTTAACTCTTATCAACAAAGGAGCTGAATAATGTACACTTCATCCGATATATTTCTCATAGGGATGGCAGTAGTTATTACCGTTTTAGCGGTAGCAACGTTCTTTATCCACCCTAGCGACGAAACCAAACACAAGCCTCACTCACACCGCTAATCTTATAGAAGATAGGGGTCTGCCCCCATACATATATGGTTTTGGTTAATCTAGTGTCCGTTATCTTCATAATTGGCTCTTTCTGATATAATAGTGACATGAGTAAAATTGACAAATTAAAAGAACGTATTAACTATTTAAAAGTATGGTTAGGTATCTTTGTTGTAACGAATATAGGTCTAATAGGATGGCTTGCAGAACATTACGCAGATGGTATACCAAAAGCAATAGTTGCCTTTATATCTATTATGACGATTACCGTACTTGTGCTATTGGTGCATAGAAAAATCAATAATAAAATAGATGAACTGGAGGAATTGTAATGGAATGGCTGGTTGTTATTGCTCTATCGACATTTGTACTAGTTTTAGTTTATAGTGGCTGGGATGCAGGAAGAGAGCCGAAAGAAAAACTGCACTAGTAAAGAATATGAGTCTCGTTTGAGCGACTAAGAAAAATAGGAAGCGAGGCTTTAGCCTCGCAATTGTGCGGGACTGAAGTCCCACTTCCAAAAAAATCCGGTAAAAAAATGAGGATAGTATTCCCCCATTCTACTCTTCAAGTGAGAATGCTAGCACACAGACAGAAGAGACGCAGTCCTCTCCAACTAAGGAGAGCAAGAAAGACTACTCCTCATTCCACCTGAAAATTAGAATGTTGACAGTTTCGGAGTTTCAGCTAATCCCATTTACTCACTTTTCTCATTTTCAAGCTTTTTAATCCGTAAATGTTGTGAATAACTAAGTGCCAATAGGCAAAGTATAGCAAAGTCGTTGAGATGGTTATTTATAAATTCAGTCACGTTTAAACTCCTATGATTATAATTTCAAGTAGGGGGAATGGCTTATGCCATTCCTTTTAAAAGACTGATTATCGTGAGTATTGCGATTGCGATTCGCAGTACCCATTCTATCGCGTCCCTTGTCTCCTTTTTCATTTGGAAACTCCTTACTTGATTTGCTACTCACCTTTTGGTTTTCGCATCCTAATTATAGCTAAACTCTTTTTTGCTTAATACACCACACCACTCCCCCCCCCATTAGCCGCATGAAACACCATTGACCCATTTTTTCGCGCATAAAATCGAATTAACAGATTTTGTACTGTCGGCTCAATGGAGGGTTTGAACCATCCGTTGTTGCT
This sequence comes from Sulfuricurvum sp., assembly GCA_011391735.1. Classification (GTDB taxonomy): domain Bacteria; phylum Campylobacterota; class Campylobacteria; order Campylobacterales; family Sulfurimonadaceae; genus Sulfuricurvum. The sequence continues at coordinate 3,644 of JAABPY010000015.1, read as the reverse complement.
GATAGCGATGAGATAGCGTGCATCGGGGGTATAAAGTTCCTCTCGTGTTGCTTCATAACAGATAGCATTGCGAAATTTCACCCCTTTGATGATGAAATCGGTTGGTTTTTTGGCGGTTACAAAATCCGATCCCCCTCCGAAAATAGTACGATTCACCCACCCTTTTAGAAAAGATGGCAGAGGAATATACTCCCCAAAAGGGACAAGAATGGTTTTTTTAGCGAGGGTGACACGACCGTGATCGAACAAATAGGAGACATTATAGTTGAGATTGTCTTCATCATAGAGCGTACCTGTGAGAATGGCGATGGAGGCTGACTTTTCCTGTAGCTCTTTCACTAAGACAGGATTGTGATTCATATAGAGGGTAAAGGCGGCTTCGGGAAGAATGACGAGATCATACTTTTGGGCGATGGCGTCATCGATGAGAGCAAGATTAGTGTTGATAGTATCGTCTAATGCGGATGCTTGCCATTTTAAATCTTGGGGGATATCAGTAGATATGAGTTTAATTTTTAAGGGGGGCATTGGCGGGGGCGTGTGGGAAAGTTGTACTGTTAGGGGAAGTAATAGCAATGGGAACACTTTTTTCCACTTTGAAAACGATGCGGTAGACGCTAAAATTGCCAAGACTAGGGCAAACTGCCATTTATCAAACCCAATATAACTCTCAACGAAAATAAGCTCTGGTTGCATCCAGTTAAAATCCATCGGCCAGACAAAGGTGAGACCAAAGAGCAATAGGGCACGCAACCATGGACGATTGGTAAGGGCAAGAACTCCATAGTAGAGGGCGTACACGAATCCAAACCCAAGAGCTATAAGGGGTTGTGCCCATCCAAGCCCGTAATATTGAAAACTGTACCCAATCCAATAGCACCACAATAGCCCGATCCAAAATCCAGCGATGGGTAATGAAACTTTGGGAGCTGTAAGAAGTCCATAAAGGGCACCGAGGGCAAGGAGAGTATTGAGAAGTTTAGAGGTGACGTGAAAGTGCTCACAATAGATAAAAGCACTAAAGCTAAGGGCGATCATTAGGGGGAGGGTAAGCCGTTGAAAAACGGTGGTTGCGTCTATTTTCATGGGCGAATTATAACGATGTTAATCTCTTTGTGAGTATAATGCGATACTTTTTTTCCGAAGGATTTCAATGGAAATTTTAACACAACTTCTCCCCTTTGTCTTTTTGATCGCGATTATGTATTTCGTGATTATTCGTCCGCAACAACAACAAGCCAAGAAACATGCGCAAATGCTTGCGTCGCTCACTAAAGGAGACAAGATTGTCACTAATGGTGGTTTGATTGTTGAGATCAAAAAAGTGGAAGAGGGCTTTTTTGCCATAAAATTCAATAATGATGCAGAAGGGCGCTTAGTAAAAGATGCCGTTGCGCGAAAGTACGAGGATGAAGCTTAATTTTCGCCTTGTTTTACTCATCATTGCAACACTGTTTGGAATCGTTTTTTCACTCCCTTCTCTAACGCAAAGCTCTACAGGGGCAAAAGTGACCCTCGGTCTTGATTTGCAAGGGGGGTTGCATATGCTTCTTGGGGTTAAAACCGAAGAGGCTGTCACCTCGCAGCTCAAATCTACTGCATCAGGTATTGCCCGTTTTGCGGAGCATAATGATATGATCATCGATGGTTTGAACGCCGATGATGGTGTGGTGACCTTTGAACTTCTCGATAACGATGATGCAACGGTTATGGATGGTTACCTCAAAAAAATAGAGGGAACCATTGTCAAAGTGTCCGCTGGACATTACAGTATCACCATGACAGCCGCAGCGGTTGAAAAGCTCAAAGTTCAAGCGGTGGATCAGGCGATTGAAACAATCCGTAATCGACTCGATCAGTTCGGACTTGCAGAACCAACGGTTGCAAAGCAGGGGATTGACAAAATCCTAGTGGAGCTTCCAGGGATCAAAACGCAAGAGGAAGAGCAGCGGGCACGTGAACTGATCTCCCGTGCTGCGAAACTTGAACTGATGGCGATTGATGAGGATCGTTCCAGTCGTGTCAAAGAACTCAGTGACGAGGAGGCGGCAGGATTTGGCGATAAAATTCTCCTTGATGCCCTTGCCCCTCAAGTTAAACACTTGGTGAATGAAATCCCTATTTTGGATGGGACGATGCTCACCAATGCCCAAGTGGGATACGATCAAAATAATAATCCTGTGATTAATTTCACCCTCAACTCCGAGGGGGCACAGATTTTCGGTGATTTCACGGCTAAAAGTGTCGGTAAACGGCTTGCTATTGTTCTTGATGGAAAAGTCTATTCCGCACCTGTTATTAATGAGCGTATCGGAGGAGGTTCGGGTCAAATCAGTGGTAATTATACGACCGCTGAGGCGAACGATCTTGCGATAGCATTGCGCTCTGGTGCATTGCTTGCCCCTATTTATATGATGGAAAAACGCTCTGTTGGACCAAGTTTGGGTGCAGACAGTATTCGTGCTTCCCTTCTTGCCCTTGTGAGTGGATTTGGACTTGTTATTCTCTTTATGATGTTTTATTATGGACTTGCAGGGGTTATTGCGAACCTTGCCGTTGTTATCAATCTTTTCATCATTTTAGCAATGATGTCACTGTTGGGGGCAACCCTTACGTTACCAGGGATGGCGGGTATTGTCTTGCACATCGGTCTTGCGGTGGATGCGAATATTATTATTAATGAACGTATCCGTGAGGGGATCCGTGCAGGAGTACCTATCCGTCGTGCAATTGCCGAAGGGTATCAAAAAGCGATGCGTGCGATTTTGGACTCCAATGTCACCCAATTGTTGGCGTGTACGATCCTTTATGTTTACGGGACAGGTGCCATCAAAGGGTTTGCCGTCACACTCAGTATGGGTCTTTTGGCCTCTATGCTCACGGCCATCGTCGGATCGTATGGACTTTATCAGTTCTTTATGGGTCGTATCGAGAAAAGTAAAAACTACACGTTGTGGTTTGGTATGACAAGAAAGGTGGCATAAGTATGGAACTTTTTAAAGAAGATAAAATTTATAATTTTCTTGGGAAGGGGAAAATCTTTTTTTTCGCCTCGTTTGTCCTTTTTTTCCTTGCTATTGCAATTATAAGCGTAAAGGGATTCTCCTTCGGGATTGATTTTACGGGAGGAACAGTTGTTCAAGTCAAATATACGCAAGTAGCCCCTATTGATAAAATACGGGAGAGTTTGAAAACCAATAAACTTTTTGAACATGCTACGGTGACGGAATTTGGTTCACCCAATGAAATTATTATTAAAACTCCTGCTTCAACGGTTGGGTTGAGTAACGATATTGGAGATACCACCAAAGAGATCCTCAAAGGGACGGGGGATTTTGAAATTCGTCGTGTCGATATGGTGGGTCCAAAAGTTGGGGATGAATTACGTGTCAAAGGGTTGACGGCATTTTTGCTGACACTCCTTGCGATTATGGCAACCGTAACCTTTCGCTATGAGTGGCGTTTTGCCCTTGCGGCGATTATTGCGATTGTCCATGACATTGTCATCACTTTTGGATTTGTCTCGTATTTCGAGGTTGATTTTAATATCGAAAGTGTTGCGGCATTGTTGATGATCTTGGGCTATTCTATCCATGATACCATTATCGTTTATGACCGTGTTCGCGAGCACATCGAGGAGTCTA
>JAABPY010000014.1 GCA_011391735.1 Sulfuricurvum sp. | reverse complement strand
CATCGTCTCTTCGATCACCTCTTGAACATCGGGGATACAACGATAGACAATCTCATGTTCTGACACCAAATACTCTTTCATCGTCTCCATAATGGCAACCCCTGAAATATCCTCATAAATCCCCGCACTGGCACGATCGGATGCGGTTATTACCCCTATTTTAATCATTGAACTGCTCCTCTAAAAAATGGTTCCCCGACCGCATCGACATAACCGTAGCATATTGAAGAAAAAACTCCCGTGCCCCCACAACATCGATCACACTATCTTGATCCCCTAAAAAAACTTCCACCCGTATCCCTTTGGAAACAATCGACTCCATTAGCTTTTCTGTCCACTCGAAATAAAGAAGTTCACGAAGATGTTCTTCATTGGCGTTCCAATCAAGCTCCACCTCTTGCACGTCATACGGGGCAAAACAACTCTCTAAAAAACGGTTCCGATACACTTGGGGAGATTGTCGAAATCCACTCAGTTGCAATCGTTTAAACGGCTCACTCTTCGTCTGAAAAAAAGCAGGGGAAAAGAGTTGTAACGTATCAATACGGCTCGTGGATTGTAACGCATGGTGCGCCGCAGCTATTGCACCGTAACTAAATCCTGCAATCGTATAATCGTTATTTTTCAAATAATTTTCAAAAAAATGTTCTTCATTAAGAAGTGAAAATCCGCTATAAAACGTCATGCATTACCTCTCTTGCTAGTGATTTGGATATATGCTCGTATTCACTCAAAATATCATCAATTTTATTGACACTACGCTCATACCGCTCTAATAAAATATGAGTTTCATCCACCAGACGTTTGAGTAAACCAGCTACCTCATCCTCCGAAGGAACCAAAGAGTGTCCCATCCCGTACTCGTTTATCATTGATGTTGCAAGCTCTCGTGCAATGGCAATATCATGAGAAGCGTTGGAAGCGTGCTCACCAAAACGGTGTTCACACGCAATAAGTCCTGCAAGATGAATCCGAATATGGGCTTCAATCTCGTGCTTCAACAATGGTTCCGCGGTAGGAGGGGTAATCGTGTCATTACTAAGGGTAATTTTCTCGAATGGGAGATCAAACCATGTTGCCATAAAAGTTTTCCCTGCTTGATAACGAGCTTGATGATGACGCTGTTTGTCACTTAAAATAGCCAGCCGTTTTTTCCCTAACATCACCTTATCTTTGACTGCCAAGAAATGTTCCATTTTCACTTGAAACTCATTATGTCGCAAACATAACAACGCCGCTTCATTGACCAATGCTGCCAAAGATGCCCCGTTGAATCCTACCGTCATCTTCGCAATCTCGTCGATACTTAGCTCATGTGGAATCGTATGCAGATATTTTTCGAGTATCGAGACCCGTTCAGCAGCGGTAGGAAGCTCAACAAAAATACGACGATCAAACCGCCCTGCCCGTAACAAGGCACCGTCCATCACATCAATATTATTGGTAGCAGCAATGACAACAATTCCGCTCGTCTCTTCAAACCCATCCATCTCGGTGAGGAGCTGATTGAGTGTCCCTTCTCGTTCATCGTTACGTCCACCGTCTCGTTTTTTCCCAACGGCATCAATTTCATCAATAAAAATAATAGAAGGGGCATTTTTCTTCGCCGCAGCAAAGAGTTCATGAACACGCTTCGCCCCCATCCCGACATAGATTTGGACGAAAGAGGCACCGCTTTGGTAGAAAAAGGGGACATCAGCTTCCGCCGCTACCGCTTTGGCAATCATCGTTTTCCCAACCCCTGGAGGACCTACGAGCAATACCCCCCGTGGCATTCGCGCCCCGAAATTATAATAACGCTTGGGATTGCGTAAAAAATCGATAATCTCTTCAAGCTCCTCTTTAACATCTCCAATCCCCCCAATATCGCTAAAGCGGACAGTCGATTTGACAGGGGTGGGGGCACTACTTTGAGAAAGAGATTCACTATCGACACCTTTCGTAACCGTGACCTCTTTTGGTTGCAAAATTTCAATGGAGCGGTTTTTCATCACCCACCATACGGCACCACCAATAAGAGTAAAAATAAGGAGAAACCACACCCAGCCGTTCTCTTTTCGAACCTCTATTTTGAGCTGTGCCGTCAATTGAGGGGAGATATTAGCAATAGGTATTTTGACCACCCCTTTATCCGCCGTCGAGAGGTAGAGATATTGACTATCCATCCCTGCTTTTTCAACACGATTGGAGGTGATAATATGGGTTGCCTCATCCAATGAGACAATATCACTGCTATCACGCAACAGTGCATACAACAGCAACAAAAGGATTATCCCCCCTGAAGCCAATAAGATAAGCTGATTGCGATTAAAATTGGGCCACGTTATATTCATCGTTTACCTCATAATTTTCGACTATTATCCAGTTTCCTGATAGATCTTCATCACTTTTGACAATTATTTTATTAAAAAACTGATCCAATCCGCTATAAAGCCCCTCACTGCCTGCTTCAATAAGAACGTCTAACGGGACGTTTACATTGTGGCGAAACGTACGGTTGTTTTCTCTAATATGGGCATTAAGCTGTGCCATCCGTTTTTGGGAAATGGCTCCATTAATCTGATCTTTCATAACCGCACTCGGAGTACCATCACGCTTGGAGTAGGTAAAGGGGTGGATATGGGTCAAATGAAGTTCTTTGAGATTACACATCCCCTCTTCCCACAATGTATCGGTCTCACCAGGATGACCGACGATAAAATCAGTACCCAAAGCAAATCCTTTTTCATGCAACATCCCAAAAAGCTCCACATCACTTTTATGACGATTACGGCGGTTCATAATCCGAAGCATTTCGTCCGAACTGTGTTGAATAGCAATGTGCAAGTGACGCTCCAACCACGGTTCATCCAAAATCTCCCGAAACGCCTCATTGACCTGTATTGGCTCCAAACTTCCCACACGAAGTCGACGAACACCCCGAATCAAAGACATTTTTTGCATCAATTCGGCAATGTTGCGCCCCTCACCCTGCCCATAGCTTCCCACATTCGTTCCCGTTAAGACAAACTCACCGAAGCCATTACTAGCAAGGCGTGAAACCTGTTCCAAAATTTTCCCCTCATCCATATTGCGCGAATCACCACGGACGAAGGGGATAATACAGTAGCTGCAACGGAAATTACACCCCTCTTGGATTTTGATAAAAGCACGCGATTTTCCGACAAAATCATCCACAATCGCGTCATCAATATAGTTAAGATCCCCGATTTCATAAAAACGGCTCTCACTGGAGAGAAGGGTATTAATTTTCATCTTTTCCGATTGACCGAACACCCCGTGTACTTTACCCGACCCAAAAAGAGACTCCCCCTTGGTATGAGCACCACACCCCGTCAAAAAGAGCTTCTTCCCCTGCTTTTCAATAGAGTTGATATAACCGCGAACGCTCACATCCGCACCATTGGTCACCGTACACGAATTGACGACGACAATACTCGCCTCCGATTCATTTTCCGTCACCTCATAATCTTGTAATCCGCTCATCATCACCTGAGAATCAAAAAGATTCGTCCGACACCCGAAGGTTTTAAAATAGACTTTTGGTTTCATTCGCTTACCTCTGGGGGTTGTTTTTTTGGTATCATCGGCGAACTATAAAACGTCTGCGTAGGGTACGCAATCGTAATATCATACTCGGCATTAAACGCATCCACAATATCCGCAGAAATCGTACTACGCAGCGTTAGGGTCGCATACGAGTTGGTTAGATACCATGAACTCACTTTTATCCCATTGGATTCAATAAAAGTGAAAACCCGTGGCTCAACATTACTCGTTTTGAGGCTGTAACGATCTCGTAATTTATTGAGTTGTTTACGCGTCAACTCAGTATACCCTTTCGAATATTTACGGCAAATTTCTTTGGTAATATGGGTTGCCTTTTTGTGATTAGAGTCAAAAGTAATCATAATATCAATTCCGTCCCACACCGTTTTAAGTGATGAATGGGAATAGTTGGCAAACATCGATGTAAAGATATAGTTATTGGGGATAAAAATAATCCGCCCTGCGCGACGGTTTGTCTCAAGTGTAGTCAAGGTGACATCTTCCATAAGGGTAATACGTAGTGGTGATATATCCAAGACATCCCCCACATAATCCATCCCCTCTTTAACAAAACGGATACGATCCCCTACGTGGATAGACCCCCCCGCAAAAATAACCAACCATCCAAAAAGGGACATAAACCAATCCTTCATCGCAATAGCAAGCCCAGCGGATACAAACCCTAAAATAGTAGCAAAGTACCCGACGTTATCAAGATAACTAAAAATCAAGATAAGGATAATAATCGTTACGCTAACCAATGTAATGACTTTATTCACCATATAAAAACGTTCATTATCCACGACGTATCGCTTAACGGCTCGTTTAATTAAAAAAGAGACCAACAACAAAATAACAATCAGCACAAAAATCTTGGAGAGTTTGTAAATTTGATCTTTTATCTCTTTGTTGATTTTGGCTTCGGTCGATTCTATCCGCTTTTCATAAACATTTGCCGTCATATTCAACGTATCGAGGGCGAGTTTGAATTTTTCAAGCTTTACTCTAGTCGCTCCTAGTTGTTCTTTATCCTCAGGGGTTGGTATCAAAACCATTATCTTTTCGTACAACGAGATTTGATGATCCAAATTCGAAATAATCTCTTTTAAATCCTCTTTGCGCACCAAATAATCTTGATATTGACCATTGAGACGTTTAATATAGGAGAACCCCATAACGATTTCAAAAGGGTTCGTAATCGTAGGAAGATCTCCTGCTTCATCAGGTTTGAGCAACAAAACAAACGGGGAAGCCCCTTGTGCTCGTAGGAGTTCAACTTGCTCCGTTAAAATCTTTTGTTTGGCTTGCAATCCCTCAAGCTCAAGCTTCCTCTCAACACTCGATGATTGCGTTTGAAGCTCATTAATTCGCTCTTTTACTTCACTTAAACTTTTACGGGTCTCACGGTACGCTATATAGGAATCATAACTTTTGAGCCAAATATTGTTCTCTTTTTGGAGCTCTTTTTGCAGTTTTTGAAGCTCATTTCGTGACACATCGCTCATTTCCTGCTGTTCTTGCTGGGCATTATCAACGGCAACAACTTCCGCAACAGGATCCCCCCATAATGACAATGCTACCATACAAAGGAGAGCGAATGTATGTCCAAAAAATAGTTTATTTTTCATCTTTGATATCGACTTAAAATGGATTTTACGATGTTGCTATCAACGCTATCGGTAATCTCAACGCCCCCAATTGCTCGTGGAAGAATAAAGGTAATCGCACTATCGGCACTTTTTTTATCCAAGAAAAAAGTTTCATAAAATTTCTCCACATCTTTAATCTCATACGAGAGGGGGAGGTCATACCGCTTTAACACCGCACGAACCCGTTGCACCTCTGTCGTACTCATAAGCCCTATTTCGCACGCCAAATCATTCGCCATCATCATCCCAATAGCGACACTCTCCCCGTGTAAGTAGGTCTCATAGTGGGTCTCATTTTCGATTACGTGTCCGAAGGTATGTCCGTAATTCAACGCTGCCCGTAGCCCTTGCTCTTTTTCATCCTCTTCGACGACACTTGCTTTTGTCTCAACGGCTTTGGAAATGGCACTAAGAAGATTATCCCCATGGCGCAAATCATTCTCTTCTAGCCACTCAAAGAAAGGGGCATTAAATGTCACCGCCATTTTCACAATCTCGGCCACCCCAGCGGCAAATTCACGAGAAGGAAGGGTCGATAAAAAAGCGGGATCAATATGGACAGCACGAGGTTGGTGAAATGCCCCAATAAGATTTTTACCAAATCGGTTATTTACCCCCGTTTTACCTCCGACACTGGCATCAACTTGGGAGAGCAATGTCGTAGGGATTTTAATAAAATCAATACCTCGGTTATAAAGACTGGAAGCAAATCCCCCCATATCACCAATAACACCACCACCAAAGGCAATAAGAAGTGATTTTCGGTTTAGTCGATGGTCAAACATCCGATCCAAGATAAACTCAATACTTTGGAGATTTTTATACTGCTCACCATCGGCTATGGTAATAATATACACCTCTTTGGCATGAAGTTTGGAGAGAAGGGTATGAAGATGAAGCCCTGCTACTTTTGGGTTGGTTA
>JAABPY010000024.1 GCA_011391735.1 Sulfuricurvum sp. | reverse complement strand
GGGGCTGGAGCAGGTCCCAAGGGTATGGCTGTTCGCCATTTAAAGCGGTACGCGAGCTGGGTTCAGAACGTCGTGAGACAGTTCGGTCCCTATCTTCCGTGGGCGCAGGAGAGTTGAGGAGAGCTGACCCTAGTACGAGAGGACCGGGTTGGACATACCACTGGTGTACCAGTTGTTCTGCCAAGAGCATCGCTGGGTAGCTACGTATGGATGAGATAACCGCTGAAAGCATCTAAGCGGGAAGCCAACTCCAAGATGAACTCTCCCTGAAGTTCCCTTGAAGACTACAAGGTTAATAGGCTAGGTGTGTAAGAGAAGTAATTCTTTCAGCTGACTAGTACTAATAGAACGTTCGTCTTTTTTAAGACTAAATTGCGTTTGTCACCGCCTTATTGAGAATAAGGCTCTATTTAATGACTATATTAGCTTTTAAAACGTCCCTTTAGGACATTTAAAAACCATATCCTTATTAAACATAAGAGCAAACAGTAAAGTAATCACGTAGTTACGTTTATAACAGTCTGACGACTTAACAATAACAATCAAGTGACATAAGCGCACTTAGAAGCAATGACACACAGGTGTCCTTCCTTCTGAGTGTTCAGGTGGCTATAGAGAGGGGGAAACGCCCGGTCCCATTCCGAACCCGGAAGCTAAGACCCTCTTCGCTCATAATACTGCATCTTTCAGGTGTGGAAACGTAGGTCGCCGCCTGGCCTTAGAATTCTTCTTTATTCACAATCACCCTTCCCCTTTTTCAATCCACCGTTTTCTTATTAATTCAACTATTCTTTGCTATTATTTTTTAATAATCTAAATGCTAATAGTGTTTACTTAAGGTGTTACTGTTGGGAACATAGTATTGATTTTCTCAAAAATTTCTCACATTCTTCTAAAAGCTTTATTCTCAAATTTTCTTTGTCAATTTCCCTAGAATAGGGTTTTATAGCCTTTTTTGACGTTCAATCCCTTACTTTGCCCCTTAGTTAGAACGTCATATTTGTATTGTAATATTAACTATTCGAAAAGCTTATTTTGTGATATTTTTGTGTTAAGTCTTCTTTAATTTTATCCCCCCTATAATGACACCATTAACGAATCGTTTACCGATTTGTAATTAAAGATAATTCAGGAGAATTAATGAAACGTACAATTAAATTAGCGGTAGCAGCAGCGATCGCATTATCAGGCACAGCGGCATTCGCAACGAATGGTGACCATTTGATCGGATTAGGTGCAGAAGCACGTGGTATGGGTGGCGTTGGTATTGGTATGTCTCATGGGGCAGAATCAGCTCTTTCAAATCCTGCTATGATTACGAGTGTAAGAGGGACTGAAGTCTCTTTTGGTGGTACTATCTTTATGCCAAAAGTATCTGCTGATATGGGTGCTGGATATTCGGATAGTGCATCAGATTTGAGTATGATTCCTGAAGTTTCTATTGCATCGAAATTGAGTGATAATTTTTACATGGGTGTCGGTATGTGGGGAACTGCTGGTATGGGGGTCGATTACCGTGATGCTACAGGGATGAGTTCCAATATGAATATGGTGACAAATTTGCAGTTGATGCAATTTGGTCTCCCTATGGCATACAAAGTATCAGGTCTTAGCCTTGGTGTAACTCCTATTATCCAATATGGTGCATTAGATATTAACTATAAAACTGACACAAATGGTGATAATACTGCAGAAAATTATGGTAATGGTGTAGCTCAAGATTTGGCTTTTGGCTATACTGTAGGTGCATCGTATGAGTTAGCTGGATTGACACTAGGTGCAGTGTATAAATCAGCAATTGAGATGGAATACAAAGGACAATTATCAGGCGCAACAGCTCCTTTTGCGACAATGCAAATTTTTCAAGGTGCAATGGGTGATAAATTGGAGCAGCCAAAAGAGCAGGGAGTCGGTGCGTCGTATAAAATGGGCACGAGTACTATTGCCGTGGATTATAAACAAATCAAATGGTCAGAGGCTAAAGGGTATAAAGATTTTGGTTGGGATGATCAAAATGTCATTGCTGTGGGGTATGAATATATGGGAGAAGGGTTTGCATTTCGTTTAGGTTACAACCATGCGAAAAATCCTATTAAAGATTCTGGTGCTATGACAATGGCGGCAGCATCAGCAAATGGAACTAGATCTCCATACCCATTCCTTGGTGGAAATGCTATGAATATGTTCAACCTTCTTGGATTCCCTGCGACGGTTGAAGATCATTATACCATTGGTGGTTCATATAATATTTCAAAAGCAACGTCTCTCGATGCTGCGTATGTTTATTCTCCTGAAAGTACAACAACCTTGATGACTATGCCAAGTATGACTACTGGAAGTGATATGTCAACTTCAGTTAAACATTCACAATCAGCTCTTAGTGTTCAAATTAATTACAAATTCTAAGAAGTTCCCCTTTTCTCTCCCCTTCGGGAGAAAGTCGCAATCCATTCACTTTTTAAGCAATGATGAGAGATCAAACTCTTGCTCTGTTATCATCGTTTATTGATTATTTTGTGATACAATATTCCCCATAAATGAGAGTGCTTCAATTTACACTAGGAGATAGGATGTTAAAAAAACTTTTGATGAGCGCATGTGCGTTATCGCTTGCGGCGACGGTCGCTTTTGGTGCCCAAGGGGTTCGATTTAATGTGGCTGATGGGGATAAAGATGCGGTGTTTATGAGTTTGGTGAATGAAAAAATCCAAACACTTGGCTTCGTCCTCTCTGATCCCCATGAGCGTATCAATGATGCGTATAAAACGAAATGGGGAACTGAGTTTCAAACTATTAAAGGGGTAACCTCTAAGCACCCTGATTTTGACCCAACCTTTAAAGCGACATTGGATGATCTTGGATTTTTCTCGATTATGAATGACAAAATTGTAGGGCCATTATTGGTTAAAGAGCCATCTCTTGGTGGATTCTCTCCGTTTAACCTTGGTATCTACAAAAAAATGGGTGAAGATAAAACCTACGTAGGGCACGTTATGCCTGAAACTATGCTCAATATTACTGGCGTAAAAGATAAAGCTGTGCGTAAGCAGTTCATGGCCTCTTTTGCTGCATTGGACAAAATGACGGACAAAGAAATTGGCGGAAAAGTGAAATATGTTGATTATAAATCACTTCCTGCAAAACCAATGATGACGTTTGAAATTCCATTTGATCGTGCGGCTGGAATGGATAAATTTATTAGCGATTTCCAAGGTAAATTTGAAGAAGCATTTGAAGCACATCATTATATTATCGCAGGATACAAAGATATTAAAGGTTCTATGACGGACAACAATATCAAATTTGACCGTTTTGATGCGTACTGGGTTTATTCATTATGCCACTTCCGTTTCTCTGAAGGTATCTTCAATAATGGTCGAGCAGATGCGAATGTATTAGCTCCTTGTTCTATGTACATGTACATTGACAAAGATTCGAACAAATTGATGGTGGGTATGCCACGTCTTGCGACATGGAAAGCAATTATGGGGATCAAAGACAAAAAAATGGTGGATTCAATCACTAACTTGGATAAAGAGATCACGCAAATCATGAAAGATTTAGGGGCGAAAGAGCTATGAAAAAAACACTAACACTAACTTTAGCCGCATTAGCACTGACCGTTTCAAGTGCTTTTGGAGAGATGTTGCCTACGTATAAAATCGGGGCATATACGGATGTTGAGTCGGCTAAATCGAAGCTTTCGGCGGCAGGTTTTGAGGTTGTTGGAACCTATCCCTCTTTTGATAAAGGGACAACTATTCTTTATACGAATAGTGCAATGAAAGCAGATGCGGCTAAAGAAGATCGTGGATTTGCTGGCGTTGGTCGCATATTGGTCGATAGTGAACATAATCAAGTTCATATTGCTAATCCTGTTTATTTTAATACGGCGTTTTTGCAAAAAGATTACGATGCAGGAACGGCTAACGCAACACTAGCCTCTCTTAAAAAAGCATTTGGAACTCTTAAAGACTCTGAAGATGCTTTTGACTCTTCAAAATTGGCAGGGTACCATTTCATGATGGGTATGCCTTATTATGAAGATATGGATATTGTGGGCGAGGGGATAACAGCAGAGCTCGTTGCAAAAGCAAAAGCAGCGAAGGGGACAACGGCTGTCATTAACCTTGGTGGAGATCGTTATCTTGCCTTTGTTGAGCTTGACAAACGTACAAATGGATTTGTCAAAAAAATCGGTACTCAAAACAGTGAACTTCTTCCGTGGGCTGTCTTAATCGAAGGGGGAAAAGCAAAAGCGTTGAATGCTAAGTATTTTATCGCTGTTAGCTATCCTCTTTTGACAATGGGTGAATTTATGGGAATTGCAACCATGCCCGATGCCATTACTAAAAATCTTCAAAAAATCTTCAAATAATTGCTTTCCCCTCTTTCTTGAGGGGTCGAACTTTTTCTTTAAATCTTTTCTTCCTATTTTTTAGATACACTCTTATAGTTTCTTCCAAGGGATTTTTATGGCTGATATTTATCAAGACCCAACAAGTGGCGAGTGGTTCTATCCCTCAAACGGCTATATTCTAAGTGAAACGGATGATCATGGAATTATTCTTTACGTGAATGAGTTATTTTGTGAAATTGCGGGCTATACAAAAGAAGAACTCATAGGGCACCCTCATAATATTGTTCGTCATTCGGATATGCCTCGTATCGCTTTTAAAGGGCTATGGGAAGATGTGCAGACAAAAGGGTTCTGGACGGGGTTTGTTAAAAATCGTCGTCGTGAGAGTGGGTATTATTGGGTCTATGCAACGGTGTTACGAAAAGAGCATCCTGATGGTCGCACAACGTATCTATCCATTCGTCTAAAGCCAAGTCGTAGTGATGTGGAACGATGTATTAAATTGTATGCGCAGCTAAAAAGCCAAGAGTAAAGGTGAAAATATGAAAATAAAGTTGCAACAAGAGTTAGAGGGTTATATCTGTTCTAAGGCAAAATTCACCCCCTATTATGAACCAATGAAGCACATTTTGAGCTCAACGTTATTTGACGAGCAACTGCAAGAAATTTTATCTTCTTTTGAAAAAGAGGAGCGTAATAGTGCAAAAAGTTTTAAATTGTATCTTGATACTGTTATTGTAAATATGCAAAGCAAGATTACAAAATATAAACCATCTCTCTATTTTGAGAGTGACAAAATTAAAGATATTGAGAACCAAGGGTTTGTGATACCGTTTTATACAGACGAGGAGGCCGAGATTTATCTCCTTCTTGGGATATTCAAAAAAGAGTACTGATTATAACTATATATCATTATAATAGATACTGTTTTAAGAGTTAAATTCTCTTCATGTGTAAGTTAGTAACACATTATCAAAAGTAATAGGTGTTGTTTACGTAGATATTTAAATTCTTATTGTATTATACTCACAACAAATAAGTGATAAAAATATATACATGGTGAGCGTAAAACGTTATAGTATGTGTGTGGATTTAATCAGGTGTTACCAAATAAAAATGGAAGTCTCTCCATTCAATCTAAAAAAGGAAGAAAAGATGAATAATAAAGATTCTTTATCTAATGAAAAAAAATTAGATAGAAGAGATTTTTTTAGAAAAACAGCCGTTTTGTCAGCGACAGCGTTGGCTGGAACAAGCATTTTTGCAGCTGATGATCCCGCAATAATTGGAAAGCCAGTATGGTCACAACAATGGGGTGATCCTGTAACAACGAATTTATATGGGATGCCATCGGCGTATGAGCATAATGTTAC
This sequence comes from Sulfuricurvum sp., assembly GCA_011391735.1. Classification (GTDB taxonomy): domain Bacteria; phylum Campylobacterota; class Campylobacteria; order Campylobacterales; family Sulfurimonadaceae; genus Sulfuricurvum. The sequence continues at coordinate 31,547 of JAABPY010000024.1, read as the reverse complement.
ACGCAGAAGTACGGAGTTATTGTCTTCGGGTAATTTTAGAGCGAGTATCGCTGTAACACCAATTCATGAGTCAAAAGGGATTATTACCCCTAATGGTCTTTTCTTTAGTCGTTCTCACGGTGGGGTCGCCCAAATTGATCCTAATGAATATCGCTTAATGATTAACGGATTGGTTGAAAAGCCTATCGTCCTTACATTGGCAGAATTAAAACGTTACCCAAGTGTTACGCGTATTCACTTTATTGAATGTCCAGCCAATGGTGGGCAAGAGTGGAGAGCACCACAATTTAATTCGGTTCAGTTTGCCAAAGGATTTATGGCGTCTGCTGAATGGACAGGGGTTTATCTTAAAACTATTTTAGAAGATCTTGGTCTTAAGCCAGAAGCGCAATGGATGCTCTCTGAGGGGGGTGATAGTTCTAAAATGGGTCGATCTGTTCCAATTGACAAGGTTCTTGACGATGCGATGATCGTTTGGGGACAAAATGGGGAGGCGCTTCGTCCAGAGCAGGGGTATCCTGTTCGTTTGCTTCTTCCTGGTTGGGAAGGGAACTTATGTGTTAAGTGGTTAAGACGTTTAGAATTTGCGGCTGAACCATGGTTTTGTAAAGAAGAAACCGCTAAATATACGGCTCTTAAACCAACAGGTAAAGCGGTTCAGCACTTTTATGCGAATGAAGTAAATTCAACCGTTACATCACCGTCTCCTGAGATTCCTTGGACTGACCTCAAAGATGGTGCAGTAGTTGAAATCGAAGGTCTTGCATGGTCGGGAATGGGGACGATTACAGGGGTAGATTTCTCTTTGGATGGAGGGAGAACTTATGTTAAGGCAGAACTAAAAGGGTTAGTTCTGCCTAAGTCGTGGACTCGTTGGAGTTATATGCATACGTATAAAAAAGGGGAAAAACTCTTGCTTACATCTCGTGCAATGGATGATGCAGGTTTTATTCAGCCAACAGTCGATGAAGAGACCTCTGTTATGGGAGTTGAATCTGTATATCATAGAAATGCAGTTGAAACATGGGAAGTAACAGAAAATGGAGAGGTGAATCATGTTCAAATTAGATCGTAAATTAATGATATCTGCTTCGGCATTGTCTGCGGCGACATTACTTGTAGTGGGGTGTGCTGGAAGCGGTACAGGTGTTTCAAAATCATGTAATACAGCGGGACAAGCGAGTATTGATGGTGGTGTTTTTTACCCAGTAGTAGATGGTAAAACGGGTCCTTATTTAGTGGACACTAAAGCTTCTGGAATGAAGCTTAACAACGGTCGTGCTCCAACAGAAAATGAGCTAAAAGCATGGAATACTGATGTTATGCCTGATGGTACTGGCTTACCTGAAGGGAGCGGCTCTGCCTCCGATGGTTCTGATATATATGACGCTAAATGTCTTTCATGTCATGGTGATTTTGGTTCAGGAGGGGCTGGGTACCCATCCTTGGCTAAAGGGAATGCGTATACATTGAAATCGACGTTGTTGAGTCAAAGAAGTGTAGAAGGTGCGGATGGTCCTGTTCGTGTCTTTGGTAACTATTGGCCGTATGTAAGTACCCTTTGGTGGTATATTAAAGATGGTATGCCTCACCCTATGACAGGTTCCTTGTCAGACGATGAGACGTATGCTCTTACTGCTTACATCCTTCAATTAAATGAGATAAAAGTTGATGGTGTTCTTGTTGAGTCGGATTATGTCCTTGATCGTGAAAAACTTTTGAAGGTAGTAATGCCCAATGTGGATGGTTTTGAACCCAAGATTTCTGGTCCAAAAGTGTTATCAGGGATACGTGCTTATTATGCAAATCCATCCAATTATGGGGCAAAAAAGGTTAAGGCAAGTGAGCGTTGTATGACGAATTGTCAAACATCAACCGCCAAAACTATTTATGTTCAAAATGGGGGTATCAAGGATTTTGTCCCTCCTATGGCAACGGCTAGAGATTTACCAAAAGTAGAGTCCAAAGAGTTTAATGCTGCAAAAGCGTATGAAGAGAGCTGTGCTGCTTGCCATGCTACGAAAAGTATGGGTGCTCCAATGCTTGGAAATGCTAAGGCATGGGGATCTGTAACAGCCAAAGGGATGGATGCTGTTTACGCAAATGGTATCAATGGAATTAATGGAATGCCTGCCAAAGGTGGAACGACTTTGTCAGATGCAGAGTTTAAATCGGTTGTTGATTATATCGTCAGCGCAAGTAAATAAAACAAAAGGAATAACCATGGAAAGAAGAAAATTTTTAGGTTTTGGAATCTTCGCAGCAGCAGCTGCTTTTATCCCAGCCAATCTTAGTGCGGAAGACTACCGAAAAACGAAGCCTGATGCGTGGACAGCTCACACAATTGAAGATGCGATGGCAAAACTTTACGGCACTAGCACAACGATTGAACAGGGTGTCGTTTTGACCGCTCCAGATGTTGCAGCAAATGGTGGTGCGGTTCCTGTTGATTTTTCATCTGAAATCGCTGCGAAATCAGTGGCAGTATTCCAAAATGCAAACCCTGAAAGTGCCGTGTGTGTATTTACCCTCAATGAAAATAGCGTGATTGATTACTCAATCAAAATGAAAATGAAACAAAGTGGAACGATTACCGTTGTGGTAGAAGGTAGAGATGGGAAGCTTTATTCAGCGAAGAAAGCAATCAATGTTGCACTTGGTGGTTGTGAGGGCTAATTTGCCTTCACGCTTAATAAACTTGATCGTATAAAAGGAAATTCATGGAAATCAAAGCGAAATTAAAAGACGGTATCGTTAGCGTTAAAGCTATGGCGAAGCATCCTATGCTTACGTATGATGTAGCAAAAAAACAAGGTGTTGAAGCTAATTTTATTACGCATGTTATGGCAACAGTTAACAATAAAGTTGTTCTTGATATGTCAACAAGTCAGTTTTTATCTAAAAATCCTATCTTCAAGTTCTCATTTAAGGGTGCTGCTGTAGGTGACAAAATTACGATGACATGGGTAGATTTACTCGGTAATACCGAAACGACGGATTCTGTCATTAAATAATTCTCAGTATCTCCATAGGAAAAAGTGGCTTAGACCATTTTTTCCTATAAAAATGGATAGTTGCATGCTTAAAATAATCGTAACCCTCTTCTTTGTTATTATTGCGTTTAATAGCGCTCTTTTTGCCCGAAATATTGATATTAATACGATGGTAAAAAGTTCTATTGTGAAAAATAAGTACTTATTTATTTTTCTTCACAGAACGGATTGTGGGTATTGCGAAAGTATGCAAATGTTTACCCTTGATGATGATCCTGTAAAAGAACTTATACAAAAAGATTTTGTTTTTCTTCACATTAATATTAGTGAAGATGATGTTGTTAAGTATAAGAAGTTTAGTGGGAATGGGCGTGATTTTGCGAAATACGTAGGGTATAATATTTATCCCTCCTCTCTCTTTTTAAATAGAGCTAATGAGATAGTGTATGCAACTCCTGGGTACCAAGACAAAGAGCAGTTCCTCGTGACATTGAAATATGTGGATAGTGGTGCGTATAAAAAAATGGACTATCAAACGTTCAAAAAAAAGATGGATTTAGCTAAAAAACCATAGAAGGGTGTTATATGTCAGTAGAGCCTCGAGTTTTAGCACTTTTTATATCGGTTGACGATGAGAAGAAAAGAGTGTATAAAGAGAAGCTTGAGTTGGATGAAAACGGTGTCTTGGGGGATAAGTTTTATGCTAAGAACAATAACCGTTTAATCTTAGTTACTTCTATAAGAGCGTATACATTGGCAAAAGAGTGTGGTGTCGAGTTGGAACAGGGCATTCTTGGGGAAAACATTTTGATTGACCAAAACATCAATCATTTAACCGTAGGGGATCAGTTTACAATTGGGGACGTTGTTTTAGAAATAACCCAAAACTGTACTCTTTGCAATGGCTTGTCGATTATCGATTCGACGTTACCTGTTATTTTGAAAAATGATCGAGGTGTATTCGTAAAAACGGTTACAAGCGGGGTTATAAAGAGAGATGACAGGGTAACACTGTGATGAAAGTCACATTAATATTATTCAAAGGTTGAAAATGAAAAATATCTACAAGGTCATCGCTATTGCTTTCCTTGCGTTAGGAACAATGGCGTTTGCAGCAACTAATCCAAAGGCTCAAATGAATAAAGGGCAAAGTGTCCAAGTTTTTAGTGCCCCTAATGCAGATGGTGCTATTACCACCAAAACAATCGATGCGGCGTTTGAAAAAAGTGGTCTGGCGATGGGTGGGGATAATAATATGAACTCCCCTTTTGAAAAAAGGTTTAATCACATTCATTACAAAACTTACAATTTAGCGATGTTTTCCAATACGGATCTAATGGTTAAATTGATCAAAAAATATCCTAAGTTCGGTGCTTTGACTCCGTTGACTATGTCTATTTGGTCGGATGACACAAAAAAGACGATGAATATCGCTACTCTTAGCCTAACGGGGATGTCAAAAGCGGTAGGAATTCCTGCTAATGATCCAGACTTGGTTGCCTACGCAGCTATGGTAAAAAAGGGGCTTACTGCGGCATTACCTAAAGGGTCATTTCAAAAGACAAACTTCCCTATCGTGAATAAATCAGCATCATTTGCGCAAGAATTTACTATAGATATAGATGCAACCGATGAAAAAGCTATTCAAGAAGCTAAGGAGAACTTAGAAGCAGGATTTGAAGGTGAAATGGAGCCATTGGGCTTTTTGTTACCGAATTATATGGATTTACAAAAAGATGTTTTTGCTCCTGCAGGATACAATGAGTATGATTTCTATACAACTTACTCTATTTGTAAATTTGATGTTATTTATCCTGTTTCAAAACTTCACCCAGAAGCGGGTGCATGGGCTCCTTGTTCTATGTATATCTATAAGAAAAAAGGTGAAGACAAGATTCATATTGGATACTTGGGTGTTGATAGCTGGATTACCAGTCTTGGTATCAAAGACAAAGAATCAACTGGACCACTTTATGAAGCGCAAGGGTTGATTAATAAAATTCTTGAAGGTATGAAGTAATTTTCATGCAAACTTGCTTGCCCATCAACGGGCAAGTTTAAAAATAAGACAAATCGTTCAATTTGTTTTATTTTTAAACTTTAAGGGAAGATATATGAAATTATTTACAAAGATCGTTCCATCTCTATTGCTTGGCACCATGCTGTTAGCACCTCTCAGTGCAACGGAGAAATTTGTCCCTAGCAACAATAAAAATCTTGCAGTGGAATATACGTTGGAGAATAAAGGTGAAGCATTTGATAAAGCTTTTTTTGAGTTTACCAAAAAACCGTTAGAAAAAGTAGGATTTTTTGTGAGTGATCCTCATCACAATGTTAATGCTGTGTATGAGCAGCAAGTGGGGGCGACTTCTTTGAGTCAGTTGTCGTTTTCGTCTCTCGTGAATGATGATAAGGCGAGAGTTCTTTTTAATAAAGATCCGAGAATAGGGGGCTTTACCCCTTTTAACTTGGTTATTTATCGAAAAAAATCGGATATGAAAACGGTGATAACCCATATCACTCCAGAAGCCGCATTGGACATACTGCATATATCGGATAAAGAGGTAAGAGGGCAATATCTCACTATGTTTAAGCCTCTGGATGCGGCAATTGAAAAAGAGTATGGTGTGGCTGCTAAGAAAAGCTATACCAAAATTCAAGGGTATGCTAAGAAAAATATGATGAACTTCGAGATACCGTTTGAACAGCCTGAGGATATTGATGATTTCTTTGAGGCGTTTCAAGAGAAGTTTGAGACTGCCTTTCAAACCAAGGGATATATTATCGCTGGTTTTTATAATATGAAATACAGTTTAAATACCAATAAAGATGTACTTCCTAGTTATTCTAATTTTGTTGTTTGGTCTCTTTGCCATATCCCTTTTTCGTATACGATTTTTGATGGAAAAAATCCCTTGCCTGAAGCGGCGATTTTTGCACCGTGTTCTATGTATGCATATATAAAAGAAGGGGAGAATAAGATCGTCATTGGAATGCCAACACTGAGTGCTTGGGCAGCGGCCTTGGGGATAAAAGATAAAGAGAAGCTTCAGAAAATAGAGGAACTCGATACAGAAATTCCATCCATCATACGAAGTTTGGGTGGCGTGGATGTCTCCAATGAAAATCCGTTAGTTGCTCATTGATCGTCCTTGCGTAGCGTGTTGCTTTAGAACTCTAAAAGCAATGCAAGCTTCTCTTCTCCAATCAGTTTTTGATCCTTATCCAAAATAGCTAATTTTTTAAACTTCGAGACGATGCGTGATAATGTTTCGGGTGCCATATTGAGGATGTTGGCGACATCTTTGCTTTTGGTGTGTTCGAGTATGGTGGGGTTTTCTTGGAGTAGTGAACACACTTTGAGGGTTGCATCGAAAATTAGATTGCGGTTGATGGCGACTTCCAAATGTTTGATCTTTTTCGTCAAGGATCGGATGATATGAAACGAAAAAATAGGATTACTTTGGAGTAGGGTGAGAAACTTTGTTTTGTCGATCAATGCTACGGTTGTAGTGTTCGTCATGGAAATAGCCGTCGCAGGGAAGGGGGTACTTTCCAGCGTTGCCATCTCGGCTATCATCGTTGGTGTACTAAAATAGTGCAATACGATCTCATTGGATTTTAACCCTGTTTTATAGAGCTTGAGATGCCCTTCAAGGAGAGCATAAAAAGCATTGGGTTCCTCCCCTTCGTAAAAAAGGATCTCTCCCAACGAGAGTTCTTTCATTATGGTTATTTTCTCTATTTCGGTTAATTCATCGTTGGACAAATCTTTAAAGAGGGGAACTTTTCGTAGCTTTTCGTGCATCATAAAGGGATTATAGCACTATTTTGGGGTGAAAAAGAGCCTAAGCTGCTTTTTCGATGAGAAGTTTTGCCAAATCCTCTTTTGCATCCCCCGTCAAATGCAAATTAAACGTTTGCGCTAAAAAGTTGAAAATATCTTCATTGACAAATTGAGGTGGTTTGGGCCCTAAATAGATATTTTGAATCCCAAGGCTAAAGAGTGCCAGTAAAATGATAACCGCTTTTTGTTCCATCCAGCTTAGAACAATGGAGATAGGTAAATCATTGATGGGAGTTTTGAGTGCGTCACTGATCGCTTTGGCGATTTCAACGGCTCCGTTGCTGTCATTGCATTGCCCAAGATCAAGGTATCGTGGTATCCCTGTCCCCTCAATTTCTCCGAAATCAATATCATTGAACCTAAATTTTCCACAACTTGAGGTGATAATGACACAATCTTTTGGCAATAACTCTGCCATTTCTCGGTAATAATTTCCCGCTTTACCCGGAGCATCGCATCCTGCGATAACAAAAAATTGACGAATTTTTCCTTGTTGTACGGCATCCAAAATTTGGGGTGCTAAGGTTAAAATTGTTTTGTAATGATGACCTGTAGTGAGGGTAAGGTTCTCATTCATCACCGTATCGTCACACGCTAACGTTTTTTCGATCAATGCATCAAAATTATTATCTTCAATAGGTGTTCCTCCCTCAATCCCAACAATTTTATAGGTAAAGACTCTATCGATGTAATCGGCATTTTTCTTGGGAGGGACAATACAGTTGGTATTGACGACAAACGTCCCTTTAAATTGTTTGAGAAGCTCCACTTGATCAAACCACGCTTTACCGACGTTTCCTTTGAGGTGAGGGTATTTTTTGAGTTCTGGGTAGCCGTGCGCAGGTAACATTTCGGAGTGGGTATAGACATTGATACCTTTGCCTTCGGTCGCTTTTAAGAGCTCTTCAAACATCTCTAGGTTATGTCCGCTGACCAAAATTGCTTTACCTTCAACCGTGTTTTGGGGTACAACAACGGGAGTTGGGATACCAAATTTCCCCGTATGGGCATTGGAGAGTTTATCCATTACTTCAACTCCTGCACTTCCTACTTTCATCAGCTGTTTGATATGGTCGTCAAAGTTGAAGTTCACATTGGTAAGGGTGAAATAGAGGGTTTCGCTCATTACATCATCGACAGCTTTGGTTTGAGTCGGCTGTAACTCATTGAGATGCTCTCGGTAGGCACTAAGACCCTTGAGACCAAAGATCATAATATCCTGAAGACGGGCAAGATTTTCGTCTTTTCCACAGGTTCCAACGACTGATCCTGTACTCCCACAGCCGTTTGGGGCGCTCATTTCACATTGATAACAAAACATACTCATAGAGACAACCTTTTTATTTTTTAAAGGGGAAGTCTACTCTGTTCTGCGTGTTTCGTCATTGATACACATCAAGGGTATAGCTATTTCTTCTCCATCGCCTCTTTTGCCCCTTTAATGGCACCGTCCATGGCTGATTTGGCAACACTCCATGCACGACTTCCCATCGCTTTTGCTTCTTGGGCAGAGGGGGAGTTTAGGAGTTTGGCTCCTTGTTCACTTACTTGGGTTTTTAGCTTAGAGAGTTTGGTTTGGAGAAGTTTCGCTGTCTCTTGGGAGAGGATGGAGAGCTCATCGCTATCAAGTTTGATCTCTTCCCCAATAAGAGAGAGTTTAGCGATTATCGTAGGGGAGTTGTGTTTTGCAAGAGCGTGGAGGATTTGAGCGAATAGGGTGTCGATATGCTCCAACTCCTCTTCGATAAGGCGATACTCTTCACGATAGAGGGCTTTGACCTCTTCGGGGACGTAGAGGAGATATTGACGGAACTTCTCTATCGATTTATGGAGTGCCGAACGAATTCCTAACATTGTTCCTCGTAAAATAGCTTCCGCTTGGTTGGGGGTTGCTTCGGCGACGTTAATGGCACTTTGGAGGATACTGCTAAAAATACGGCGTATTCGCACGGCATTGAGAACATTGGCATTGAGCGTTTGGAAGGTGAGCTCTTTGATGATTTCGTGGAGGGTCTCTTCGGTATCGGAACCGTTTTCGAGGGTGGTAATGATTGCCGATTCGACCATCTCTTCGAGAATGTCAAGGAGATCAACCGATTGGATTTTGATATTATGAAGCTTCAACAACATTTCGTCATTGTCCGCAAATATCTCTTCCAAGCTATCAAAAAAGCGGTATTTACACTGCTGTAACTCATCACTTTTTCGGGCTATTTGACGCTCTATTTTCTCTTTTTGGGAAAGGAGTTCTTGAAGCTCATCATGAAGCAATAACGTCTCCTCTTTGAGTGCTGCGAGGGTTAAATCCTTCAGTGCCTCTGGGGAGAGGGTGGTGGCTGTTTGGAAGGGTTCTGTGTTCATTGGATTCCTTTATAACACCATTTTGATATGGGGGTGTGCTTTGAGCGTTTCATAAAAATAGGTACGTTCGTCTTCATTGTGCACCAATAATTCTAAGTTCATACTGATGTATTTTCCACTGCTACTGGCCTTGGAGGGTTTCAGAGAATAAATTCGTTGAGAACACACCTCCATTGCGGCAATCTCTATTCCTGCACGCTCAAATGCTACGACTTTGTAACACCATGAACACGGGTACTCTAATTGTAATTGTTGACCATTAATTTCGCATGTAATCGCCACTTTTTCCTCCTGATTTGGTTTCGAGTTGGATGGGACCTAGTATCATCCCTTTATCAATCGCTTTGAGCATATCGTAGATAGTCAGCAGTCCAATGCTTGTTCCCGTAAGTGCTTCCATCTCTACTCCTGTTTGACCGCTAAGTTTCGCCGTAACAGTGAGGCGAAATCCTGGGAGTTCTGGAAGTTCATCAATATCACAGTTGACACCGCTGAGGTTGAGGGGGTGACACATTGGGATGAGGTCAGAGGTTTTTTTCGTCCCCATAATGGCAGCAATAACTGCCGTTTGGAGTACTGGCCCCTTTTTGGTCGTTTGGTTGACGACGGCATCAAAAGCCTCACGGCTCATCGTAATGAGTCCGCTAGCAACAGCGATACGGGAGGTCGTGGTTTTGTCGGAGACATCGACCATCTTGGGTCGATCCCGTTCGTCTAAATGGGTTAGGTTCATGGTGAGTACTCTTTTTAATCTTTTTATTATTATAGCTATAGAGTGGTAAATTGGCGGTGGGTGGAACATTGAGAAGAATATCAAGTGGGAGTAGTATAAGATTTTTTATGTTTTATCTTGAATATTTAGATGAAGTGTGATAGCATTGTTTTAAGTTAGCTCGGAAGTGGGTTGATTATTTCTGCATTACGGAGGAGAAAAGATGAGATCCAAAGTATTTAATTCAATTAGTCTTGTTGCTGCCTTATCGATTGGTGTGCTGAGTGTTGGGTGTGGCGGTGGAGGTGATACTACAACGGTGGCACCACCTGTAGCTACTTCGACGGTTTCGTTGAGTGGGGTTGTAACGGTCGCTACAAGCTCAACGGGTGGTTTGAGTGCGGCAGCTGTGACTTCTTCAACAACGAACAGTTTAATAGAAGGGGCGGTGATTAAAATCACAAGCTATGATAAAGCAGGTAAATCACTGGGGGAAACCGTTGTTAGCAGCAGTGATAAAGGGAATTTTGGTGCGAATGTACCATTGAGTACCACTGGGGGTTATGTTGTTATGACTTCCCATAAAGATGGATTTGTCGATTTTAGCCGACGGGTCGATTATGATACCCCTGATAATATTAATCTAATGGTTGAGATGGATGCTGCCAATACCGTAGCTATTCCTGTAGGAAGTACGAGTACAACCATTGGAAGTTCCTCTATTATTAAAAAAGCCAATGGGAAGGAGTATGTCCTTTTTGCCTTTTTTAAAGATGCAAGTGGCAGAGGTAAAATGATGGTGGGTAAAGCGGCACTTAGTCGTATGGCAGCGGGGGATAAACCCTCTGTTTCTCTGGAAATACCAAAAGCATCCATTCCAAGTGATGTCACGACATTAGTAGGAAGTATCAACAGTTACGATCCAACCAACAGTGAAGATGCGAAAAAATTCCCTGGAAGTTATGCCGATAGTAAAGGAAATAGACTTGTATCGCTCGGGTTTGATTTTATTGACATCAAAACCGATGGAGGACAAACCCTCGGAGCAGCGATTAAGAAAGCGGTGGCAAAAGGATCGTTGAAAAAATCAGCAGCGGATGAGCCTTATTATGTGACCCGTTGGATGAATAAATCCAATTGTGCAACCTTAAAAATGGGGGACTCTGATAATAATAGCTCTACAGGATTTAATATCCCGATTTACACCTACAGTTATGTATCGGGAAATTGGGATCTTTTAGGAAATGGGCAGATAGTTGATAACAGCGGTGTGGCTAAAACCTATAGCAATGCAAATGCAATAACTCAATGCGAAACTAATAGTGGTGATTATGTCAAAATAGCCGTTACCAATAAAGATTATCTCAATACTCCGTGGAATCTTGATTATCCTATTTTGACCACTGCCCCCAAAGAGGTGTGTGTCCAAGGTAAATTAGTCGATCAAGATGGCAAGGATATTAAACAAAATGTTTATTTGAGTTTTTACGATAATGACAGTGCACCGAACTCTTTTAACTGGAAAAGTGTCAGTTCGAAAAATGACGGTACCTATAAGTTATCGACCATTTTAGTCGATAGTGAAGATAGTGACAGAGTTGGAACATTGCAATACTCTAACCCTTATACGTATGAGAATGAGACTCTTGACGTGACTATGGGAGTTTCTCCTAGCTGTACCACCAAAAATATCACCATTACTCGTCCTCAAATGTGTACCGTTACAGGACAGATCAAAGACGATACAGGTGCGATTAAAGCCAATGAGCCCTTTTATCTTTACGCCAGTAGCCCCTATATGTATCGCTATGCAACGACAGGATCGGATGGTAATTTCACGATGGAAACGCGATGTTCATTGGAACAACATTTTTATGGTCGAAATAACGATTTGGCAACCTTTAATCCTAACGGTACAAAAGATTTGAATGAAAATAGCGATGAGGGGAGTGTCGTTAATCTTGGTGTACTCACAATTGCTAATCAAGCTCCTTATGCGAATGGATGGCTGAATAATGGTTCTATCAAAGTTGGAGCGACAGCAAGCATCGGTATTTATGGATACGATTATGATGGTGACGCACCGTTGACGTGGACGCTCTACGATGGAACAACTGTGCTCGAAACAAATACCACTACGGGTAATTATCTGTATCAAAATGTTGAAAAAACATTCTCTTCCACTGGGGATCATGTCATTAAGCTAAAAGTTACTGATAGTAAAAGTAAATCGACCGAGTACACAATCGGAACTCTCACTGTGGATGTATCGGGTAATCGTGCTCCAAAAATTACCAGCTATGTGTCGGATCAGACGGTAGTGGGGACGAATAAGTCCAATACCCTTTATGCACGTGGATACGATTTGGATGGGGATAATATAAGCTGGAACTACAAAAAAGGGTCGACAACGCTTTGTAACGGAACAGCTACAGGAGGGAGCTTCGATACAAGCTGTACCTACACAACGGGTGCAAGTGATGCGAATGAAATAATTACCTTTACCGTTACGGATAGCGAAAAAAGTACGGCAAAAGATTTAACGATTTTTGTCCAAGATACCGCACCGATTATTGCTTCGGCGATAGCGTCTAAATACCGTCCAGAGATGGGAGAGACGATTACATTGACGGCCCAAATGTATGATATTGATGGGGATGCTATGAGTGTTAAATTGTACGCTAATGGTGTTGAAGTGACAGGGTGTGCATTGAACAATAATACGGGAAAAGGGACAGCAGCAGCTCCGTTAACGGGAACGTGCAGTTATACTATGGCAACAACTCCATCGGTAGTCACGTTCCGACTTGACGTTTTTGATGGAAGCAAAACACGCTCAACGACGTTCAATGTAAGTGCTGGTACAACGGCAGGTCTTGAGATTAAAATTCAATAACCCAATACAGGAGAATTCAGATGAAATACGGTAAATACTCAGTCGTTGCGGCATTGGCGTTAGTAGGCGTGATGGGACTAGTAGGGTGCAATGAGGGATCTAGCTCCTCTACGGCAACCCCTACGGGATCGGTTGTTTTTACAGCCTCCCTGCCTGCCCCTGATCTTAGTAAAGCACTCATCGACACCAATACGGGGACGATTAATATTCAGCTTTACTCGGGAAGTATGATGCATCAAGAAGGGGGTACGTATGTTGAACCGGTTTTGATTGCCGATGTGAATATTACTCGCTTATCTCCGACGGCTAACATTGCAAAAGTGCCAGTAGGAAATTTTTTCGCTTATGTAACATCGTATGATACGAATAACTCAGTGTTGGATCGTTTGAATCTTGGGGGTACAATCGCTGAGGGGACAAATACCCTTAATGCTACGTTTATTCGTGGAAAATGGACACTCGATACCCCTATTACTCTCAACAAAACACTCTCTGCTGATACGGCACGTATCGATAGTGTTTCCGTTGTCCCTAATGCGTATTACTACAATTATGCCATGGGAAAAGCAGCGTTGGACTTTAATAGCTCTATGGGATATACCGACCTTCCCATCATGGTTAATGGGGCAAACCTTCCGAAAGTAGTAGCGAACTATAATTATCAAACGAGAACGTATGAACAAAACGTTACCTCAACGTCGGAAACACGTGTGGGTGGTTATATTATGTATTTTAATCAATTTAAAGGGCTTAATACGAGCACAAACGCTTTGGAAAGTGCAGAGATGATGTTGAAACCAACCAGTGGAACCATTATCAGTGAAGATTTGAATAATTCTCGGCAAATTTTTGTCCTTGGAATAGATCCAAGTGTGAAGAATTATGGATATGAGATGGGGGGGTATGAGTATAATTCTACATTCTCTCAAGATGTTGCACAGTATGCGACTAGCAAAGTGACCGCTTCGAATAAAATGAGCGGGAATATTATCGAAATGCGGACGATCTCTCAAACATGGTCGGAGAAATGTTATGAGGGCAATACGACGGATAAAGAGGTGACGTGTCCATGGACACAGCAACTATCGGCGGCAAAAGTGAGACAAAAATCGGCACTCAAAGGGATTAGTACACAACGTGCTAAACTTGGCAAAGCAGCAGTGGGGGCAGATGGATGTTATCGTAATTTAAACGTTACCGATAACGAACGGTATACAAGCTATAGCTATGATCCTATTACCTACGCATCTCGACCAATTACTGTTATTGGAAACGGTACGTGGACGGGAGATGCGTGTGTTCACCCCTTTACGGCAACGGGAGCGCAACTCCCCGCAACTGACTTGAACCTCACGGTGCAAAAAGTACGCTAATTGGCTTCTCCCCCGTAGGGGAGAGCTCTTTTTGCAAGATTTTTTTGGAAGTTTTGAAAAAAGGGTAAAAGAGGGTAGGTCTTAGTGTATGAATGGTTAATCTATGATCGTATCGCCATTGAAAATGGGGAGGTATGGCGACTTTTGAGTGGTCATCTTGTCCATCTGAGTCTCACCCATCTATTCGTAAATGGGGTGGGGTTGACCCTTTTTCTCCTCATTTCTCGTCGATACAGTTCATGGGGGGCGATTATGGGGGTGATGGGAATACTTGGGGTGACGGTCTCTCTCTCATTGTATCTCGGTTCGCCACACGTAATGCAATATGGGGGATTTTCAGGAATACTATACGGTCTGTTCGGATGGCTCTCTCTTCGGATGATCCAATCCCAAGAGAGGGGGGTTGGGGTGATGGTTCTTCTTCTTATTGGAGCCAAAATAGCGATGGAGCAGCAGTATGGTTCCCTCGTTCATTATGAATCATTTACGGTGATTACCGATGCCCATTTGTATGGGTATGGGTGGGGGATTATTTTGGGAATTGTCGAACTTTATTACCAAAACACTCCAAGGGTAAATACGGTAGAATAAACGAATACTCATCACCAAAGGGATGTTATGAAAGTTCACATTGTTGCAATAGCGGTAGTGGTAATGGCAATTATTTTTTTGTCAGGTTGCAAAGAGGAGGAGATGGTCGCCCTTCAAGTATCCGTAGCTGATAGTAATGTATCGTATAAAAGTGGTGAAGTGATCGTTGTGTATAAGCGCGAGGTGCGTAAGAGTGCGATTGATACGCTTCATCGGCAATGTGGCGCAAGTGTCAAAAAAGAGCTCTTTAAAAATGGCTCAAAACGAATCGATTTGGTCAAGCTCCCTGCCTCGATGAGTGTGGAAGAGGCTATTAAGTACTATCAACAGCGTCCAGAAGTAGAATCGGTCGAGCCCAATCGGATACGCAGAAAATATAAAACCATCCCCAATGATGCCAATATCTCCAGTCAATGGCATTTGGATCGTACTTTTGACTCTTCAGGGGCAACCCTTATCGATATGAATGCGACCTCTGCGTGGGATACAACACAAGGATATAGCGCAATGATTGTCGCCGTTATCGATACAGGGATTGATTCAGCGCATCCTGATCTACGAACTCAGCTATGGCACAATAGTAAAGAAGGTGTTATAGCTGATGGCGTAGATAATGACGGTAATGGTTACATTGATGATGCTATTGGGTATGATTTTGTCAATCATGACAATGATCCAAACGATGATGATGTCGATGGGCATGGGACGCATGTTGCTGGGTTGATCGCAGCTGAGGGGAACAACAGTACTGGGATGAGCGGTGTGGCGTGGAGAGCGTCAATAATGGCACTTAAGATTTTGGATAGTGAGGGGTATGGAGATACGGCGAATGAAATCGAAGCGATCCGATATGCTGTGGATAACGGGGCTAAGATCATTAATATGAGTATTGGAGGTGAGTGTGCGGATGAGGCTTCTAATGGTGAATATGAAGCGATTGCCTATGCACGTGACAACGGCGTTTTGGTCGTGGTCGCATCGGGAAATGATACGTGCAATACCGATGTAACCCCAACATATCCAGCGGGTCATCCTCTCGATAATATCATCGCCGTAGGGGCGACCAATCGATTTGGTGAAGCGGCTTGGTTTTCCAATTATGGAGCTTCCAGTGTCCATCTCTCAGCACCTGGAGAAGATATTTTCAGTACCGTTCCTCTTGCTAAAGGGAGTTATGCCCTTATGAGCGGAACCTCAATGGCAACCCCTATTGTTACGGGGTCGGCACTCTTGGTGTTGGGATACGATTCTAATGTAAGTTATAAGCAACTTCGAGAAAAACTCGTAGGTAGTGCGATACAATCATCCAAGCTAGAGGGGAAAAATCTCGTAGAGGGAAATCTTGATGTCGGAAGCGCCCTTTTTTGGAATGCCGCGATGCACCGACCCATTAAGCCCGCATTGACCTCAGTGATAAAATCTAATAATTTTATCTCCTTATCATGGATGGACTATTCGACCGTGGAGAGCGGTTATAGACTCAAACGGGCTACTACACTAGAGAATAATGTAACACAAACATGGGATTTATCTGTGGATACGGTGAGTTTTACCGATACTCAAGTCCCCCTTAGTGAGGGAGACAGCTATTTTTATTGGGTGGAGGCTTATAATAGTGTTGGAGTGACGCAGTCCAACGTGGTGGCGATAAATATCCCTCTCTCTGCTCCTGTGATCCTCTCTATTAGTGCGTCGTATGGTAATCGGGTTCAGTTGGATTGGAATGATACGTCAAACGTGGAAGAGGGATATATTATCTATCGTTCCTCCTCCTTTTGGGGAGGTTTTAGTGAAATCGCCCGTATGCAATCGGATAGTACTACGTTTACGGATACGACAACGACAGCAGAAACGACCTACTACTATATGATTAAAGCGTATAAAAGTACAAACCTTTCGGCTGAATCCAATCTTGTGCAAGTCTTGACCCCCAAAGAGATTGTTCAGGAAGCAAGCGCATCTTCCAGTGGGGGTGGTGCATTTGGTTTTGGCGATCTATTGGTACTTGGATTACTCCTACTCGGATTACGAGGGGCGAATCGAAGAGAAGCGGGATAAAGCTTCGTGGTATTCATGGGGGTGATTAAGGTTGCCAAATGCTATAATGAATCAAACCACATAGCAAGAGGGTGAAATGGATCCATTATTTATTCAAAACAGTGTCCTCTCTTTGGTATTAGGATTTTTGATTGGGTTACAGCGTGAAATGCATGCTATTTATTCGAACAAAATCGAAGATTTCGGAGGAGCGCGAACTTTTTCAATGATTGCCCTCTTTGGCTATTTATCTTCATGGATGAGTACTTTTTTCCCTTATTTTTTCTTGATTGCTTCGGTTGTGATGGGATTATTAGTTATTGCCGCGTACGTCGTTAATAGCATTTCGATTTCAGAGAAAGGGGTAACAACGGAGTTTGCTGCACTCGTGACGTTTGTCATCGGCGGGATGCTGAACCTCTCTTTGCCTATCTTTGGGGTATTTATAGCCATTATTGTTTTATTTGTTCTCAATGTCAAAGATACCGTCAAAGAGTACGAACAAACCATTACCAAAAAAGATCTGAGTGCCGCTATTTTATTTATGATTATGACGTTTGTCATCCTTCCAATTCTACCTGATCGCCCTATTGATTCCATGGGACTTGTCAATCTTTATCGTATCTGGATTATGGTCGTCTTGGTAGCTGGAATCTCATTTTTTGGTTATATCGCTATTCGTATTTTAGGAGCCACCCACGGAATCGTCGCTGCCGGACTCTTCGGAGGATTGGTCTCCTCGACGGCGGTAGCGATGAGTATGGCACGCAGAGTCCATGAAAATGCCCTTTTAGCCAAAAATCTCGCACTTGGGATCGCTTTAGCCTCATCCATGATGCTCATCCGAGCGGGGATCGAGATGTGGATTATCAACCCCGCCTTGACACGAGCATTTTTCATTCCGATAGCGGTAGGAACACTTGCGGGATACGGGTATATCGCTACACTCTATTTCACCTCAAAACGTGAAGATATTCCTCAAGATATTCAATTCAAAAATCCATTTGATCTCAAAGAAGCGTTACTGATGGGGATCGTATTTGGTGCAACACTCGCCTTTATTGAGTTATCTAACCGCTACATGGGTGATATGGGAGTTTACGCCGTCGCTTTAGTCTCAGGTGTCGCCGATGTCGATGCAATTATTTTATCTCTCTCGTCGTTAGCAAAAAGTGGTTTGAACCCTGCTACAGCACACCATGCCATTATTATTGCAATCGTTACCAACACATTAGCCAAATCGGCACTTGTCCTATTTTTGGGGACAAAGAGACTTTTTCAGCTGGTGTTTACGTACTATCTAATCTCAGTCGGTGCTTTTGTGATAACAGCTTTTATGTTGGCATAAATAATACAGCCTCGCGGGATAAAGCTTCGTGATACTCATGGGGGTGATTAAGGTTGGCAAAAGCTTCGTCATTGCTAAAGTCAACGTATCGTGTTTGGTTCAAGGAGAGGAGTTTTCCCAAACGGTGATCCCTCTCCCGTAACATTCTCTCGAACTCTTGGAGTAATGAGCGGTGATAGATGCCGCATAACGGATGGCTTCCTGAGGGGGTTTTGGCAATGACGGCATCCAAAGTGGGGCTGTCGGCTTCTAGCAATGCTCTAATGGCCTCCTCGCCCACAAAAGGGGTATCCACACTAAGGACAAAGATTCGCTCACACTCAAGGGTTCTAAATGCACTGACAAATCCTGCCGTTGGGGCAAAATCAACCCCTTGGGAATCAAGGATGAAATGGGCTTCAAAATCAAACTTATCGGCGGTTTTGGTGGAGATATAAACGTGGTTAAAAAGTTTTGAAAGACGGTTGGTTTGAAATTCGGCTAGGGTTGAACAGCCTCCGAATGGGAGAAGTGATTTGTCGCTTCCCATTCGGGAACTTTTCCCCCCAGCGAAGAGGATGCACGCGATAGTAAACAAAATTGGCTCCTAATAATAGTGTGATTGTGTATCATGACCACGAAATACAGGTGATTTCAGAGGAAGAACCAAGCCTCATCGCAGGACCCCAAAACCCCATACCGCTGTTGACATAAATGTGGCGGTTTTCTCCCAAAGGATGCAGCCCTTTGATGTAGGGCTGAGCAAGGGAGACGAAAAATCCAAACGGCCAGAGCTGCCCGCCGTGGGTGTGCCCACTAAGGATGAGGGAGGGGGTGAACCCTTCTAGATACTCTATGTATTTTGGTTGATGGGCTAATAGGAGGGTGGGCATTTCGGGGGGGATGTCGCGCATCGCTTTTGCAATATCGGGGATGTGGGTTTTGGCTCGATAACCGAAGAGATCGTAAACTCCAGCGATATAAAAATCGTCTATCTTGATTGCGCTGTTTTCTAGTACGTGGATACCGATTGTTTTCATATAAGCAATGGTCTTTTCTAGCGAGTGAAAATATTCATGATTACCGATTACGTAGTAGGTACCGTAACGGCTTTTAAGATGGCGTAGCTCGTTAATGGCTTCTTTGAGACTATCAATAGGAGCATCGGATAAATCTCCAGTTATGGCGATCAAATCAGCGTCCAGACGGTTGATCTGTGCAACACTTTTGGCAACAAACTCTTTGTCGAGTAGCCCTCCGATATGCAGATCGCTGATTTGGACGATAGTGTAATGTTTCCCGTTAAATCGGTTTTGTTTGACCTCCACAAAATTTACGATGGGATTTTTTGTCCCTCCGAGTACTCCAGCTCCAAAATAAGCGCTCCCCACCGTTAAAAATCCGATATCGGTCACCCTTTTGAAAAAGATCCGTTTCTCCGCTTTAAAAGGGATAATCCTCTGAAACAAATGGAGCACTTCATAAAGGATGGTTCCCATGAAAAGGACAAACCCGACACCCATACTAAGCGAAAAGAAAAAATAGATAATTTTTGGGGGATTGAGGGCATAACGACTAGCTAAATAGCCCAAAATACCAATCATATTAACGAGTAATAAATATTTTAACAAGGTACACGTTTGCGGTTTAATGTGTAAATGTTTAACAACACGGGTGTAGGCTAACGTGTGTACGGCTGTAAAAAATGCGGTTACAATCAAAGGAAATAAAATCAGGGTATTCATAGAGCTATTGTAACGAAAGATGGTCAATATGTTTTTAGGAAGTAGTAAATCACCGTTGTAATCCCCTCTAAGTGAGGAGAAGAGTTAAACGATGGTCGAAGGATCAGTAATATAGCCCGTGATCGCCGAAGCAGCCGCAACAGCAGAGTTAGCAAGATAGACTTTGGAAGAGCGCGACCCCATACGACCGACGAAGTTACGGTTTGTGGTAGCAATGGCGACTTCATTATCCCCCAAAATTCCCATATATCCACCCAAACACGCACCGCACGTTGGGTTGGAAACAACACCGCCTGCATCAATAATGATGTCGATGTAACCCGCTTTTGTCGCTTCGCGTGCGATACGTTGGGTGGCTGGGGTGACGATGAGGCGAACGTCGGGGTGTACACGCTTGCCCTTAAGAATCTCAGCGGCAATTTTAAGATCACCCAAGCGACCGTTGGTACAACTTCCGATAAAGGCTTGGTCGATTTTAATACTATCACTTACCGCTTGACTAAGGCTGTGCCCGTTAGACGGTAAGAAAGGGTAAGCAATGACGGGTTCGAGGTTGGCTACATCGATTTCGAGGATTTGAACGTAGGCCGCGTCTTCATCGGAGGTGTGAATTTTCGGTTCCCGTGCAAGAGGTTTATCGGCTAAAAATTCGGCTGTGATTGCATCGTAGGCGACAATACCGCTTTTCGCCCCCGCTTCGATTGCCATATTACACATACTGAATCGGTCATCCATACTCAGATATTGGATGGTACTTCCTGTAAACTCAAGGGTACGATAGAGTGCTCCATCCACACCGATAAGACGGATAATTTCTAAGATAATGTCTTTGCCCGTCGTGTAGTGTCCCGGTTTGCCTGTGAGGACTACTTTGATACTTTCAGGAACTTTGAACCAGTTGCCTCCTGTAATCATCGCAAATGCCAAATCGGTCGAACCCATCCCTGTAGAGAAAGCTCCGAGTGCTCCGTGAGTACAGGTGTGGGAGTCGGCACCGATGATAACGTCCCCTGGTACTACTAGCCCTTTTTCAGGAAGAAGAGCGTGTTCAATCCCCATATCTTTTTCATCAAAGAAGTGTTTCATCGCATATTTTTTTGCGAAATCACGGCTGATGCGCGCTTGGTTGGCAGAGGCGATGTCTTTGGCAGGGATGAAGTGATCCAAAACGATGGAAAACCCCTCTGGATTGGCAAGTGCCGTCGCGCCTGAATCTTCGAATGCTTTGATCGAGATGGGGGTGGTGATGTCGTTTCCGATAACCATATCGATAGGACAGCGGATGATTTCACCTGCGTAGACGGGTCGACCCACGTGGTCGGAAAATATTTTTTCGGTAATGGTTTGGCGCATAAGAGTTACCTTCAATAAAATAATGTTGTAATAGCTAAATTATACCATAAACGAAAAAGGTTAAAACTCCTCTTCCTCATACATTTTGGGCTCAAATCGTACGATCTTATTTCTCCCTGTCTCTTTTGCTTCGTACAAAGCAACGTCCGCAAATTTGATAGCTTGCCATACTTTGGGGGCATCTTTGGGATAAAGGGCAATTCCAATACTCAAGGTTTTGTTAAAGACTTTATCGTTTGCTTTAAAGCTTTTTTTCGAAAACTCTACCTTTATGGCGGTGGCTATTTTTTCGATAACGTCATAATTGGTATTAAAAAGCATAATCAAAAACTCTTCCCCCCCATAGCGTATCGCCAAGTCAGATCCTTTGATATTGTTTTGCAATACACTAGAAAGCTCTTTAATAACGGTGTCTCCTACATCGTGACCGTAGGTATCATTGACTTGTTTGAAGAAATCGATATCAATCATCATCACGGAGAACTCTTTTTCGCTGTTGAGATTGACTTCTATAAATTGATCCAAAAATCGTCGATTATACAGCCCTGTAAGACCGTCTTTTAAAGATCTTTCTTCGAGTTTGTGCATCAAAAATCGTGCTTCAAGGACAGGTTCTGCTAGTTCCAAATAATTGGTAATAATGGGGACTATCTCTTTGTACTCAAGCAACTCTTTGGGGTTGTTGGCATAGATGAGAAGGGTGAGTGAATATTCGGAAGATATTCTAAAAGGGAGGCATAAATACTCCCTTTTTTCCATAAAACAGGTCTTACAAATTTCATGAAACTCCAATGAATTGACCAAAAGTCCTGTGCGGTTTGCTCGGCATTTCGTCAAATTAGTCTCATTGAAAATAGGGCTATGACGTAAATCTTCACTGCACTGTACCACTTTTCTTTTGTTCGTTTCGGTATGGTTTTCAAAAAGGGCAAACGATTGTATTTCAAAGGTATTTTTAAGGATATAGGCGATTCTCTCATAAATGAGCTCTTTTGAGTCATCCAGTTCGATCGTTTTTTTAAATCGAAAAATTTCGGATAAATCATTGAGTCGCTTGGCTACTTTCCCTGCTTCATTGGAGAGGGAAGTTTGGACGTGATACGAGAAATCTCCCCGATAGGCACGGCTAATTCCATCCTCCAAATCATCAAAAAGCTTCACATAGGGTTTGATGTAATGGCGAGCAACGAGGATAGCTAGGATAAAAAAGAGGATCAAAATCCCCACAGTTTTTCCAATTGCTTCGATCCCCAAATGGCGCAAATCTTGGATATCCATCTCCATTGTAATGGCACCCAACACATCCCCCTCTTTACTGGAAGTATGACAGCTTAAGCAGTTTGGGTTCCCATATTTAGTCGCAATATAGGGGATCGTAACGCGTAAAAGAACTTCGGTTGGGGTCTCTTTTAATGTGGTCTGCGCTTCTCCTGTTCGTAAAACATTTTTCTCTATATCATCGTATTTGTAAATATCGGTTGTCCCTTGACCAAACTCTTGGATGAGCGCTTGAGAGCGTATTACTCGTAACGTATCCACATGCTGATGTCTCTTCATATTTTCTAAGAAAAGATCTCTTTTATCCATCGTCCCCGTGACCATATGCGCCGTCAGCCCGTCTCGTACACTTTCAGCGATAGAATTGGATTTATCAATGGCGGTGATTTTTCCAAAATCTCTAAAATTGATCCATACATTGATAATCGTAGAGATCGATAACGCTCCAAGCATCAAAATCACGATCAGCATAACTTTTTTATTGGTATTCATAACTATGCCCTACATATTTTTTTATGTGAAGAATTATAGAACAATTATCAGCTATTGAGCCTGAATTCCAGCGTTAATTCGATCTCCATGGGCAAAGCGTCGGAGAGATTTTTGGGTATATCAATGCCCGAAGCTGAAGCGACGGCTGTTTTTGCGGCGTTATGAAAAATAGTCTCTCCCCGTTGGATAGAGATAGAGTGGATGGTTCCATCGTTGGTAAGGGAGAAACGCACTTCTATATCCCCCTCCATCTCTCTACGTCTTGCGGCACTTGGGTAGCGAAGATTGTTTTGGATGGTGGTGCGCAATGAGGCGAAGAACGATTTTTTTTCAGCGGTGAGATCGGATTTCGGCGGTGCTTTTATCGGTGGGACAGCAGGTGTACTCACGGTTTGAGGGGGTGTAACCGAGATAGAGCGGGGTGGAGCTTCTACTGTGGCTATAGGGGATGGGGCTATAACCGTTTTAGTGGGAGAGGGAGCTGTTATCGGTATTGCTTGGGGCGATGGTGTTTGCTTTTGGATGAGAGGCTCTTGCTCTTGGGGCAAGGGGGTGTTTTGGGTTTGAGGTGATGAGGTTTGCGTGGTATGGGGTTTTATGGACGTTGGATGCTCACAAAGAGAGACTAGCGTCATTAGCGGGATTTTTACCCTCGGCGCAGGGGTGCTCATGCGAGTAACGACGAAAAAAGCTAACGCCCCCATCATAGAGTGGAAAATGAGGGAGAGGATAAAGGATTTATGTGTGGTGTTCATAGGTGTATCCATCCGTTAAAAATTGCGATGCCAACTCCTGCTAGGAGTGCGGGTGCTGCATGTTGGAGAAAGTTTCGATAACGGGAAAGGTGGGCTAGGCTCTCTTTAAGTATCTGAGTTAGAACGATAGAGAAGAAGAGAAACCATAGCAGTGTTGCACCTAGACCAAATACTGCACCGTAAGCGATTGCCCACCCTAGAGAGTGAGATGTGGCACTGAGTGTCATCATTGTGATGACTGGGGCGCAGAGAGACATCGACAAGAGCATGCCTGTTATAAATAACGCAAAGTGACCTTGCGGTGTCTGATGGGCAGAACTACAGCATGATGAGGTTTTTAGGGAAAACCATAATCGACCAGAGAGGATGAGGGTAACGCTTCCCAGCAAGTATCCCATCAGCACAGTATCACTGATAATCGACTTCAACATCGTGGCACCAAGATACGCTGTGAGAGAGAGGGTGATATAGCCGCTGATGCGTCCTAGACTAATGGGCAGGAGAACGTTAAGGCTTTGTTGCCGTGTTGCGCTATTGGCTAAAAGAATGGGTGAAAGTAACGGCATACACGTAAGCATGCACGCCGTCGCTCCGTAGGAGAGGGCGACGAGAAAGAGAGAGAGAAGAGTCATTGCTTCCATCGATTTATGCTTTCCACCATTTGTCTATTTTAGTCCGTTTTTTAAAGGACTCTTTGGAGGAGGTGAGAATTGTAAAAGGACCGTACTTGAAGTTCATCACCCCATCATGCGGACAAAATTCGACGCATCGTCCGCAAAGGGTACAATCACTATGGGTAATGTTTTCATTGACTGCATGTTTTTGAATTTCAAAAATATCCATAGGGCAGGCTTTGACGCAGCTTGAGCAGGTATCGCAGTGGGAATCGCCGTTTTTAACGAGGCGTAATAAACCAATTTTTTTGAACAGTGTCTGCATTGGAAGTATTGGGCAGATGCGGCAAAACGGTTGACGGACGAAGAGGGCAAGGGCGAGCATCAATCCAAACAATAAATCAGCAATAAGAGAGAGGGCAAAATAGCCCCAGTTTGCCTGAGAGATATACACCTGTGACATATCCCCTGTCATTGCCGTTGTCATAATACGACTGGGGCAAATGGAACAAAACGGTGATCCCCATTCATGACCTAAAAAACCAATGCCTGTAAGCAGAGGGAAGATGAGGACTAAAAAGAGGAAAATAAACCATTTAATCGGGCGGATTTTAGTGACCGTTTCGTGCGAAAGGCTTCCCAACTGTGTGAGTCCGAGTTTGGTGCCGATCATCGTGATCGTCTCTTGGAAAAAACCGAGGGGGCAGAGCCATCCGCAAAACGCTTTGTTGAGGATGAGGATAAGCCCTGCTACTGTTGCAATGGTGATAAGGGTTCCCATCAATGCTGGAAG
This sequence comes from Sulfuricurvum sp., assembly GCA_011391735.1. GTDB lineage: Bacteria > Campylobacterota > Campylobacteria > Campylobacterales > Sulfurimonadaceae > Sulfuricurvum. The sequence goes on along the minus strand of JAABPY010000024.1, from coordinate 6,380 downwards.
TACTTTTTCACCTTGGGTAAAGATCGTTGATACACGGTGATCCATCTGATGCTGAAGCGGGATCAGGGCACAAAGATCTCCCCCGCTCTGATCGTAAGCGCATGAGAGGGCAGGGAGGTTTTGGGTTAGTTTGTCCCCCGTATAAAAGGTGGTAAAAATCGTTGCACCGTAGACGAAAAAGAGAAAAGCGGTAAGTTGAACGACCCGTCGAAGGGCTGTTAGGGTTAAAAATTTATCCACGTTTGACTCCTTGGATTTTGGTTCGGCGATAGAGGAATAAGCCCCCTAGAAAACCGATAAATATTGCACCGGCTCCGTAGGTTTGGGATTGCCAGAAATCGTTAGGGTTGAGTGAGTAAGGCATCGTCAAACTGCTTTTATAAAGGAGGTTAGTATCATTGTGTTGAGCGATAAGGAGGAATTCAGAGGGTTTGTTTTCGCGTTTCCCAACCTGAACGTTTTTAAAATCATTGGGGAGGGTGATTGAAAATGCCCCTGTGCTATCCGTCGTATACGTTTGCGTTGGGGTATTGCGTGTTTCCAGTGTTACTGGGGTGTTAGCAAGCGGTTTTCCCTGAAAATGGAGGAGAAAACGGTACGATTTGGAGGCGGTATAGCGATCATGTTCACGGTGTAACGGGTCAGGGACGATCTCCAAATCCGTTTTAGGGAGTGCCGTGAGTTTAGTCGGAGAGACTTTACTCGGACGCCCTTGTTGGGATACATAGCGAATAGCACTATCGACTTGATTATCCGATCGGTGGTTGAGGACGAGGGCATAATAACCGCCAATTGAGGCTTTAGGGAGAATCAGTGTATTGTTTATGAGGGTGAGATTTTCTGTCGATAAATCGGGTGTTATCAAAGTAACGGAGCTGTTTCCTTCCAGATTCATAGCATGCAAAGAAGTGTTCTCCCCCATACCGTGCCCACCGTGTTTGGATGCCGTGACTTTTCCTTCATCGCATCCGTGTGGAGCCCAATACATTTTTCCATCACCATACCCCCAAAGGGTAGCTGCGACAAGGAGTGTTAAAATAGTTTTGTTCATTGCATCTCCTTAAAATTTGACGGCAAGTCCAGCCGTATAGACTCGCCCCGGATTGACAGTAAGGGAAAGGTCTTCTTCATTATAAATTTTGTTGTAATCGCGATCTCCACTGCTGCGAGCGGTGTTGAAGTAGAATTTATCAAAGACATTATCGATACGAACGAATACGTCAAACGTGGTATTTCCCCATTTTTCAGAGTGTTTAGCGAGGAGATTGATCACTTCGTATCCTGGCATTTTTAGCTGATTGAGTTCATCAGCGTAGTAACTTGATTTTGCAGTAAATTCTGCTGATAAAAGAGTTGAAGAAGTAATATTGTAGTTGCCTGTCAAATTTAGCGTGTGCTTGGAGGTTCTTGGAACCGTATTGCCCGTTAAATCGTAGTGCACTTGAGTATAAGTTGATGGAATATAAGGGCTGCCAAGTCCGAGGTAAAAATTATCATATTGAGTAAAATAGGAATCGAGATAGGTATACGCCATATCAAACGAGAATGTTTTTTTAGAATCGCTTTGAAGAGAAAGTTCTAAACCTTTACTGCGCATTCCACCAATGTTTTCATATTTCTGAGGGTTAGTAGCTGTGGCAGCGGTATATTGTCCGATTGAGGACATGATATAGTCTTTCCGATCGAGCCAAAAGAGAGTGGCTTCGTAGCTTAGAGTATTATCCATGGCTGGTATTGTTCCACGAATTCCGAGATCATAATTGATTGCTTCTTCAGGTTTAAGATCAGGATTATTAAGCACTTTGGAGTCGAGGGTAATGGTACCGTTGAAAAGCTGATCAATAGAGGGTGCACGAAAACCTGTCGAGCGGCTAATAAAAAGGGTCGTCGAATCGTTTAGGGCGTGCGTAAGACCTGCACGGTGTGAGTAAACATCGAAATCTTTTTGAAGAGAGAGTGCGTGAAGGGCATCGTCGTAATCGAGACGAATGTTATCGTACCGACCATTAAGCGTGAGCGTGGTCGTTTCATTGAGTGGAATTTTAACTTCTGCATAGGGAGCGTAAACTTCTTCTGTTGTTTTATTGTCGCTTGTTATCGTCCCAGCACGATAAATTGTTGGTGAGAATGCGCTTGTTTTGAAATCAACAAGATAGGATGTTTTATTTTCATACACATTGTTGCGAAGATCAGCTCCAAGGAGATACGCTACGTTTTGTCCTTCATTACGATATTCACTTTTAAGACCTCGTTGGACTTGATGATAATCATTCAGTGTGGTATAGGCATCATCAGCAGTCACAACGGCACCCGTAGAACTGTATTTTTGAGGTACACTAACAAATTGAGTATCATCACCGTACTGATAGACGTTGACTAAGAGATTTGAATTATTGCCAAAATCTTTGCTATACGTTAAAAACAGTTTGAGGAGATCAACGTCGTATTTACGAGAGTAATCACGCCCTACTATACTTGTGGGATCTGTAAGGGCTTGGGTCATTCCCTCAACCGTTCCATGAGAATCTTTTTCACGGTGAGACGCTTCTAGTCCAAACGTTAAATCGCTTGTGTCATCAAGGTAATACTGTAGTTTTCCATTGGCGTAGCGTGACAGGTACTGGGAATCTTTCCAGTAGCCGTCACTTTTACGTTCGCTTACTTGAAGTCGAGTGTTAAGTGAATCATTGGCAAAGGAGGTTTCAGCTAAAAGTTTTTGATAGCTAAAGCTCCCAAACTCAGAAGCGAGCATAGATTTATTTGCAGCCCCTTTTTTTGTGGTGATGATGACCGCTCCTGCGAGTGCATCATCACCGAATAGATAGGATGCCCCTCCTTTAATCACTTTGATGGATGCGATATTATCGAGATCGATGTTGACTGCTCCCGTGCGTTCAAAAACAGGGACACCATCGATCACGACCGCAACCCCTGGTTTTTCACCCATATAGCGTTGGTTCTCAACTCCTCGGATATGAATTTTGAGGGTATCACCTGCTTTGATTTCAGTTGTGATTCCTGGAATTGCTTGGAGAACTTGCTGAAGATTTTCGATATGGGCTTCATCAACTTTTTTGCCGTCAATGGTAGCGGTGGAGGACGATTCTGTTTTGCTGGTATGAAAGCGATCATCGATGGTTGTCGAGTCGATACCTATAATTCCTAGATTTTCAGTTGCGATACACGAACTGGCTAAAAGTGCAGAGAGGAGGATACTATGAGAGATTCGACTGGTTTTGGGCATTATGCTTCCTTAAAATTTGAATTAAGAGTGTGATTATGAAGAAAGAGTGTTACATTAGTGTTAAGTAAAAAAATAAACTTAACACTAATGTAACAGTAATGCGAAATAATTCTGTGACAGCTGTTTTGGCATGCGATGCGTTTTTAGCGAATCAGAGCGTTAAAATCAATTACACAGGGAGATAAAGAATGGAAAATAGCAACATGTTGGAATATGCACACACGGCGATAGATTATGGAATCGTCGGTATTTTGGTGCTGATGAGCATTGCCTCATTGTCATTTTTTATAGAACGGCTGATGGCGTATAAGTCTATTCGTCTCGATGATTATGAGACCAAAGAAGAACTCGAACTTGATTTGGGAAACAACGTCAGCACGATTGCAACGATTGGTTCAAATGCTCCATACGTTGGGTTGCTTGGAACCGTATTAGGGATTATGATGACCTTTTACAGTCTCGGGGATGTTGGTGCCGTTGATCCGAAGAAGATTATGACTGGGTTGGCATTGGCGCTCAAAGCTACGGCGATGGGTCTCGTAGTTGCGATTCCTGCAATTATTTTTTATAATATATTATTGCGAAAAATGGAGCGAATTTTGACAACGTGGGATATTAACTCTCACAAACACAGAGGGTAATTTTATGAAAATGAAACGGGTTGATTCCATTAATGTCATTCCTTTTATCGACATTATGCTGGTTCTTTTGGTCATGGTATTGACGACGGCGACATTTATTCGTACCGGATTAATTCCTGTTAATTTGCCTGATGCCAAGGGTACAGCCGCAGAGCATAAACCCTCTGAACTTAAACTGACTATCCAAAAAGATGGGGTTCTAATGTTGGATGAGGTAAAAACACCGATTGATTTGGGTGAATTTGAACAGCGCGTTGTGGCAGGGGGCAAAGAGATGACGGTGGTACTTTACAGCGATAAAGATGCGGCATTTCAAAACTTTGTTGGAGTGATGGATGTTCTCAAACGTCTAGGGCATGAACAGCTCTATATCGTTACCGATAAACAATTTGATTATTTTTAAGATTGTTATTATCCCATTTAAGTGTTACATTAGTGTTAAGTAGTACAAAGAAGAATTTATTAATAATTTTAAATCCCAATGTGAAAAATTATAATGTCTGTAAAAAAAGGAATTAAAAGATGACAACCATCTGGCACAATCCGAAATGTTCAAAATCACGCGAAGCATTAAAACTCCTCGAAGAGATAGGTGAGGAGATAGAGGTTATAAAATATCTCGAAACGGCTCCTTCTCGCGAAGAAATCGTTGCCCTTTTAGCCAAACTTGGTATCTCGGCACGAGAGTTGATGCGAACGAAAGAGGATTTGTATAAAGAGCTAGCTTTGGCAAGTGTAGAGGATGAATCACTGCTTATTGATGCACTCGCAGAGAACCCGAAACTTATCGAACGCCCGATCCTCATCGACGGTAACCGTGCCATTATCGGTCGCCTTGTGGAGAGGGTGATAGAGTTTTTAGCTTAGGTTCGGAATTTTTGGAGCGTTTCGTGGAGTTCACCTGTATTCGTATCAAGTCCATGGGCGACATTCGTAATTTGAGAGATACTGGTTGTATTAGAGGTCGCAATGGCGTTGATCGAATCGATTTTTGTTGAGATCAAACGGATCCCTTCGATGAGTTCAACTAATCCTTTGTTCGAATGATCAATGCTGCACGTGGCTAGCTCCATCAAAGAGGATGAGGTTTGAATCAATGTTTGAATAGCATTAGAATCTTTGGATACGAGCTGAATGGAGTTGGATGATTTGTCCATTTTTTGGCTTGTATCGGTAATAGCACCAACGATGCTGCCAATGGTATGATTGATTTTTGAGAGGCTCTCTTGGGTTCGTTCCGCAAGTTTTCGTACTTCGTCAGCTACAACAGCAAACCCACGTCCATGTTCTCCCGCTCGTGCTGCTTCGATTGCAGCATTGAGGGCGAGGAGATTGGTTTGATCGGCAATATCTCCGATGATGTCGAGTACCCCTTTAACATCTTGTGCTTGAGATGTAAGGGTTTTTAAATCATCTGAGAGGGTGGTTTGCGTTTTAGCAACGACATGTATGTCCCCATTCATTTTTGTGATTTGTTGGCTGGCTTTGGAAAGGTGCGCTGAAGCTTCAGTGATTCGGGTGTTGGTCTCTTCGGATGAAGCGGTAGAGGTGTGAATGATTTTTTGAAGGGCAAAAATTTGGGTATGACTTTGGGAAATATCGGTTGCACTGGTTTCCAACCGATTTTTAATCACCCCACAAACACGGTGAAGCTCTTGCGCTGAAGTGATGCTGTTATCCGAGGAGCCTTTCATGCTGCTCATCATTTCTTGAAGCTCCTGCATCGAGTCATTCATATCTTTTGCGGCAGTGGATAGTTCATCGTCCCCCGTTGAATCAATCCTCTCTAAAAGATTTCCTGAGCGTAGATGCTGTGCGATTTTAGTTAAATTGGCTATTTTTTTGAGTAAATATTTGGTGATGAAGTGGAGGACAATATGGACGATAATCATCCCAATCGGGAAAGAGAGGATAATGAGCCAAAGCATTTTGTCAAACTCTTTTTGAGAAATGAGATAAAGGTTGTTGGCGTTGGTGATTTGCAACTCAATTAGCTCGTCGAGCTGTTCACTAGCTGGGGTGAGACTATAGGGAAAATCACTTTGTATCAAATCCAAGACACTCATTAATTGTTTCTCTTTCATCGCTTTTTCGAGTAAAATGATCGAACGGTCGGCACGCGCAATGATTGCTTTTGCCGAGGAAAGTTTTTTTGCCTCTTGGGGTGTTACTGACCCTTTGAGATAAGCATTCCACTGTGCATCAAAAAACTGATGGGATTTTTGTACGGCAGAGAGAGCTGTGTCAAAATCCCCTACTCCTTGAGAGAGATTTGTTGCTGAGATAAGAATCTCTTTATCAAGGGCATTTTTACAGCTACGGAGATTTTGCAGTGGCTGGAGGCTTTGGGTGTGAATGGTTTTCAACGAAGTATTGGATAAATACATCCCAATAACACCGATAATGAGTGCGATAAGGGCAAAAAGCTGTGCCATGACAACGATGAGGGTGATCTTTTGTCGTATTGAAAGTCGTGCAAAAAAGGACAAAGAGTT
>JAABPY010000013.1 GCA_011391735.1 Sulfuricurvum sp. | reverse complement strand
ATCGTCCCCAAAACACGATAATAGCTTTTGGAAAAAACCAAACCGCTTTGTGGCTGCATTACGATAAAGACGGTGAATATCGCCGTTCTTGGATCGGGTAGGTTCAGTGTCATGGAAATCCATAGCGCTAATAAAGCGGCAAGGATAGCTTTTGCCATATAAATGAGAACCGGAGCATCGATCGTGAACCACTCATGTAATATCCGTTGCCACGGAAAGGTTCTAATCGAGACAATAAGTGCGTTATCGGCTCGCATTGGTTTCCTCTTTATCGGTGTATCCACCCCCTAATGCTTTTATCAGATCAATCTGAAGCAATGCTTTGGTTTCATTAAGTGAAAGTGTTTCTATCTCCCCTTCTTGTACAACTTTTTGTGCTAAGAGGTAGGGAAGCTTATTGGTTAATCCTTTTAGGTGTTTCTTGCGTGCAATTTCTACATTCCCTTTTTTAGCGATCATCTCATCGTTGTGGAGTTGTCGTTGAGACTCTAAATGTTTGGATTGCTTAAGAAGCATTACCACCTCATTCGCCGCTTTAATAACGACTCCATTGTACTCATACACCGACGCATTATAATCACTGACGCTGTTTTGCAAATTCGCCTTTCTCTCTCCCCAATCGAATAACGGCAAGGAGAGGGCAATCCCAGCAGATGGGGTATACGAGGAGTGATCGAAAAGTTTTGTCCAACTAAACGAGGTAAATCCAATGAGGCCAGAGAGGCTGATATTGGGATAAAACTGCCCTTTTTTCTCCTCTATCGTATGGTTTTTACTCAGCGCTGTATATTTGGCTATGGCAACGTCTGGACGGTGGGCTATAAGGTTGAGCATAACCTCTTTGGGCAGTGGGAGAGTAAACGTCTCATCTATATGGGGAGTTTTTAGCCCATTGGTACGAGAGGGGAGAAATCCCGCAAGAACACAAAGAGCCTCTTTCTTTCCCTCTATAGAACGTTTCAGCTCCTCACTGCGTTGGGATATTTTCGAAAGAGAGCTTT
>JAABPY010000012.1 GCA_011391735.1 Sulfuricurvum sp. | reverse complement strand
TCATTGATGGCAACCGCATCAATCAACCCCAACCGATACTGCTTTAAAATGATTTTTTGCTCTTGAAGGGTTATTTGCTCCAAAGCGTTTAGTGCTCTTAGCTTCTCCTCATCAATATTCCATGAGAGGTAGGTTTCGCAAAGTGCACTTGAGAGGGCTAGTTTGGTGGCTTCTAGGGAGGCTCTTTGGGCAAAAGAACTGTTGGTTGCTGCAAGGATACGAGAACCCCGTTCATTCCAAAAGTCAAAATCGTAATCCAGTGTCAATGAGGGGTGGTACTGCGTATACGTCCCTCCTCCCAACGGTGGCGGAAAAATGTGGTTTTCACTAAAGCGTTGATGGAGTACGCTTGCATTCGTACCAATATGGGGGAGATTATGGGATTGTACCGATTCGATGATGGTGCTGGCTTGTGCGTATCGTGCTTCAATGCTTTTAAGGGTAGGTGCATTAGTAAGTGCTTCGTCGATGATGGTATTTAGTTGTTCATCTCCATACCCTCTCCACCACTCTTTCACAAGCTTGGTGTCATCAAATTCAACGAGATTTTTTTCCAAATCGCTTTGTACGGATGCTTCAGAAATCGGGATAACCTTATCAATCTTGGGGACACATCCGCTTACTAGCAAGAGAGGTAAACAGATGCTTAGCAGTGTTTTATAATACACACAAATTCCTTTTATGGAGTGTCATACATCAAACTCATATTACCGCATCCAAGAGACTCTCCACCTCTACACGCTTGAGTGTAGAAAGATGCTGCAAGATACTTGTTTTGAGCTATGCCTTCACCATTTTCATACATAGAAGCAACTTGGAGGCACCCTTTTGGATTTCCACGCTCACATGATTTAGTATAGGCACTAACCGCATCAAAATATCTTTTTTGTTCATATGCTGTTTTGCCATCTTGATACACATCAGCATAACAAGATGAAACCATTCCAAAAACCATAATAGGGGCAATAACTTTAGATAACTTTATCATAATTCAACTTCCTTTTACATTTTAAATAACATTTAATCGTACTATCAAACGTTTTTTAGATTCTTGTATATCAATTGAAGCATTTCAGCAAGTTCCTCTTTTTGTATACTACTTAATCCACTTAATGCCTTCTCCATTACATCTTCACCCATTTGAACAAGAGTATCTACAAGTTTTTTTCCATCTGAAGTTATTGTAATTATGTAGGCTCTACGATCGTTCTCTTTGGCGGTACGTTTTACGAACCCTTTTTGTTCCAGTTTGTCCAACATAAGGGTCAGGTTGGATTGTTCAAAATAGGTATCTTGTGCCAGTTCTTTTTGGGTTAATCCCTCTTTTTCCGATAAACGGATAAGAATAACACGATGGGCATAGGAGAGATTATACGATTTGAGCTCTTTTTCGAACTCATTTTTAAGAACGTTTCGCGCTTTGGCGATGAGAAAGGCTATGGACTTATCCGATTCGAAACTCATAACAATCCTTTGTAAAAAATTTCAAGAATTGTAGAGCAGGTGAACTTAAATAGTTATTATAATAAGTATTATGATAGTAAGTTTATTAATCGACCACTATTCCTCCAGTACGACCCCATCATCCACCCGTAAAATCCGATCAAATAAGGGCAACATCCGCTCATCATGGGTAACCACGATAATCGCCACCTCTTGTTCGTGTGCCAATTTCCGTAGCAGTTTCATCACCGAAAGAGCCCGTTCAGAGTCCAAAGCAGCAGTAGGCTCATCGGCTAAAATAATCTTAGGGTTATTTGCCAACGATCTTGCAATAGCAACACGCTGACTTTGCCCCCCTGAGAGCTGTGAGGGGATCTTATCAAGCTTATCCCCTACTCCTAGATACTCCAACAACTCTTTTGCGTGAGCATTTGCCTCTTTGGGTGCGATGTTATTCATCAAGGGAACCAGCGTCACATTTTCCAGTACATTGAGAAAGGGGATCAGATTATGCGATTGAAAAATAAACCCGATATTCTCTCGGCGGATTTTACGAGTATCGCTAATCGTCCATTTCTGATCGTACATCACATTGCCATTAAGGGTAAGCTTCCCACTGGTTGGTTCGGTAATACACCCGATCATCGTAATTAGGGTTGTTTTCCCTGAACCGCTAGGCCCTAGTAATGCCACCGTCTCTCCTGAGAAGATTTCAAACGTCGCCTCTTTAATTGCCATCACAGCACTTTCACCACTTCCGTAACTCTTCGATATTTTTTCGACCGATATAACAGCGTGTTTCATCCTCATCCCCCTATTGCACTGGAGGGGTCAACCCGTAGGGCTGAACGAACTCCTGATAGTGATCCCAAAAGACTCACAACGAGGATCACCCCAAAAAGCTTAACGGCATCCATCGGCAATAAAATAACCGTTTTGGGAAAAACATCATAAAGCAAGTGTGCGAAGATATTCCCCCCGATAAACGCCAAAATTCCAAGGAGTAACGATTGTTGAACGATCATTTTGGTAATAACACTGTTGGGGGCTCCGATGAGTTTTAAAATAGCAATCTCTTTCATTTTCCCCATTGTCATTGTGTAAATAATAAGGGAGATGATGACCGACGAGACGATGAGTAAAATCATGGTAAACATCCCTATTTGTTTGGCGGAACGCTCGATCATATTTTGGGTCAAAATATCCGTTTGCTCCTTTTGCGTAAACACCTGCTGATGCTTCCATCGAATTATCTCATGTGCAACTGCTGAAGCGTTTGCCTCATCATTTACCATCACAGCGAAGGCATTGACGGTGGCGATCGAACTGTTCACACCTCCTCGTGCTCGATCATTACGGATTTGCTCATTGCTAAACAAAAACTGCAATTCTTGCGCTTCATCAAGATCAAGATAGACCATCGGATCACCTCCCGAAGAGACCGCTTTGTGAGACCGTCCCACCACCGTATAGCTCTCGTGCCCCAAAGGAATTTTATCCCCAATTTTAAATCCTGTTTTATCATCAACAATCATCTCTTTTTGAGGAGTTTGGATTGCCCTCCCCTCATTTAGAACAAAAGGCTTATAGCCACTAAGGGCATCATAGCCTAGAGCAAATACCCGAACGGGCTTAATCGCATGGGGGAGTTGAATGCTTTGAAAGGTGAGGGGCTGAACCTCTTTGACCCCTTGAAAGCCTCGGAGAGAATATTTGAGATCTTCGTGAAGACGGGAATTTTCGGCAAAGGGTCCTAGTGTATCTTTTTGAACGACCCACAACTGAGCACCGATGTCGTTAGGGACAATCATCGCATCGTGCACCATCCCCCGATAAATACCAATCATACTAAGGACAACACCAATAAGCATCCCAACCCCCAGTGCGGTAGTGACAAATTTCCCAAGAGAGTGGGCAATATCCCGTTGAGCAAGATTAATCATAGATGAATATCTACTTCAGCTTGTTCCCCTATATGCACTATTTCGGGAACATCCATCAGCCGTATATACACCACCCTCTCCTCCGTAATACGATCACTCTCGACCCCAATACGTGCCACTTCGCCACTAAATTTCTTCTCACCCATCGAACGCAATGTCACCTGTGCACTCTGCCCCACTTTTAATGCGCCGCTTTGGCGTTCATCAATATAGACTTTTACCCACATTGTTTTGGGATTGGCGAGTCGAAATATGGCTGTTCCTGCTGTAACGGTACTTCCCACCTCGGCATTACGAGAAACTACTACTCCATCAAACGGGCAACGTAGCGTTAAATCATTGATTTTTGCTTTTTGCGCTACCAAAATTGCTTCTGATTTTTCGATATCGTGTGTTGAGAGGTTTAGATTCTCTTTGGCACTTATGAGTTGCGCTGTTGCACTGCGAGAAGCAGCTTGAGCCCCATCAAACTCTCCTTGGGTTACAAATCCACCTTTGAGAAGGGTTGTATAGCGTGCTAGTGTCCCATCAGCAAGCACTTTTTTAGCTTCCAAATCGGCAATCACCGCTTCAGAAGCCGCACGTTGGGAACGGCTTTTAGCAATAGAGGCGGTACTTTCTAAAAGATTTCCCTCTAGTTCTGAAAGCTCCATTTTTGCTAACATTTGACCTGATCGGACCCTATCCCCCTCATCGGCATAAAGTTCTTGGAGTTTTGCCGTTGTTTTGGGGGCAAGGACGACGATCTCTTTGGCTTCTAGCGTCCCCACACCGTGAATGATGGAAGAGATTTCTTGGCTCTTATTAGTATCCATCACGACAGGGGTATTTTTCGGTACGATCACTTTTTTATACACAACTGCTCCCCCGACAACGGCAAGGAGAATTCCAATCATTAAAGGTTTATTATTTGCAAACGTCATTATTGCATCCTTGGTTTAATAGTTTTTGCATCTGTGCGTAGGCACTAATTTTTTGATATTTTACTTGAGCTAACTCAGATTTTGCAGTGTCCAATGTGCTTTGAGATTCCAGTACATCCACATACGTTGCCAATCCTTGTCTATATCGTCCTGTAATAAGCTGCAATGACTTTGCAGTAGCTTCGATGACACTCTCTTTGGATTTTATCGACTCATCCGCACGCTTAAAATCACGATACGCTCCATATACTTCCTGCCATAACAGACGCTCGGTATTTTCAAACTCTTTTTGGGCTATCGTATAGGCAATACGGCTTTTTTGCGCTTCTGCGGAGAGTTTCCCTCCATCATACAGCGGTATCGACCCCACAACACCTGCTTGATAGCTGTCATACGTCGAGAGGGAATCATCGTAGCCATACGAACCTACGAGTGCTACATTTCCATATTTTTCATGACTCGCAGCATCCGATAAATCTTTGGCAGAATGAATGGAAGAACGTAAACCTTTTAGCTGAGGGTTATTATCTCGTAATGCTTGCCGCAAATTTTCAATAGAGATATTTTGAAGCATTAAAGCTTCGCAGCGTTGATCTAAAGTAGATTGATCTACCCGTACAAAATCATCACTCCCCATCAAAATCCCCAGAGACAGAGATGCCTTATCGTAGTCAATCTTTGCCCTCCCAGCACGATCTTGCGCTTCCAACAAAGATGCCTTAAACCGCAACTCATCAGCTTCGGTTTTTAATCCGTTTTTACGCATATTAAGTGCTTGCTTGAACTGGCTCTCATAAAACTTGACCGACGCTTCTGCCGTATCAATAAGCGAAGCCGTCGCTGCAACACCATAATATTGATTCCAAACTTTTTCAATGAGTTCATTTTGCGTCAATTTTTTCGTCGAATCCGCACCCTCTTGCAAATGCAAAGCCGAAGTATATCGCTCACGTGAACGCCCAAAATCCCACACCGAATAGGTTCCCGTAACATCGGCATGAAACCCATCGTTTTGCTTCGTGGAAAACTGACCACCTACTGGCATGACATACGTTCTCGTTGGGTAATACGCCATATTAGCATCAAGTCGAGGGAGAAACGCCGAATGGGCACTTTTACTGGCTTCTACGGTACTCTCATACTGTAGTGTTGCTATTTGAGCGGTGGGGTGCGTTTTTAGAGTTTTCTTAACCGCCTCATCAATGGTTAAAGCACTAAGGCTTGCACTAAGGTAAAAAAAGAGATAAAGAGCTCTTGATCGCATACGGAATACTCCTTTTTTTGTGTCATCTAAAACGGATTGTACGGTATCAATACGAAACGAATATGAATTTATGCTACAGTTTCATCAAAAAAGAAAGGTTCTATGTGCAATTAGCCCTTATCGAAGATGATTTAATCCTAAGCGATACGATTAATGATATTCTAAGCGATGAAAATTTTGACATTTTCCCTTTTTTCTCTTTCGATAGTGGTTGCAATTTTCTTTTTGAGAATCACGTCGATGTTATTATTTTGGATATTAATCTCCCCGATGGGAATGGATTTGCCCTCGCCCGCTTGCTTCGTTCACTAAACATTGGAACCCCTATTTTATTTTTGACCTCTGAAAAATCAGCCCAATCCGTTGCCCTTGGATTTGAAAGTGGTGGGGATGATTATCTCAAAAAACCGTTTGAGCCGACGGAATTAGTTGCACGGATCAAAAATCTTATCCGTAGAACCTTCTTACCCCAACGCTCCCCCTTTATCGCTATCAACGAAACATTATTTTTTGATCCCATCAAAGAATCTGTTATCGATGATTGTGGAAAGAGAATCGCATTGCATACCAAAGAGTTGGAGACCTTAAAGTTGTTATTGACGAAGAAAGGGCAAATCGTCACCTACGACGAATTTTTGGCGACTTTGTGGGGATATGGAAACGATCTAGGATTGGATGCGTTGCGTGCCCATATTAAAAACCTTCGCAAAGCATTGCCTACCCTTGAAATCGAAACCATTCGCTCCATGGGTTACCGTCTTGCATAAACTCCATTTAACCACAGCACTGCGCCAGTTTCAATTTCTGTATTTGGGCTCAATGGGGATATTGTTCATCATTCTTGCATTTTTTGCCTATACCCTCGAAAAAGAGCATCTTATTACTACTGAAATCCAAACAATGAACAGCTATCTCACACAGCTTGAAGAGGAGCTCAAAAATCATCACCTTCACTACTCTAAAGAGATTGTCATTGATACCAAAGGGTATCAACTCGGTCTCTATGACATTGACCGCCATCCTATTCTAACGCAGCTTCATGCCTCATTTTTGTGGAATACCTCCTTATCCCATGAAGGAGATAAGGTATACGCCAGCCATACCCTTTCGACCTATTTTTTAGGGGTAGCCACCATCATCGTTAGCAAAAAAATTGATACAACCCCTATTGTGATACGTCTTGCCACTCTCTTAATCCCCCTTTTTTTACTCATGGCAATAGTAGGATGGATCTTAAGCCGTATCGCATTCAAACCTGCCTTGACCGCTTTTGAGACCATCGACACCTTTATCAAGCACGCAACCCACGATCTCAACACCCCCATTGCCGCCATCCTCTCCAATGCCCGTATTTTAGAAGAAAAAATCAGTGAAGTCTCCCTGCATCGTTTTGTCCAACGAATCTCCATTGGAGCCAAAACCCTTACAGGTCTTTACGAAGATCTCGTTTACCTTAACTTCCAGTGCGATTCACCCACCCCAAGGACGGAAGAAATCAGCCCATTAATCCACGAACAATTAGGGTTGTTAGATACCCTCATTGCGTATAAAGAACTCTCCGTCACAACGGCTTTAAGCCAAACGAAGCTAACCATTGTTGCCGATGATTTTCGCCGATTACTCAACAATCTCATCACCAACGCTATCAAATACAATACCCCAAAAGGGTCAATTTTTATCACCCTTGAAAAGAATTTTTTGAGTATCAAAGACAGCGGAATCGGATTGTCCGATAGGGAAAAAGAGAAAATTTATGAGCGTTATTGGAGGGGAGAATCGTTTGAAACGGGGCTTGGAATTGGAATGGAGATTATCGTGCGTGTATGCAAAAGCTACACCCTTACATTGGAGATCAACTCCACCAAAAATCATGGAAGCGAGTTTACCATCCGATGGCCCCAATCCCTTATCGTCCCGTTTTAGCTATTGTGTTCGTGTTGCCTATCCTTGTCTTTGGCAATGATCGTTTCAAGCGACAGTGTGTACCGTGTCACAGCACCAATATCCCCGATTTAGAAACACTCTATTTTCGCTATTTACAAACGCACGGTTCGACGCAACGCTCCCAAAAAACAATGCGTCTTTATTTGCTCCACCCCACGATTCAAAACTCTACCTTACCCCCACAAGTTTTAAAAGGTTTTGGACTTCATCCCCCCCTCAAGCCTGAACTTTTGGATCAAACACTGCCCATGTATTTTGAAACGTACGATCTTACAAAGAGGATAAAATTTAAATCTTCAAAATAACGTTTTTTAATGCCGCATACGGACTAACTCACGTACTTTTTTCTCAACACTTGCCAACGAGTCAAATGGTTTTAGCAGATAATGATCGGCTCCGATTTTATGGCTTTGTAATACCTTTTCGAGTGTTGAATATGCAGTCATCATAATAACGACACACGCAGGATCTTTTTGCTTGATCTCATCAAGAACACTCAACCCATCTTTTTGTGGCATCATTATATCCAACAGTACGCCATCATACTGGTCACTTTTAAAACGGGAAAGAGCCGTAATTGGATTATCAAAATAATCGATTTTAAAATCACCAGAACGTCCAAGCGCTTTTTCAAGCATCATACCAATGGATGGCTCATCATCCACAATCATTAAGCGTATCATTTTTTACCTCCAAATAGATCATTGATAGCATTTCCCATCATCTCTTTTGTTTTTTCGGCAACCAAAACATCCAGTGTGTTAAATACTTCTTGACTTGCCAATTCAATTATTTTAATACGCTCCTCAATTTGAGTACGTGAACAAAGTCTTTTACCGTCACCACAATCTGCTATCAAGGCATTGGCATTGGTATGGACGGTCGCATGTGGTGCTTCTAAACGGTTATACGACTTAAGCATTCCAAACTGCTCTTTGCCTACACCATGCTCATACCATTTACCCAAACGACAGGAGTGATGGTCAACCGCTTGAAAGGCATCTGTCTCTCCGAACAAGAAAGAATAAACATTATTTTTGTAAATAACATGATCTATTTTAGCTAAATTGCTGAAAATATAGTTGCTAATATCCATAATTTCATAAACACTTCGAGAAGAATTCTTTTGAAAAATAGCCATACGATCTGACATTTGTGATACTTCACTTTTGGTATTGGACACGATGAGAGAAAGTTCTTCCGTCGCTCCTGCAATTTCATTGGTATCTTGTTGCATCGATTGAATAACGATTTCGATCTCTTTGGTCGCTTTTTGGGTACGTTCAGCCAATTTTCGCACTTCATCCGCAACAACAGCAAATCCTCTACCGTGTTCGCCAGCCCTTGCTGCTTCGATTGCGGCATTGAGAGCCAAAAGATTGGTCTGATCCGCAATATCTTTGATTAATGCGACAACATTTGAAACCTCATGCGAACGGCTGACGAGATTGGCGGTGGTGGTGATCGTCCCTTCCATTAGTTCCGCTAATTTCATAATGTAATCATCCACTTTGTGGGCGATATCCAATCCTTCGCTTGACCCTTTGGCTGTTTCCTTCGATTGTTCAATTATCTCTTTAAGTTTTTCTAAAATATCAATAAACGCATGCTGAGCTGCATCCAATGCCCCTTGAATGCTTTTTTGGTGCATTGCCAATAATCCACCATCCTCACCACTAACGATAGAAGATTTTGTTAAAATAAACCCTTTAAAGCCATTTTTTAAACTTTTATATTTCACAGAAGCTTCGCACTCTTCAATCACAATTTCTCGTAAATCCTTGCGTAATTCTCGAATGGTTGCCTCTTTATTGGTTATCTCTTCGGCTTGAGTATTAAAAAAAACAGCTTTGCCCTGCTCATCCAAAACAATAACTGCTTCATTATCACTCATCATTGCTATTTCTTTGTAAAGCGCCAATTCAGTCGCTAATACATCACGTTCAAGACGTAATATATCCGCCTCTTCTTTGTACTTTGCTATTTTTTTCCCAAAAAGCATCTATTCTTTCTCCTTATATATTTTTAAAACTATTTCAAAAGTAGCGCCATTATTTTCATTGGAAACTCGAATAGTTCCACCATGTTTATCGATAATTGCCTTAGCAACATTTAACCCAATACCCATGCTCTTTTTTTTATCTCCCCCAACAGCAAAATCAAATATCCCATCGAGCATACTAGCCGAAATACCCCCTGCATTATCGCTGATGCGAACAATAGCATAATGGGCATTACAGTGTAAGTAAAGGGAAAGCTGACGATCTTCATAGCGTAATCCCCTTTTTTCAAATTCATCAAGTGCATTGTTGATAATAATGATCCATACTTGTTCAAGACGGGTTAAAATCCCCATTGTAATACACTCTTTTTCATCATATTTAGTGCTATTTGAGAACATAACACCATTAAATAAAATAGGGGTTATGTGTTTGGCTCGGTTCATAATAAAACGGAGTGCATTGACAAGTGTTTTATCAAGGCTACACGGCTTCATCTCCTCTTTTCCAGTCGAAGCAAACTCATACATCGAAGCAACAATGGATTCAATCCTCTCCACCCCTTCGTTAATGGGCTTAAAATAACTTTCCAATTGAGCCATTTTCCCTTCACACTCCCATTTTAATAATTCTAAATTTCCTTTAATATAGGTGATAGGGGTATTGATTTCATGGGTAATGGCAGCGGCTAAGCGTCCCACAATCATTAATTTTGCATCACTTAATTTCTCTTCTTTAAGTCGCTCAAGATGGGTTACATCCACAAAATAGAGAATATGATATTGTTCACTTCGAATAATCGGATTTGCCATAGAACTAATATGAACCGTATAATAACGCTTATTATTATACGAATCTACCACTATAACTTTATCTTGAATGTCGTGGTTGCGTACCCCGATAAATATCGATTCCAAACTCTCTTTACGTCCATGTCCATCGGACAATATAATCGATGCCCCGTTGGTATCTTCGATCATCCATGTCCATACGTCACAGCTGTTTAAAAAGTCTTCACTTTGGTGATACCCATTGAGCTCTAAATATTTCCGATTGACCAAAATTGCTTCGTATCGGTGATCGAATAATACGGTTAATGATGTATCATAATCAATAAGTTGTTCCATACTTGCTAAAATGGCACGATTAACTTCGCTTACATCCTGTCCGATAAAAACTATCTCTTCCACTGCCCCCAATTCATCACGAATAGCATAAATAGTTGCGTCCACAATAAGAATTTCTCCAGCGCTGCCCACAAGTTCAATAATCCTCCGATGAGTTTCCCCCTCTCGTAGATGCTCTCGTATCAATAATTGTAAATAAAGCCAAAAACGATGTTCTACAAATGGCTTCCAATGCGAACCAATAATCCTATCGGAGCTTATCCCTAATAAATGGGACAAAAGATCATTGACTTCAATAATAATTCCATGCCTATCCATTCGTACCAAAAGAGACGTTTGTGAAATTGCCCTTACCATAAGATTGATCTGTTTATACGCTTTTTCTGCCTGTTTTGCTTCCATTACGTGTTGTATTAAACGGACAGCCACTTTTTTAACCGCTTCGGGATCAATAGGTTTAAGAAGATATTTATCCACTCCAACATTGATCGCTTGCAAAAAAAGATCACTCTCGTGTGCATTTGAGATAACAATGGTTTTAATAACACGTTTTTGATGTTTACCATGATCAATTGTCTCAAAAATTTGGGCATTCATCTCAAAAGGATGCAAAATAAGCAAATCAATTTGGTTAAAATCTTCGGGAGGATCATGACGAAAAGTAACCTCGGCGTCCAACGTTTTTAAAATTTCATAAAATGGGTCACAAACCTTGACCCCATTTTCTTCAAATACACAATCGCTTACGTACACTATTTTATTGATTTCCACTTTATTCCATTTTTATTTATTGGCTAAACTATACCCTTATTTTACTTATGACGAAATGAGCCCCTTTTTAATCCTTATAAATAGGGGCTTAATTGGATTTTCGATATAACGTTAACTATTATTTATGGTAACACAAAGGATTTTCTATGACCATCGCTAAAAATTGTATCGTCACTCTCGATTATCATATCAATGATACAGAGGGGACGCTTTTGCATCAAGAAGAGGAGCCTATTATTTATCTTCACGGTAATTACGGGCATATTTTCAAAGCCGTAGAAGAGGCTTTAGAGGGTAAAAGTATTGGAGATGAGTTCAAAGTCGTCCTGAGTGCCGAAAATGCGTTTGGACACTATGATCCTGAGTTGGTTGTCACCGAAGAGCTAAGTGAACTTCCTGAAGAGTTAGTTGTCGGCATGGAGATCGATGGGTATATGGATGAGGAGTCTGAAGATGTGACCATCTATACGGTTTCAGAAATCACCGATACCCACGCAACACTGGATGGAAATCACCCCCTTGCAGGGATGGATCTTGTTTTTGAGGGAAAAATTTTGGATATTCATGCCGCCAATGACGAGGAGATTCAAGAGATATTAAATTATCATCATGAGCATTAAATAAGCCAAAGGGCTTATTTATCTCCCCCGACCGCCGGATTTCTTTGGTGAGGGTTTTTTGCTATTTCCAAAGGCACTATTTTTGCTTGTGCTACTTCCTTTTTCGACCGCCTCTTCACGTGCCAAACGAGGCCCACGCTTGCCGATGAATTTTGGTTGCACGGGTGCTTTTTTACGCTTGTTACCAAATGCCCCTTCCGTCCTAGCTTTTTTCTCACCCTCTTTTGAGATACTTTTCCCCCGTGTTTTCAGCAACCCTTGATCTGCTGGCGGTTCAAACCCTTCGACGAGAATAGTCTCTACGTTTTTACCTAACATAGCGATAATTTTTGACCACGAATGATGTTCGGCTGAAGAGAGTAGGGTAATGGCTAGCCCCTCATTGCCCGCACGTCCTGTTCGTCCGATACGGTGGAGATAATCGGTGCTGACGTGGGGAATATCGTAGTTGATAACGACAGGAAGCCCCTCGATGTCAAGACCACGTGCAGCAATATCGGTTGCGACGAGGATACGAGCACGCCCCTCTCGAAATTCACTCAATGCCCGATCACGTGCACCGTGTTTTTTATCGCCATGAATAACGACGTTTTTGAGACCGCTTAGGGTCAGCTCATTGCTCACTTCATCGGCTTCGATTTTGGTACGGGTGAAGATAAGAACTTGAGGGTAGTTATTGGAACCGATCAAAAAGGATAAGAGCTCTTTTTTACGCTCTTTTTCGACAGGGTGAACGACTTGACGGAGAGTCATATCGGCAGCTTTGAGATTTTCGATCTCAATTAATAACGGTTTTTTGAGAATTTTTTCACTCAACTGCTTGACGGCAGGGGTTAGTGTTGCTGAAAAAAGCATATTTTGACGATTAAGGGGCAATAGATCAAGAATTTGTTCGATTTCGCGAATAAACCCCATATCAAAAATCGTATCGGCTTCATCAAAAACCAAATATTGGATTCGAGATAATGGAATATGACCTTGTTTGTTCAGTTCGATAAGTCGTCCGGGAGTAGCGACGATAATATCGACACCCTCCCCCAATTCTTTCGCTTGACGTCCCATATTGGCTCCGCCAAAAAGGGAAATACACGTAATATTCAACCCTTGCGCATACTCTTGGATCGCCGAAGCGACCTGAGCGGCAAGTTCACGTGTGGGAACGATCACGAGGGCGCGGGCACTGGCTTGTTTCGCCTCGGAGTCTTTGACGAGTTTTTGGATGATAGGGAGAGCAAAGGCGGCGGTTTTCCCCGTCCCCGTTTGTGCCGCTGCCAAAATATCTCGCCCCCGTAAAACGAGAGGGATAACTTGGGTCTGAATGGGGGTTGCTTGGGTATAACCTTTGGCTTCAAGGGTATCAAGTAAGTGGGCACTTAGCCCTAAAGTCGTAAATGACATAGTGGTATTACCTTTATTTGGTATTGTGTTACTATATTTTAGCCTATTAAGGCTTCATACCGCATTCATCCCCCTTTAGACTCGCTATTAAGGTTCTTTCTATCGATAAAAGTTTAAAATGCTCAAAAAAAAGAGGTATTAATGAATTCAGAAAAAGTCATTTCAGGATTTTTTATCATTTTAGCGCTTACACTCAATTTCGGTTTTGTCTATGGGGATCTTAGTCGAATTGAATTTCACAGTGTGTATGAGCTCGTGGCCGCTATTACGGTTAATTTCATTGCAACCATTATGAAACTCGGAGATAAAACCCAAACGGGTTCGGTTTTATTAGCCACTAGTTTTGTCGCTGACTTACAGCTTATTGCAGCGGCTATATTTTGGGGAGTGATAAATATGACGAGTGTTATGACCCCTGAGCTCTTTACAACCGTTGTCTCATTGGCTGTTGGTGCAGTTGTTGCCAATGTAATCTCTGTTACCCTTTTTGTCGGCGAAACGCTTCTTCTTAAACGTTGAATATATGAATAACGAATCCTCTATTTGGCTTTTTTTGCGTAAAATGAGGAAACCCCTCATTGTTCTTAATTTGGCGCATGCCATTCCTGTCATCCTCTTAACGCTTGTCTCTGGCGTTGATGCCAATGGGCACGCCTATCAGATGAGTTTTTTCGATGCGATGTATTTTGTTGCTTATACGGCAACAACGATCGGATTTGGTGAACTACCGTATGCTTTTAGTTATTCACAGCGTATGGTTGTCTTTTTTACCATCTATTTGACCGTCCCCGCATGGTTTTATGCCCTTGGATCTTTAATCGCCCTTCTTCAGGAGAAGACATTTATAGCCGCCTTGAAAATGAACTCTTTTCGGCGTCAAGTTGCCAATTTACCGCAAGATTTCATCATTATCTGTGGATTTAATCAAGCAAGTAAACTTCTCATTGATAGAGTCAATGCCGATAATCTCTATCGTATCGTAGTGATTGATAAAAATCCCGATAAAATAGAACAGCTTGATATTGAAACCTATATGCCCTCCATCCCTTCTATTACGGCAGATGCATCGATGACAAGTGTTTTAAAAGCTTCTGGAATTCAATTGCCCAATTGTAAATTTATCGTGACGGTGTTTGATGATGATCAGCTCAATCTCAAAGTCGCAGTACGGGCTCGTATTCTTAATGAACAACTCAAGATCGTCTCTCGCTCCAGCGTTCGTCATGGAAGTGAAAATTTAGTTAATATCGGTGTCGATCATGTTATTGATGTTTTCGATATTATTGCACGACGAATTGATTATGCCCTCAAGTCCCCCTATCTTTTTAATCTTTTGAGTTGGGTTCAAGGGGGAAATCTTCATGTAAGTAAAACGGATGTTCTCCCCACTGGCAAATATATTGTGTGTTCAGGGGGTCGATTTGGTAAAACCATTCAAAATACGTTAATCAAGAATAGCATTGACTATACCTATCTTGACATTAACAAAGATATTCACGAAAAAGTCTCCTCTGACAAAGATTTTTTCCTTGAAGCGGGGATTATGGAAGCGTCATGTGTTATTGCAGGGACAAATGACGATGCGATTAATCTCTCCATCATCGCCACAGCACGTGCCCTCAATCCCAATATATTTGCCATTGTGCGTGAAAATGAGCTCGAAGAGCGAAGTCTTTTCTCCTATTTACGCGTTGATAAAATATTTATCCTCGATCAAATAGCAGCCATTGATGGATACAACTACATTGATCGTCCCAGCACCTTTCAATTTATTGAGGCTATCGCCACTTTTGATAAAGAAAAACTCGTCGATACGCTTGTCTCAATCACAAAGAAAGTCAATAAACGCCCTCCCCTCATAGAAATGGCGATCGATTCTGCCCATATGTATGCCCTTGTTAGCTTTCTTGAACATACATCGGTTTCGATTGGTCAGCTACTAAACAACCCCTATCGTAATGATAAAAATCTTAAAATTATTATTTTGGGAATAACCCGAGAGAATGGTGAATTTATTTTACTCCCTAGTGATGATACGCCACTACAGATAGGAGATCATCTTTTATTTGCATCTACTCATCCAAGCTTAGAAATATTCAGAACGATTGTTAACAATTATTACGAATTGCACTATGTCATTTATGGCGTGGAAGAGAACCGTTTTTGTTTACCGTGGAAATGTTAAATATTTTTGAAAAAAGAACGTGAGGTAAAATTAGCCGCTATTTTTTCCTGACCCCTCTTATTGGTCTGCGTATAGCCCGACCAATTAAGAAACGTCAAACACTCTTTGCACACTCCAAGTGGCTCCCCGAAAAAGAGCCCATCCTCTTTGCTCGTGATATAGTATTTGAAAATTTTGCCACGTGTATTCAACTCTTGCAGGAGATGACACGAACCAATATGAAAAACAGGGGGTAAGGGGTCATCGCTTAAATCAACGATATACAGCAACACCCTTTTATCGTTATAGGTGAGTGTCCCATCAAGATGGATCTTTAGTGTGTCAAGTGAATCGATTTCTAGCTCCTCTTCACCAAGGAATTGTCCATTAGTATAGTATCTTGATTTTAATTTATGGATAAAAATCGGTTTCACCAAAGGGGCTTTCATTTCTCTTCGTACCGCTTCAAGGGGTTTGAAGGTTAAAAAATTAATCAGCTGCATTGTTTTTTTCGACGATTTGGGCAACTTTTTGCTCAATATTGGTACGGACACGAAACTCTACGCGCTGCGATAAACGACTCTCCTCCCTTTTGCCGTTCATTGCCTGGGCTCCAGTGTGGGTCAAAGGGTGTGAAGAGGAAAAACCTATCGCACTAAAATGGGTCATCAGCCAACCTTTCTCTTCTTCAGAGAGGTTGATTTTTTCGGAGCTCATAATGTATTCTAGTGTAGCAGAGGTTCGCTCTT
Source organism: Sulfuricurvum sp. (assembly GCA_011391735.1). Classification (GTDB taxonomy): domain Bacteria; phylum Campylobacterota; class Campylobacteria; order Campylobacterales; family Sulfurimonadaceae; genus Sulfuricurvum. The sequence goes on along the minus strand of JAABPY010000012.1, from coordinate 55 downwards.
GCGATAGCTTCATATTCTTGAAATAAGCTCTATCTTTGTTCGGTTCCCCTTCCCA
>JAABPY010000011.1 GCA_011391735.1 Sulfuricurvum sp. | reverse complement strand
ATACCGGTGGAAAAAATCATCCAAAATTTCTTTAAATTTTGGGGTCAAATCTGCGGAACCTGTGGGAAATAAAATATCAGGTTGTTGAAATCGTACGGTCAAATCTTTATCAATCGCCGCCCCCCATTTATGCAAATCTTTATCAAACTCTTTTGTCAGGGCATTATCCAGCCCTTGCACCGTCCTTTTATAAATCTGTGGTACTTTAACGCTGTCGTTGACTTTGATCATATAAATGACCGATATGAGTAAAAACACCATCATAAGGGAGGTCATCATATCGCTAAGACTAATCCAATAATCGTCTTTTACCGAACTTCTCTTTTGGGGTAAGTGATACTTCATTTTTGAGAAGCCAACATAACCACCTCTCGTAGTTTATCGGTTAGAGGGGTGTAATCTTGGACGAACTTATTCGACAACGATGCCAATTGCTGCCCCAACCCTTCTAGGGCACTTTTTAAGGCACTTTCTAGCTCTTTATCAAGGAGTATCACCTGTTTTTTAATCTCCCTCGTTGCGGCATCCATCCCCTCAATCAAATGATCCGTCACATCATCCACTTTTTGACCCAAAAGGGGGATGGATGCCGAAGCCGACTCCAAAAACTCCCCAAAGGATTGGGACATTTTTTGAATCTCTTGGCGTTGAAATGCAATCTCTTCCAACGAACATCCAAGAGCTGTGGCGTAGCTTTCAAACTGCGCACTATGAGAAACCACAACACTGTAATCATGCGCTTGCGATTCCAACATCGCCACCATAAGGGTCATGCTCTCAATGGAGCGGGTCATTTGATCTTTATAGTTTTCTTGCCAAATCACCGTTTTTTCAACAGCTTGATTGAGTTGCTTAAAATTATCCCCGAACTGTTCGGTGATTTTGTCATTAAAGTCTCGAATAACCTCTCCAAGAGCTTCAATAAAGGCTTTTGAATTATTTTGTGCCATCGTTGTTGCAAAATTATGAAATTCGTGACGTAACGCATCACTTTTTTGATTGCTTTCACTGTGCATCATTTTAATGCTTCGATGAATTTCAACCAATACTTCTGTTTGTTTGGCTTGATAACTGACAATATCATCAATACTCATCCCCTCCAACATCGCCTCTTTAGGGGAGTGCATTAAATCGACAATATCAAGCAACTTGATAATCAACGCAAAAAACACCCCAGTAGCCGATGCCCAAAAAGCTGTTTTTATCCCATTGAGAAGTGTGGGCAAGCTCGTATCGACACTATCTACATTAAAATTCAACAACCCAATAGCTATTCCAACAAAGGTGAAAAAAATACCCATGGTAATCAAAATACTCGGAGCTAACTCTTGGATTTCTCTATTCTTTCGCTTGCGCATAAAGAGAATAAAGGTTAATACAATGATACCAACCCCGAAATAGGCTAAATTATCCATCATACGCTTAACGTCTCCATTGGCTCAGAAAAATAGTACCCTTGTGAATAATCAACCCCCAAAGCTTTGACCTGTTTATAAAGCTCTTCACTGCTGACAAATTCACCAATCGTCTTAATATTATTTTTCTTGGCGTAGGTGACAATACTCTCAACAATATCATTATTATGGGAGTTAACCCCCAAACCACGAATAATGGAACCGTCAATTTTAATAAAATCGACATTGAGTTTCATCAAATATTCAAAATTCGAATATCCAGTTCCGAAATCATCAATAGCGATTTTACATCCCATCGTTTTCATTTGATGGATGAAAAGGGTCATCTCTTCGAAATTTTCAATCCCCTCCGACTCGACGATTTCAATGGTGAGCCGTTTTTGAATCCCACTGTATTCATACAGCATAGCGCGAAAATAGTGGAGAACCTCTTCATTTTGAATATCTTGCACCGAAAAATTAATTGCAAACTCATACTCATTATCACGAAACATCTCAAATGTTTTACGAATCATCAGCATTGTTAGCTCAAAATAATAACGGGTCTTTTTGGCGATTTCCAAGAAATAAAAAGGAGAGACCACGGTATCACCATCTTTAAGACGAATTAGAGCCTCAAACTTCGTAGCGACTCCCGTTTGATTATCGACAATAGCTTGGTAGTAGGGGAGGAAAAGATCGTTCGCAATCCCGTCAATAATTTTGCCTTTCCAAAGAAGATTATTTTTATACTCTTGAGAGGCTTTGATCCCTTCGTGATAGACGATAACATCCTCAGAAGTACTTTTTGCCTCTTTGAGGGCAATATCGGCGTGTAGGAGAGTATCATCCTTGCCTATTGGAAGACCAATCTTGATTTTAATCGCCAATGAATGAGACTCTATAACAAGGGGGGACTCTTTTACTTTTTCAACCATATAAAACGATAACCCTTGAAAATCTTCCAATGACATTGTAGAGGAAAAAAGGGCAAATTCATCCCCATTTAATCGATAAATACTAAGCGGACTATCCATCGACGATTCATACAGCACCCTCCCCAACCAAATCAATACATCATCCCCAATACGGTATCCATACTCCTCATTTATCTCTTTAAAATGACTAATATTTACCAATCCAATAAGAGGATTAGTAGCTGATTCTAAATCATCAAGGAGTTTTACACGGTTTCCAAGACTTGTTAAAAGATCGGTTTTAAAATGGGTTTGAAGTTTTTTCTGACTAGCAATAAGTTCGCTAACATCATCTCGAAGTGCCACATATTCAGTAATCTCTCCATTACTGTCCAAAATAGGGATAATCGTTGTTCGTGCATAAAAAACACTTCCATCTTTTTTCTGGTTTTTTAAGACACCACACCATATCTTTTTTTTAGAAATAGTGTTCCACAGCTCATTAAACGTTGTTTTGGGGGTATTAGGATGGCGAAAAATACTGTGAGGCTGTCCGATGAGCTCTTTTAGTGTATACCCTGTCAGTTCAATAAATTTTTCACTGACAAATGTAATGACCCCTTTAAGATCCCCTTTGGTCACATAACTTCCAACACTTAGGGCACGATTGTATTCATCCACTACTTTTTGTGATTTAATCAGCTCAGCGTGCTGCGTCACAATACGGAGATAATTGCCCAACTTATGGTTAAACTCCTCTTTGTGAGCAGGTTTGATAAAATAATCATTTGCCCCGTTTTTAAGAAATTTCGCCTTATCCAGCTCTGACTCACTCGAGGAGACAGCGAAGATAATAGGCTGAAGTATTTTTGTCATTTTACGGATTTTTTGGATAAGCTCAACCCCATCCATCCCTGGCATCTCATAATCAATAGTCATAATGTCTAACTGCGGGAGATTGGCTATTTTTTCCAACGCTTCATTACCGCTTGCTGCTTCCACGACACAAAACGAGAGGGCTTCAAACATCATCCGCAGTTGCATCCGCGCCAAACGGCTATCATCAACAATTAATACTGTTTTTTGGTCAAAAAACGTAAGCGTCTCGGCAATTGAGAGGGCGTTTTTAATATCTTCTAAGGAATTTTTGACAATATAATCGACAATTTGTTTGCGTAATATCTGTTTTCGTAGAGCCTCATTAAACGTTCCTGTCAAAACAATGGAGTGTATTTTATGGGTAATAGCGTAGTCAACCACTTCTCCAGAAACCGCATCAGGGAGTTCCAAATCAAGAATTGCCACAAAAAATTGGTGTTCCTCGATCAGCTGGCGCGCCTGGGCAAACGTAGACGCATAAAAAGGGGCATACACATACGACTCATCTATCAAGCTTTGTACTGCATTTAGAATCGTTGGGCTGTCATCGACTATTAAAATTTTCTTTTTAAATTTCATGCTTACACTTAGTTAAGATTTATAGAATAGCCACAAGTATACCCAAACCTATTTAAATACTCACTCTATCCTCTAATGCTTTACTCAACCATAAAATATCGATATTAGAATCCTCTTTGAGATCGAAAATATTGGTCAAAATACCCATCCAAGTCAATAATCGTGGGTCTTTGCGATAATGATCAATATGATTTTCACCCTCATAATATTGCACTCTGTAGATTTGATGATTTTGATCAAATCGTAATTCGACCATTTCCCACGGTTCAAAGTTTGAAGCAATCATCAAAGAGTGGGTCGCTATGATGAGCTGATTGTTCTCTCCCACTTTCATATAAAACTCGGTAAGTGTACGTTGAACATCGTGATAAAAGGAATTTTCAAGTTCATCGATGAGTATAATGCTATCTTTGGGATTATGAATCTTGAGAGGAAGAAAGGTAGCAATTAGGTTTTTTGTACCCGTGCTAAGAGTGTCATACGCTATGATGTTCTCATTGGATAAATCTTTGATCGTCAACGCATTATACGTTTGTTGATTTTCATCTATCTTGATAAGTTCGAGATTAAATTTTTTAAGAATCGTATTTAATTGCTCTGTAATTTTCTCTAAAATATTCCCATTTTCAGATTCCCATTGAGCTACTTCTCTTTTGAAATCATCTTTAGTATAGTTATCAAGATTGAGTAATTTATTTGAGCATCTATCCATGTACGATAGTCTGTCGTCTTTATACGAATTAATTCTTTCTTTTAGACGTTCCCAAAAATTATTTTCATTAATGTTTATAACGTTCTTATCAATAATTTTTTCTTTTGATTTATTTAAAGAATTGGTATCCGTATCTTGAATGTTTTTTGAGAAAGCATCCAAGTCATACACTTTTATACCATTTTTTTCTACCATTTCCCTGTATTGAACAAGACTTTCAATCATACTTTTATCAGTATTTGCTATTTTCTCATTGTCCAAACTTTTTTTAGAAACAGAACAGGATATTGTATTAGTATCAAAAAAATAAATTTTTGCATTATTCTCATCATTGTCTTGAATAAAAGTAGTTTTTACTTGATCGTCATTGTGCTGACTTCGAATTACTTCCAATAGATTGCTCTTCCCCGTCCCATTTTGCCCAATAATACAAATCTTATCTAAAGGCTCCCCCTCTTTTTTATGCCCTTTTGGATACGTAAGTTCAAGCGTTAAATCTTTGAACTGTTTATAGTTTTTAACTATTAAATATTTTATTTTCATTATTATGAACCAAATCTTGGATAGGATTCGCTAAGTATATCCAAACCTATTTTAAATACGAACCCTATCTTCTAATGCTTTGCTAAGAGATAAAATATCGACGTTTTCCAAACTCACTCCCGTGGGGACCCCTTGGGCGATACGACTAAAGCGAACATCACAATCGGTCAGTTTATCTTCGATATACAACATCACACCTTGGTTGGCGATAGAGGGCGTTAGGGCAAAAATAACCTCTTTGATACCACTTTTTATAATACTGTTTAGATGAGAAATTGTCTCTTCATCAAGGGTATCAAGGACAAAATAGCGCCCATCAAAAAGACGATTCTCTTCAAACATCAAAATCTCTTTGGCATTTTCAACAATACACAGTAACTCATGATTACGGTATTCATCACTGCATATCCCACACAATTCATTTTCAGAAAGCCCACCACAAGAACGACATTTTTTTAAACTAGCAACGGCATTTTCGATCGCATGGGCGAGTTTCAAAGCACCAAAGGTGTCGTGCATCACCAAATGGTACGCCAATCGTGTGGCAGACTTTTGCCCAATGGTAGGAAGTTGTTGGAGTGCTTCAATAAGTCGATTAAATTTTTCTAGGGATCGTTTCATTTTTTAAACCCTATATTCATTCAATTTACACATTTGAAACTAAACTTTTCAAACAATATTCATTAAACCATGCGGGTATTTTATCTGTTTTGATTTCAATCTCTTTTGCATTGGTAATTTCTGCAATCCACGTTCTTGAATGATTTGAATTATCAAATATATAGGCTCTATTTGAATATTTTATAGCTTTGCTTAAATTTTCCATTGAACGATAATATCTGCTTATAATTTTTCCCTCGGGTACATTATGCCCCCCAAAACAAACTCTATTTTTGACTCTTGATATATTAATAATCGGGTCACTTGTGGCAACAAAATACAGATACGTTCTATAGCCAAGCTTTTGCGCCAATTCTAATAGTTCTATCTTATCGTACGAACTCATCACCGTCTCAAATGTAAACGATTTTCGACTTTCAAGGAGTTTTTTTCGGATAAAATCAGCACAAACAGAAGCGAAATAAGAGTTTACAGGGAGTTCAAAGAAGTCTAACTTATTTTCGTTGATGCGTAAAAATTCAGTATCATCAAGCATATCTGCATTTTTTAAAAGGGTAGAACTCCTAAAAAAAGCTAAAACTTCTTCTTCATTCGTAGAGATTTCGTAATGAGTAAAATCTAAATAATCAAACTTTTTAATTTCTTTTTCTATCTCATCGGGATTAATATAAATTCCCAAAAGCTCGCCGTTTATTACCTCTTTGATAGTACTTTTACCACTTCCATTTGGACCTGCAAACATTCTAAGTCTAGGAGTTTGTAAACTCATTGTATAAAAATCTTTTTATTGTTTGAAACATCAATATCTGCTAAAATCATCTTAATAAACTTGCGGCTACCATCTGGAAAGATCTCAAATATTTCCCCATCAATCGCTTCAATAACACTATTTCCACTACTAAGTGCATCCAGATATGCTTTTTGTACTGCACTACTCGCAAGCGTCGGGATATGATTTTCTAAAAAATCGATTTCTTTTTCTGTTCTCATATCTACCCCTCTTGGTTTTATAATTTTAATTATAGCGAACTTTTCAATACAGCCACCCTTTAGCCCTTGTGACTAAACTTATCTAACAGTTATTTTGGTATGGTATAATTCGCAAAAAATTTTGGAGATTTGGTTTGGAAAATTTAAGTTATTACGAAATTTTAGAGGTCACCAAAAGTGCCAGTGGGGATGAGATCAAAAAAGCGTATCGCAAAATGGCAAAACTCTATCACCCCGACCGTAACCCTGATGATACAACGGCAGAGCATAAATTCAAGCTTTGTAATGAAGCGTATCAAGTTTTAAGTGACGATCAGCAACGCAGTATCTATGATCGTTATGGTAAAGAGGGTCTTCAAGGGGGAGGTAGTCGTCGTCAAAGTGGTGGTTTTGATGATCTTAGCAGTGTTTTTGAAGAGATGTTTAACGGTTTTGGAGGGGGGGGGCGTAGTCGTCAATCACGAGCTCCTAGCGATAAATTCCCTCTCGATATGGGCGTTGAGATGCGCATTAACTTCAAAGAAGCGGTATTTGGGTGCGAAAAAGAGGTCACTTTCAGTGCAAAAACATCGTGTAAAACCTGTAAAGGGACAGGGGCCAAAGACGCAAAAGTAACCTCGTGTAGCCAATGTGGTGGTAAGGGGCAAGTCTATATGCGCCAAGGGTTTATGACCTTCTCCCAAACGTGCCCTGCGTGTCAAGGTGAGGGGACGATGGCAAGTGAAAAATGTCCCGATTGTAAAGGAAAAAGTTACACCGAAGAGAAAGAAAAAGTCACTGTCAAAGTCCCAGCAGGAATCGATAACGGTAACCGCCTACGTGTTTCAGGACGGGGTAATATGGGTAAAAGCGGTGTGAGGGGAGATCTTTATGTAACGTTTGAAGTCGAAGAGGACAGCCACTTCATCCGAAGTGGTAATGATGTCTATCTCGAAGTCCCTATTTTCTTCACCCAAGCGGTTTTGGGTGAAACCATTACGATTCCATCGCTCAATGGAGAATTGACGCTGGAGCTTGAAAAAGGGACGAAAGATAAGCAACAGTATCGATTTAGAAATGAAGGAATTGCGGATGTACACGGACGAGGTAACAAAGGGGATATGATCGCCCAAATCACCCTCACCTACCCCAATCGCCTCACCAAAGAGCAAGAAGAGCTATTACAAAAACTTCAAGCAAGTTTCGGGATTGAATCCAAGCCTCATGAATCTTTATTTGAATCAGCGTTTGAGCGAGTGAAAGGGTGGTTTAAATAACCACCTTGCGTTCTACTTCGTAGAACGTTTTGGATACGCCATGGCTATGGCAATGGCAACAATCGCATAGGTAATGGGGACAAAATCAGGAACAGGGACAGAATCCCCCTTCGCATACGAGTGCATCCCTGCAAGATAGTAGTTTACCCCGAAGTACGTCATAAGAACCGACGTAAAGGCTAGAAGCGAAATAACACTAAACGAGTAGTCGTTATACGCCCCCTTAATCATCCGCAAGTGAATGACAACTGCATAGACAAGAATCGTCACCAATGCCCATGTCTCTTTTGGATCCCATCCCCAATAACGTCCCCAACTCTCATTTGCCCAAACACCCCCGAGAAAATTTCCAACGGTTAATAAAACCAATCCGATCATTAAACTCATCTCATTGATAGCATTAAGCTCTTTGATCGCAAGGTTCAAACGTCCAGCATTGGCTTCGTTTTTGAGGATAAAGAGGATGAGGGTAATCATCCCCAAAAGTGCCCCTAGTCCTAAGAAGCCATAACTAGCGGTAATCATCGAGACATGGATACTTAACCAATACGATTGCAATACGGGAACAAGGTTGGTTACTTGGGGATCCATCCAATTAAGATGGGCAACGAACAAAATAAGCCCTGCCATAATCCCTGTTGCCGCTAAAGTAATCGCCGATTTGCGAGAAAAGATAAATCCAGCCAAGACCGTTGCCCAACCAATGTAAATCATCGATTCATACCCATTAGACCATGGGGCGTGTCCTGAGATATACCAACGCATAGCCAATCCTGCTGTGTGTGCCATAAAGAAAAGGATCAAAAGTCCCAATGATGCACGGCTAAAGAAGTCAAGTTTGAAATTGGGTTTGAGGATCTTGACGAAGGATAAGATCAGCAAAGCAAAGCCCATAATAAAATAAAGTGGCCACAGCTGTTCGAAAATATTCGTTTTGTTATAGAAAATTTCTACCGCAACTTTATTAGCACCAGGATAGACGCTTGCTCCAATAAAATGTTGATATTTATCGATTAGACTTAATGCTTTATCAGCACTGCTCCAATCTCCACTTTTAAGCGCACTGTCAACAGCACCGAAATAACTCATCGCCATCATCCGTACTATTTCACTATCTTTGGGGGGAAACGTTTGGAGTGCTTCAATGGTTGCGTACCATTTATTGTTATTATCGTTGGCTTTTGGCCACATTTGAATTAACGACCCCGTATAGACCATATAAGCGACATTGACCCGTTCATCGACTTGAAGGAGTGCTTTATCAAGTTTATCTCGTTTCGCAGGGGATTTTCGAGTTGCTTCATCGACTAGTTTTGCCAGCTTATACCCCGTAATTTCATCGGGAACCTCAAAAAACTGAGAAAAAGCGGCTACTTTGGCATCCTCTTTGAGACCTATGAGTTTATTGATCTCTTTGTCACTTGTTTTAATCATCGCAATTTCACGCCACGCATCGGGGCGAAGCATCATCCCCAAAATCACTTGATTGGAGCTCAACCCTAAAACAGAATCACTACGACTAAGCTTGGCAACAATCTCATGAGAGAGGGTATCGAGTGGTTTCATCCGTCCGCCACTGTCTTGCACGACCAAATGACCAAATTTTTCGGCATGGGTTGCATCAAAACTTTTTGCCGTTTGGACAACAGGGTTCTCCTCATCCGAAGCTCTAAGATCTACACCCCCTATCATCAAAGCAACCATTATCAAGGAAGCGACGATTTTTTGTCCGTCTAATTTTTTGAGCTTTTCACTTAAACCGTTAAAGCGACCGTTTTTGACCACTAAAACACCAAACAGTCCCAATGCAAGGAGGAAGTAACCGATATAGGTCATCAACGTCCCTGGATCTTTATTGACCGAGAGGACGGTTCCTAACTCATCTTGATCGTACGACGATTGGAAAAATCGGAACCCTTCATAATCGAGAATGTGGTTCATATAGATACGAAAGGGCATTTTGACTCCTGATTTTGGATCCAATAGAGTTACTTCGCTAGCATACGACGCAGGGGACATAGAACCCGGATAGCGTTCTAGTTGAAAATCGTTAAGAACAATAGCAAAAGGGAGTTTTTTCTCAATAGAACCATAATGGGCACTTACGGTCATGTCCCCTAATGTTGCATTGGACTCTTCACCCAACACCCCTTGAGAACCCAGAACGACGATTTTTTGGCTCTCCTTTGCACGTGCTACGCTAAGGGTGAGGGCATCTTGCCCTTGAACCATCGGCCCTTTAGAAGGTTTGGACACCAATTGCATCGATGCATGGGGCAAAAATGCCCGTAATACAAAACCACTTTGGGCACTTTGAAAAAGGGTACGATTGGTAAGAGGATTTTTACCTGCGGGAACCGTATACGTTTTTTGGGTATCCATACTCAACGCGTTCATCGCAAGTGGTGCGTTCATCACGACGCGTTCCCCCTCCACGCTCAACGCAATAACAGGCTTGTTAAAGTGTTGTTTGGAACCAAAATCGATCACCATATCGTTCGCCTCAAAAAAATCCCCCTCTTTCAAGCTCACCTGCTCACCGCCTCCACTTGCGGTAATCATCATATTAAGAATAGGGGCACCTTTGGGATCAGCAACCGCTTCATAATGTGCATCCCCCATATAACCCTCGAGCGTAACATTGATCATTTCACCATTAATATCGAGTTTTCGATCAAAATGATTTTCAGAACGTTTGGAGAGATAAAGGGGTTCTTGAAAGGTATACACTTTCTCCCCTTGCTTCACATCAAAACGAATATAAGGCTCTGCACTAAGGAGTACATCACTACTCTCCCCCTCACGGATGTGCATCGTCCCCTCATACCCAAAATAGCGTGTCACCCCCGCACCCATAAGGATAATCAAAAAAGCGACGTGAAAAGTCAACACAAGGAGTTTTTCACGGCGTGCCATTTTGAATTTGATAATATTGAGGATAAGATTAAGAGCCAACAAAGCCAATAACCCTTCAAACCAATGGGCATTATAAATATCCGCTTTCGCCGACATCGTCCCATAGTCGTTTTCAACAAAAGTAGCATAGCCGATGGACACGGCAAATACGAGCATTAACACAGCCATGGTCTTCATGGAACTCAAAAAGGAGAGAATCTTCGTCATCAGGAACCTATAGTAGAGAATATAAATGCCATTGTAATCTCTTATAGGTAAATCTATGTTAATAGGAGGATAGCAATGCGTTTATGCAAGCTTTCTAACATCTTTTAGCCACTCAATATAGAGTGTATGGTATCATCAAAAATAATTATGAGTAAGGCTACGGTAATGACGATTCAAAAGATAGTGCTCTCCTTTGTTCTAATAGCTAGTATGCACGCTGATCCCTATACCCTTGGGCATGGAGTTCAAGTTGGTAGTGCGTTGAATATTGGTGGCTATTTTGCAACGGAATTTGAAAAGAAAGGAGATAATAAAACTTTCACCCTTGATGATGTGGCAATCATGGCGTATGGAGACATTAACCCGATGTTCTCCTATATGGCAGAGTTTGAAGCGGTTGGTTTTTATCAAAAGAATTTCACCAATGGAGATGAAAGCAGCCATAGGCAGTTTCATGCTGAGCGAGTGTACGGTGATCTATGGCTTAATGATGCCTATAATATCCGTTTTGGGAAGCAAATTACCCCTATTGGATATTGGAATAAAGAGCCTATTAATGTATTGCGTGATATGACCTCCAACCCTCTTTACAGTACGTTGCTCTTTCCCAAGTTTATAACAGGGATTGATATTAATGGGTATATTCCCTCCATAGAAGGGATGAAATATCATCTGTTTGGTCAAAAAAACCGCGATTTAGATGATGAATATATCAATATTCGCAATACCCATTTTTTCGGCTTGGCACTAGAACAAGAAATTTCAAATGACTATAGCTATGGTGGAAGTATTGGGGATTATATTACCCTTACATCGCAACGAACCCGTTTCCTCCAAGCCAATGGCAAATACGATAATTCCAAATGGCAAGTGCTAAGTGAAGTTATCTTAGCGAAAAGTGACTACAATGCAAGAGATAGTGATTACACTTTTTCTGGTTATGTGCAAGGGATGTACCGCTACACTTCAGAATATGGATTGTTGGGACGCTATGAACACTTTAATGACCATCATAGTGGGTCTGAGGACAATATTGGGATTGTAGGGTTTAGCTACCGTCCCATCTATCCCGTCTCTTTTAAGGGTGAGTACCAAATCCATTCACGTAATGATGAAAATCGGGCTCTCTTCTCTTTTTCGGTGCTATTTTGATGAAACAGTTATTTTTTTTAATGGGATTGTCTCTTGCTCTTTTTGGATCACAATTTAGTATCGTCGTCTCCAAAAAAAACCCTTTTCAGGCGTTAACGACTCAACAAGTACGGGATATATACCTTTTAAAACGCCATTTCATCGGTGATGTCAAAATTACCCCTATTAATCTAATAGGACAAGATGAGGCTCGTAGTGAATTTGAATCCTCTATTTTACAAATGGATCGCAACCGTCTCAATGCCTATTGGGTAAAGCAACACTTTCAAGGAGTCACCCCTCCTCTCACACAACCCTCATTCGAATCCATTAAAGCTTTTGTCCAAAATGTTGAGGGTGCCATGGGATATATCCCCTCCAATATGGTCGATTCCAATGTAAAGGTTATTTATGAGTTTTAAATTAAAAACAATTTTACTCTTTTTGGGGATAAGTTTAATTCCTTATATTCTGACAATGCTCTTATTGGGGAGTTCGTATTACCAAGAGCAACACACATCAATTCTTCACGAAATGGATACTCAAATTCTCATGACAGTTGAACGTGTGGATCAAAGTCTTATCATGTTAAAAAAAGATATGGCTTTTATGGCTAAATCCGATCTGATGAACGATATTTATACCCAAGATTTGGATCATCGTATCGCTAATACCCTTGTGGCAAAAAAGACGGATATGAATTTAGTGGGAGATTTTTTTGTTTTTGATGCCAATGGGATCGTTATTGCATCGAGTAATTTTTCATTCATTGGAAAAAAAATCGCCTTAAAACCTTTTTTTAATGTTCCTATTTATTCAAACCTAACACAACAAAAAATCGGAGAATTAGCGGTTGATTACTCTATTGAAAACTTCAAACGCTTTTTTTATAATACACCTGATCGCCAATATTTTATCCGAGACAAGGATGGAAAGGATACATTACATTTATCCAACTTTCCTGACTCACTTGAAGTCGTAGCACCATTGAAAAGTAATCCAAACCTTAGTATTGTCCTTGAAGAGGAAAAAAAGTTTGCTTTTAAACTGTTGTATAAATACGAACGATGGTTTTTACTACTGTTGATTATAGGGGGGATATTTATTGCAGCTGCTGCCTACTTTGTTGCGACTCTTCTTGTTCGCCCAATTATTCAGCTCTCAACGGTCGCCAAAAAAGTAACCAAAACGCAAGATTATACCCAGCACGTCACACTGCATCGTGATGATGAAATAGGACAACTCTCCCATGCGTTTAACTCCATGATCGATGGGATGAATCATGCCCTTGAAGAAATTACACTGCTAAACAAAGAGATTGAAGACACGCAGCGTGAAGTTGTCTTTACGATGGGAGCCATTGGGGAGAGTCGTTCGAAAGAGACAGGAAATCATGTCAAACGGGTGGCTGAGTATTCGAAACTTCTCGCCCTTTATTATGGTCTAGATGAAAGTGAAGCGGAAATGTTACGGCAAGCGTCACCGATGCACGATATTGGAAAAGTAGCAATACCCGATGCGGTACTCAATAAACCGGGGCGATTTGATGAACACGAACGACGGATTATGGATACCCATGCGGCATTAGGCTATGAGATGCTCAAACACTCTGCTCGTCCCCTGTTACTTATGGCAGCGACGGTTGCGAATGAACACCATGAAAAATGGGATGGAAGTGGTTATCCAAGAGCCTTAAGGGGCGAAGAGATCCATATTTATGGGCGTATTACGGCACTTGCCGATGTTTTTGATGCGTTGGGAAGCGATCGAGTCTATAAAAAAGCGTGGGAGGATGCGCGTATTTTTACCCTCTTCAAAGAAGAGCGTGGGAAACATTTTGATCCCACTCTTATTGATATCTTTTTCGATCATCTTGAAGAGTTTTTAGTTATCCGTGACCGCTTGAAAGATCCCGAGGGGTGAATTTTATACCCCCTCTAAAATCATCGCTTCAGCAACGCGCTTAAAGGCAGCAATATTTGCTCCATCGACGAAGTTACGCGCACATCCGTACTCTTTTGCCGTCAAAGAAATCCGTTTATACGTTTGGCACATCAATTTATCCAGCTTACTGTCTACTTTATCATAATCCCATTTTTCCATTGAGGCGTTTTGAGACATTTCGAATTCACTAACGGCAACCCCTCCTGCGTTGGAAGCTTTCCCTGGAGCGAATAAAATCCCCTTATTTTGCAACAATTCAATTGCTTTGCTCTCTGTTGGCATATTCGCCCCCTCAACTACAATAATGCAACCATGGTTAATTAAATTTTGGGCATCACGTTCATTGAGTTCATTTTGAGTTGCGCACGGGAATGCTCCAAAACATGGATAACTCCACACAGCATGTGCCCCCTCTTGATACTCACTTTTAGAGGTATAGGTTGCTGTAGGAATTTTCACACGATACTGCTCCAACGAGATACGATGCCCCCCCTCTTTTAAACTCAGTACTACTTTTAAATCAATACCATTAGGATCATAAATCGTCCCCTCACTGTCGCTGCAGGTAATAACAATAGCCCCCAACTTCTGCAACTTTTCAATCGTATGCAAAGCAACATTTCCCGCACCACTAACACAACATATTTTCCCCTCAAACGTCTCGCTTAGCTCCTCTTTTATCATCTCCCGTGCAAAATAAACAACACCGTATCCCGTCGCCTGAGGACGCAACAATGACCCCCCAAAGGCATACGGCTTACCACTAAGAACCCCGTCATAATTGCGAGTAATATGCTTGTACTCTCCGAATAAGTACCCGATCTCACGAGCACCTACTCCTATATCCCCAGCAGGGACATCAATACGTGCACCGATATAGGGGTGAAGTTCTCGCATAAAAGCACGACAAAATCGCATAATCTCATACTCACTTTTCCCTTTGGGGTCAAAATCCGATCCCCCTTTGGCACCACCAATAGGCAATCCCGTGAGAGAGTTCTTGAATATCTGCTCAAACGCCAAAAACTTCAATACCCCAATAGAGACACTAGGATGAAAACGAAGCCCCCCTTTGTAGGGTCCAAGCGAATTATTAAATTGGATACGGTATCCGTTGTTGATATGAACTCGATGCGCATCGTCCACCCACTGTACTTTGAATTGAATGATCCGATCCGGTGTCACTAAGCGCTCTAAAATAGCATAATCATTATAGCGTCTATCACTGCTAACGATTGGCTCCAATGAATGCAATACCTCACTTACTGCTTGTATAAAGGTTGTATCGGTGGCGCAGTTTGATTGCTCAAGTGTGGCTAATATTTTTTCGACCATCTTCATTGACTCCTAAAATAAAATTATTTTAACTCACCCCAATGATTCCCAATATTCATCGAGGTTTTCAAAGGAATACGTAATGGCATAATCGCTTCCATCAGTTGTACGAAACGTACAGCATACTCTTGCGCCATCTCTTCATCCACCTCAAAAATTAGTTCATCGTGGATTTGAAGAAGCATCCGTGCCCGCAATCCCTCGTTACGAATAACGGCGTCAATCTTATTCATTGAGAGTTTTATGAGATCGGCGGCGGAACCTTGGAATACAGCATTGACGGCTTCACGCTCGTAGGCAGCTTTGAGCATGGGGGTTGCGGTGGCGAAATCAAAATAGCGTCGTCGGTGTAACAGTGTCTCCACATATCCCATCTCTTTGGCACTTTCAACAATACCGCTAAAATACCCCTTGACACTCGGGAACGTTTCGAAATAACGCTCCATAATCGCTTTTGCCTCTTTGGTTGTAATTCCCAACGTATCGGAAAGTTTTTTTTGCCCCATTCCATAAAGGAGTCCAAAATTGACCGTTTTAGCAATACCCCGCTTAGAGGGAGCTTCCTCTTCACCAAAAAGGGCAATTGCCGTTTGAAGATGAATGTCCCTCCCCTCGTTGAACGCATTAACCAAGAGAGTGTCTTCACTGAAGTGAGCAAGGAGTCGAAGCTCAATTTGGGAGTAGTCAATTCCGATGAGCTTTTTCCCCTTAGGGGCGACGAACGCTTCACGAATACGCATCCCTAGTGCTGTTTTGACAGGGATGTTTTGGAGATTGGGATTTTTGGAACTCAATCGTCCTGTTGCCGTCCCCGTTTGGACAAAAGAGGTATATATACGAGAATGTTTATCGGCATTTGCCAAGAGAATGAGCGGTTCGATATAGGTGGAGTAGAGCTTATGGTACTCACGATATTGAAGAAGCATTGGGATAACAGAGTGCTCATTTTTTAACCCCTCTAAAACGGATTCATCGGTACTGTATCCTGTTTTCGTCTTTTTACCATGAGGCAATCCCAATGTTTCGAACAATATCACACCAAGTTGTTTGGGGGAGTTGAGATTAAAGACCGTTCCAGCTGCGGTATGGATAGTTTCGGTAAGGGTAGAGAGTTCGTGTGCCACTTCTGTTTTAAACGTCTCTAGGACATTAACATCAATGGCAATTCCCGTTCTCTCCATCCCAAGTAGCGTAAGGAGAAAAGGAAACTCAACCGTGTGTGCTTCGTCTAATGCTTCTTTCCCCCCTTTAAGAAGAAGTTGTTCACTCAGCACCTCATACAAACGATAAGTGATATAGGCATCCTCTCCTGCATAGTTACACGCATCCTCAATAGCGACGGAACTAAAGTTCTCCCCTTTTTTGACGGTGTCTTTGAAGTGGATCATCTCGTGATTAAGCAACGATTGGCTAAGAGCATCCATCGCCAATGAACGATTCGAATCCCCCAGCCATGCCATAATAATCGTATCGGCAAAAACAGGGAGAGAGTCAATTTCTAAAAATCGAGTGACGAAATGGAGATCAAATTTGAGATTATGACCAATAACACGGTGGTTAAAAATTGCAACGATTGCTTTACGTGCGCCATCTTGAGAGACTTGCTCCCCTACTCCCAAATAATTGTGCCCCATAGGGACGTAATACCCTGTTTTCCCATCAAGACTGAAACTAAACCCGACCAACGTATCCATATGGAAATTGAGTCCTGTGGTTTCGGTGTCAAAGGCGATAAGGGAGTTTTCAGCAAATGAGGCGATACACTCTAAAAGTGCCTTATCGGTATCAATAAGAATTGTGCTCCCTTTACTATTCTCACACTGTGGCAGTGCAACGGTATTCGTGATAACAGTCGTTTTAGGAGATTGAGATTCTTCAAAAAGGGCTTTTGCTTTAATCGTCCGCAATACGGCATTCATCTCATAATGGAGAAGCTCGTCATAAATGGGGGCAAAGGGATCCTCAAAGTGCATTTTATATCCATCAAAATCTATCGTTTCAAACACATCCCGATGTAGCTTCACTAATTCACGCGAACGAAACGCATCCTCACGGTACGTCTCCAAAAGTCCCCGTATTCGTGGCGGTGTCACTTCATCCAAACGTTCATACAGTGTGTCTAGTGTTTCAAATTGCGTCAAAAGCTTTTGCGCCGTTACTTTCCCGATCCCTTTGACTCCGGGGACATTATCTGCGGTATCCCCAATAAGAGATTGATAGTCGATAAACTGATACGGATGTACCCCATATTTCTCAAAACAGTGGGTTTCATTGAGCACTTTTTTGGTGATGGCATCAACGAGGACGACAACATCATCTTCGATGAGCTGATAAAGATCTTTATCGTGGGAGACAATTCGCACAAGGAAACCCTTTTCTTTGGCATGTTTGACCACAGAGGCGATCATATCATCCGCTTCATAGCCACTCATCAAAAGCGATTTATACCCCATTTTTTCAATCCAGCTAATAGCAATAGGGAGCTGTTTGATTAGTTCCTCAGGAGCAGGAGCACGATTGGCTTTATAATTGGGATCAATCGCATTACGAAAACTAGGTCCCTTGGCATCAAGGGCAAAAATAAGATAATCGCTACTGTGATCTTTGTGCAATGAAGCAATAAAATTGATAAAACCTGTCAATAATCCTGTCGGAAAACCTTGCTTGTTTTTAAGGGGGGGGAGTGCATAAAAGGAGCGGAAAAAAAATCCAAATGTATCAATAATCGTAACGGTTTGTTGTGACATGGGGAACCAATCTTAGAAGATAAAATAGTGTTTTGGGCTAACCCATCCAAAAGGGGGTTAGGCTAGCTTGGAAGAGACTTCATCAATCGCTTTTTGCAATGCAGCTACATTAAGACCCGCAACCTCTGCTTTTTTTAGCCCTTGGGTGAGTGAACGCTCTGAAAAAGGGGCATTTACGGGAACAATTGTTTTAATAATATTAAGAACCGTTGCCAACTCTTGCACCTCTTCAGGGGCTTTTTCGGGGGAATCAGAGTATTCAATCATCTGAACAAACTCTCGATCAAAATTCCAATGGGTAAAAATAGCTGCGGTAACTTCTGCCGTTGTCGCCTCGACGTAGCTACGCTCTACTCGTGCAATATCTATCGCCGAACTAATATCCGATTTGAAGTTAATCGTCAACTCTTCTTGAATAATATCACTGGCGATAACAATCTTCCCTGTCTCTTGCAAAAAGGCCGCAAGAAAAAGTTTGTCTGCTTTTAGACGGTCGATTTGAAGATACCATTTGTACGCCAAACTCCCTTGCATTGCCGAAAACTCAGCAAAATTTTCCGAACTAATTCCATAAGGCTCCATATCCACATTCAAAAGCTTACGTACCGAATTCCCCAATCCAATCGAACGGGTCATACTCATCCCAAACAAGGAAACGGCTTGTGCCACACTCGTGATTTCCCGTCTTAAACCATACAAAGGAGAATTCGATGCTTTTATCAAATTGGCAACAATCATGGGATCAGTCTCTACCGTTTTGACTAAATCCTGAATGGAGGAGTTAGGATCATTACAAATACGTTGCATATCAATAACCGTCTTAGGAAGAGGGGGGAGTGATTTAATACTGTTAATCATCGAACTTTTCATAATATTCTTCTTTCATTCTTCTTTTTAAGTAGTACCATTATTATACCCTATCCAATTCAATTGCCAAATATTTTCCCGTAAAACTTCCTGTTTCTTCCCACGTAGAGGCAACATCTTCTGGCACCCCTTGCGAAACGATCAATCCACCACCACTTCCCCCTTCGGGTCCTAGGTCAATAATATAGTCGGCATTTTTGATCATATCAAGATTATGCTCAATCACAAGGACAGAATTTCCCAATTCGACGAAATTATGAAGAACTCTCGTGAGACGGTTGACATCATCGAAATGCAGCCCCGTCGTCGGTTCATCAAGAATATAGAGGGTGCTTCCCGTATCACGACGACTTAGCTCTTTTGCAAGTTTGATCCGCTGTGCCTCTCCCCCCGATACGGTCGTCGCATTTTGACCCAACGTAATATAATCAAGTCCCACATCGCTCAATGTTTGTAAAATCGCTTTCATCTTCGGAATAGGGGCGAAAAATTCCAATGCTTCCCCGACAGACATATTGAGGACATCCGAAATCGTTTTCCCTTTATACTCCACTTGGAGGGTTTGAAGATTGTAACGGCTCCCATGACACGCATCGCATTTGACCATAATATCGGGTAAGAAGTGCATCTCGATTTTGATCTCCCCTTCTCCTTGACACTTTTCACAACGCCCACCTTTGACATTAAACGAAAATCGAGATGCTGTATATCCCCGAATCTGCGCCTCTTTGGTTTTTGTGAACAAATTACGAATTTCATCCATCACCCCTGTATACGTAGCAGGATTCGAGCGAGGGGTTCTTCCTATAGGACTTTGATCGAGATAAATCACTTTATCAAGCTTCTCTAACCCTTCCACCTCTACTCCTGCCACACGATTGACTTTTCGGGCACGATTGAGAATTTCACGGCTTACAGGGAGAAGCGTTTGCAAAATCAATGAACTTTTACCGCTTCCACTTACCCCCGTCACACAAACAAAATTTTTCAAGGGAATACGGACACTCAAATCTTTAATATTATTAAGAGTTACATTATTAATCGCCATCCACTCCGTTTGAGGTCGTCGATAAAAATATTTGATTTGCTTGCGCCCTGAGAGGTAATCGGCGGTGAGGGTGTTGCTGCTTTTCATCTCCTCCAGCGTCCCTGCAAAAACAACATTTCCACCGAACTTCCCAGCCCCTGGACCTATATCGACAATATAGTCGGCGTGCTCTATTGTCTCTTTATCGTGTTCAACAACGATAACGGTATTCCCCTTCTCTTGGAGGGAACGCAAGGTACGAATAAGTTTAAGGGTATCCCGTTCATGCAATCCGATACTTGGCTCATCCAAAACATACATCACCCCCGTCAACCCACTACCGATTTGAGAAGCGATACGAATCCGTTGTGCTTCTCCCCCGCTGATGGTACGGGCATCACGACTTAAGGAGAGGTATCCAAGTCCCACATCGTAGAGAAAAAAGAGCCTCTCGCGAATTTCATTGAGGATAGAAGAGGCAATAAGAGTATTTTGGTCGCTTAATGTATCGAACGTCGTGGGATTGGTAAACCACTCATACGTATCTTTGAGTGGCATTGAGATAAGTTCCCCTATCCCTTTATCAACAACTCGTACCGCCAATGACTCTTTTTTTAGTCGATGGGAGTTACACACAGTACATGGCTTTTCCGACATATAATCGGCGAGATCTTTTTCATCTTTGAAAATATCGTAAGCAATACGGACAATTCCAGGCCAAACACGCTTGATCGGGTGTGCTTGCCATTGAAATTCAACTTCTTCAATACCTCCATGTAAAATTG
>JAABPY010000010.1 GCA_011391735.1 Sulfuricurvum sp. | reverse complement strand
GCGGCAATCTCTCGCTTTTAACAGCTCAAACGAGACCACCGACACCCCAAGATGACTACCAATCCACTAAGTGTATATGTAGAACCCTCAAAATGCGATTAGTCGCTTCGCCCAGAACCGAAATTATAACCGTAAAAAGCTTAATTCTCGCGCTTTTTCGACGCAGGATTGAACACTTGTTCTCTCACTTAGTACCGATTGTATCCCTACAGGGAGAGCTTTTTGGGTCGTTTTTCCAATAACAACAACAGCGTGGCTAGGGAGGATGGCACTTTTTTGGGTAAAACACTCGATGGATGAAGGGGAGGTGAAAATCAACACACTCTCCTTCGCAATATTGATTTCGCCCATGGCTTCATTGCACCTTGTTTCGTACATCACAACCTCATCGATCAATATCCCCTCCTCTTTCGCACCCTTCACCCAATCAAATGCGATGACGTTGGGACGAAGATAGAGCCATTTCCCCCTATAAGCCCTTAAAATTTCAGGAATGGAGGTACCGTATCCATTTCCTATTTTGATATTAAT
This sequence comes from Sulfuricurvum sp., assembly GCA_011391735.1. Taxonomy (GTDB): domain Bacteria; phylum Campylobacterota; class Campylobacteria; order Campylobacterales; family Sulfurimonadaceae; genus Sulfuricurvum. The sequence continues at coordinate 5,616 of JAABPY010000010.1, read as the reverse complement.
GGCTCCTGCTTGGGATGCTGCGTGTGCGGTTGGTTCCGAAACACACACACACGGTAACCGATTCCAGTCTATGGGGTAATGATGCAATGCTTGGACGGTTTGCTTGGAGGTAATAATAATACCGTCGTATAAAGTAAAATCAATTTCAGGGGTAAAAAAATAAGTGGAAAGGACGGGGATATGATGGACTCCCCCGTGAGGAGTTTTGGAGATGAGATAGATGGGGCGCAAAAGCGTCTTCCCTTATTCCCACTCGATCGTAGCAGGGGGTTTGGAGCTAATATCATAAACAACACGGTTGATGCCGTTAACTTCGTTGATAATACGGCGACTGATACGCTCTAGCAATGTGTGAGGAAGATGAGCAAACGTTGCCGTCATCCCATCAACGGCTTCGACGACACGGACACACACGGTATTGTCATACGTACGATTATCACCCATTACTCCCACGCTTTTAACATTCAGAAGTACTGCAAAGGCTTGCCATGTTTTTGCATAGTAGCCACTTGCTTTGAGCTCTTCAAGTAAAATGGCATCGGCTTCACGGAGAATATACAAATCCTCTTTATTCACTTCACCCATAATACGAATACCCAATCCAGGTCCAGGGAATGGGTGGCGGTTAACGAGATAATCGGGAAGTCCCAACTCCAGTCCAAGTTTACGAACCTCATCTTTGAATAAATCGCGTAGTGGCTCAATAAGCTCAAAATCCATCCAGTCAGGAAGACCACCGACGTTGTGATGGCTTTTGATGGTGACGGATGGGCCATTGACCGAAACGGACTCGATAACGTCGGGGTACAATGTCCCTTGCGCTAAGAATTTGATCCCGTCGTGTTTTTTCGCCTCTTGCTCAAACACTTCGATAAACGTGTGTCCAATGATTTTGCGTTTTTGTTCTGGATCGGTAATCCCTGCTAGTTTACCAAGGAAATTTTCAGACGCATCGGCAACCACGAGAGGCACTTTAAGATGAACTTTGAAAATATTTTCAACCGATTCACGCTCACCCTTACGTAACAAACCGTTATCCACAAAAACAGGGATCAATTGATTTCCGATGGCTTCATACAAAAGGGCTGCCACAACGGAAGAGTCAACTCCGCCACTCAAGGCACAGAGGACTTTCCCCTCCCCTACTTGCGCACGGATTTTGACAATTTGCTCTTTGAGGAAATGTCCCATATCCCATTTTTCGGTGATACCACAAATCGTACGGGCGAAGTTACGGAGCATCAAATACCCCTCTTCGGAGTGGTTCACTTCAGGGTGGTACTGCATCGCATAGACCATTTTCTCTTCATTGGCGATAGCCGCATACGGAGAATTCGCAGAATAGGCGATAGGGACGAACCCCTCTGGTAACACATCGACTTTATCGGAGTGACTCATCCATACGGTACGCTCATCTTCACAATGGGCAAATAATGGTGATTGCTGTGTCATATCGATAGTAAGCTCTGCTTTTCCGTATTCATGGTGATCGCTTCGGATAACACTACCGCCAAAATCAACGGCAATACGTTGCATCCCATAACAAATACCAAGGACAGGGATACCAAGGGCATAGACCCCTTGATCGACGGTATAGGCATCTTTGTTATAGACCGATGAGGGGCCACCGCTGAGGATAATCCCTTTGGGATTTTTGGCTTTGATCGCATCAATTTTGGTGTGATACGGGAGAACTTCACAATAAACCTTATCCTCACGAAGACGACGGGCAATAAGCTGAGTATACTGGGAACCGAAATCAAGGACGATAATATTAACATCTTTCATTATGTGAGCCTTTATGAGTAGTTGGGGTGATTTTAGGAGGGGGATAAATCCCTTTTACATTGATGTGATGATACCAAATTGTAGTTTAATTTTGGATATAAGGATCTTTCTACTTCACAAGCAAATATTCAATTATCTTAGCATACAATAAGGGATGATTAGTTTTAAAAATGCTATTGTATTGTTTTTTATTTTTATCCTCGTAAGTGGGTGTTCTAATCTTGAACCCAAAGAGAAACCGCTCAAAATTGCTGTTTCGAACTGGGTTGGTTATCTGCCACTTTTGTATGTCTACGAAAAGGGGGAGCTTGCCGATTTGAATATTGAAATTGTCCCAACCTCCTCTCTTACTGCCTCTTTGGATTTGATGGGACGGGGGGTTGTGGATGGATTGTGTGCGACACAACGAGAATACAAGCTCCTTAAAGAAAATAGTATAAATGTAACCCCCATCCTCCTTTTGGATAGATCAAACGGGGGGGATGTAATCCTCTCCACCATGACCAAAGAAGCTCTTTATTCTCTTAAAAAAGGGGATATTACCGCTTATATGGAGGTTGACAGTGCCAACTATACCCTCTTTGACTATTTTAAAAAAAGTAGAGATTGGGGCTTGGTTCATTTTACTCCCAAAAACAATACCCAAAATTTTATTGCTACCATGGCGATTCAAGCCCCTTCTATCGTCGTGACTTATGAGCCCTACGCTACTCAGTTACTCAAAAAAGGGTTCCATCTTATTGCGTCGACCAAAAATGAACACTTCTTGATAGCGGATCTTCTTTTTATACAAAAAGATCGTTTACAAAACCCTACCCAACAGTATAAAAAATTAAAAAATGCGATGGATGAGGCGGTTCATCTATTACAAAATCATCCAAAAGAGTTTTATGATGTGATTAAGGTTTATAGGGATGGAGAGAGTTTTGAAGAGTTTAGCCGTGAGATACAAAATATACAATTTATTGACGGCAATAAAGAGAAAATCATAGAACAACTCAAAGGCGAGACGATGGAAACAGAGCATATCCTATGAAAAAACTCTCAACAAAACAATTTTGGATTACCCTTTTTAGCCTCCACCTCCTCATCTCTATTATGGTTATCCGTTTTGTCTACGCACAACAAGAGGAGAAGATCACCCAGAATTTAAAAAATATATTGATTTCAAAAGTACAGATATTGAATTATCAAACATCTCTTGCTATCGACCAACACACGATAGAGAGTACCATCGAGTTTTTAGATTCCAGTTGCGCACTAGACCCCCTTATCCAATCCTTATCCATTAGTGCTAGCAACGAGACAATCCTTCTCTCCTCAAACAGACATTACAAAAACAAACCCTTCAGAATATTTCAAACAATAGATTTTGATGATTTCAAGGGTACTACCAAACCCACGTTTCGTCAAATCATCCATAGCGATCTCAAAACCTTCACCCGACTACCCAATGAGACCCACTACTCTTTATTGATTGAACTGGATCAACACACAATCCGAGAGATGTATCGCAACTCGTTTATACAGTCGTTATCGACCCTCTTTTTCCTCTCCTTGGGACTTTTTATGACCCTTGTTTTTACGTTTTATCGATTGTATATTCAACCGATCCAGCGCATCAAAACCAAAATTGAGACCAATCAGCTCATAAAAGATAATTTTTGGGTCGATGAACTGCGCTATTTGGACACTACAATCATTGAAAATACAATTGATATCCATTCAAGTAATTTTTTGCTGCACTCCCTCATCAACGCAACCGATGATTTAATTTTCTTTAAAGACAATCATTTCAACTATTTGGGGTGCAATGAGGCATTCTTACTCTTCGTCGGTAAATCCAAAGAGGAGATGATAGGGCATAGTGATTTTGAACTGTTCAATCTTGAGACGGCAACCCTCTTTCGAGAGATGGATATTGAGATGCTACAAAAAAACAAAATCCATACCAACTTCGAGTGGGTCACCTATCCCGATGGGACACAAGTCTATTTGCAAACGCAAAAGATCCCTTTCCACTATGACAAAGATAAACTTGGCGTGTTAGGAATTAGCCGAGATTTAACCCAATTGTATTTAGCCCAAAAAGAGTTAAAAAAACAATCCTATATAGATCCACTAACGAAAACCAACAATCGACGCTCCTATGAGAAAAAAATCACCAAACTTATTGCGTTGCATAAGCGGTACACAACCTCTTTTTCCGTTATTATGTACGATATTGATGACTTCAAAAAGATTAATGATACCTACGGGCACAATGTTGGAGACAAGGTTTTAATCGAGATGTCGGCATTGGTTCAATCCACTCTTCGGGTAAACGATTCCCTTTGTCGCATTGGAGGGGAAGAGTTTATTATTTTGCTCCCTGAAACATCGCAAGAGAGTGCTCTAAGGGTCGCTGAAAAAATACGTAGCAATGTAGAAAATGAGCTACACACTATCGAGAATAAGAGTATTACTATCAGTATCGGGGTGTGTGAGGTGAGAGAGAACGATACGGAAGACACCCTCTTTATACGGGTAGATTCGTTACTCTACGACTCCAAACGTAATGGAAAGAACAGGGTTACATCGGCATTACAAAAAGGATATCCTATTGCAATTTCATGAAAAAATCACCCCCGATGAGAGGTGGCTACTAATTGCTATTCTTATTATCGCCATTAGTGCCTTTATTATTTTAACATTCGCAATGCGCAATGGTCATTTAGCTCAGTTTGATCACTCTGTTTTAAACTGCTTTCATAAGATGAAACATCCAATGTTGGATAACTTCTTTTCCTCTATAACATGGTTGGGTTCTATGTGGGTTCTATTACCTCTTTACATCGTTGTGACTTTCACTCTTTCACACTATTTTGAAAATGTTGAAAAACTCTTGGGAATTGGATTTTGGGGAGCGTTTTTAACCACTTACGCTCTTAAATACGAACTCGAACGCAAACGACCCCATTTTTTTCCCTCCCTCAATGAGTTGCCTATAGATCCTTCATTTCCCAGTGCCCATACATCCCAAATCGTTGCCTTCACCCTTTTGATTTGGCTTATCGTTTATAATGGAAGCTCACTTTTTAATACTTTATTGACTGGGATATTCATCTTTATTGCACTGGGGGTTGCACTCTCACGAATGTATTTGCAAGTTCATTTTCCGACCGATGTCCTCGCAGGAAGTCTCATCGCCATCATTTGGAGTTGCATCGCTATATTAATCCTAAAATCAGGAGTTTTGACATGAAAAATAAGTTTTTAGATACGGGTGAACATGGGTATCATCCCTTACGAAAATTTAAAGTCATCCTTTCGGGTTTACGCTTTGCGGTATTGTATGATTTTAGTGTTATGTATAAAATCGTTCTATCGATTGTCATACTTATACCCGTTATTATTTTTAATGAGTGGATGGATGCATCATTGATCATCCTAGCGACTGGAGTTATGCTGATGGCGGAACTCTTCAACACGGCTATTGAGGCAGTTTGTGACTTCATGGAAACCCGTTACAATGAAAAAATCGGTATTATTAAAGATATTGCCGCAGCTGCTACTGGAATTGCAATTTTTGTGTGGATGGCACTCCTTTGCTTGGAGAGTATCAAGCTATTTAAAGCTTTTTGATACCAATCCAATATTTCTCCCCACTTGTACCCCCCAAGTTAAAACCTCAAGAGACTATCGATGTGAAGGGTATAAATAGGGAGAGTGGAGATTGTTTAGCATAGATCAGAGCACTTGTGATTATAAAAAAACGGTGGATTGAAAAAGGGGAAGGGTGATTGTGAATAAAGAAGAATTCTAAGGCCAGGCGGCGACCTACGTTTC
>JAABPY010000009.1 GCA_011391735.1 Sulfuricurvum sp. | reverse complement strand
ATACGGTGTCGAGTTTGTTGCGTGCGGTAATACAATGGAGACGAAAAAGATCCCTCCATCGGCGTTACTTCCCGATGTCGAAATTGTTAGTGCGGGTATTGCCGAAATTATAGAGCGCACCCATGATGGTGCCTTTTACATTCAACCTTAAGGAGTCAACGATGAAAGTCTTTTTAGTAACAGTTTTGATGGGATTTTTATCCCTTTTTGGTGGTGATTTACACCTCTTCAATGTCCCCAATGCGGAGGGTAAAATTAATGCTTCGGTGATTGAAAAAGCCCTTGAATCGAATGGTTTTGTCATTGCCGCTAACACGGAGATGAATGTTCCCTTTACCAAGCAGTTTGGTGAAAGTGCGTTTGTGGCGTTTAATCTTTTGACAGCGTATCATAAACAATACTCCTCATCCTTGGTGAAATCCCATCCCGATGCAGGTATCTTTGTCCCGATGGGTTTTGGTATTTATCAACGCAACGGGGATAAAGAGTTACACATATCGGTATTGACAGCATCAGCGATGAAAAAGATTGCGGGTTTTGATGCTCCTGAGTTTGCGCTGATTGAAAAAGAGGTTCTTTCAACATTAGGAAAAGCATTGCCCACAGCAAAAGTGACGATGAGTGAAACGTCACTTCCCGCTAATGGGACACTGTTGAGCCGATATGTTCGTCCAAGTGATACCGCAACGTGGGCAAACGATAAAAGTGAAGTGGAGATGGTCATCGAAGATGGTCTTAAACCAGCAGGATTTGTAATGTCCAACTTCACTGATTATAATTTTGCCCTCAATGAAGAGAAAACACTCAGCCCGTTTGATTTTTACGACACGTACTCTATTTGTAAACTAAAAGTGATCTATACCGTGGCAAAAAGTCGTCCAGAAGCGGCAGCCTTCGCCCCCTGTACGCTAATGGTCTACAAGAAAAAAGATGCCAATGAGATCGTTATGGGCTTCCCCGCTGTCTACAACTGGATGAGCAGTGCTCGTGTTAACGACCCAGAAGCCAAAGCCGTGTTAATGCAAGCGCAAAAAGATTTTGAAGAGGTTTTAAAAACAGCTACGGAGTAAAAAAATCGACGGTACTTTTCGCCTTCATAACGGATAACTTTAAAGTGTAAGGTGTTACAATTAGTATCGGTTATTATCAACAAAAAGAGGGTGTTTGAATGAAGCTTAGAAGTAAACTTTTGTTAACACTTTCTGTTTTATTTATCTTTTTTACCCTTATTATTTGGTTTTTTACTCATATACAAAGTGAAAATGCCAATGAGCAATGGGGGGCGAAATTCGTTCAAAAGCAAATCGTTTTTGATAAATATCGGACGCTCTTACCTATTATTCATGATATTTCTCTGGTAAAACAGTTAGCGCAAGAACCTGCAATTATTGCTATGGCGTTGTACGAAAATGATCGTAAAGTACGAGTAGATGGATTAAAAACATTGGAACGCTATCGTACACAATTCCAGGATAGAAATTACTTTGTTGCTTTTTCAGAATCAAATAATTATTATTTTAATGATAGCAATAATACCTACGGACAGCAAAATCCCCTGTATAAAGTTTCCCCCAATGAACCAAGAGATAATTGGTTTTTTGGCACAATTTCGATGGGCGAACCCTTTCAAATTAATATTGATAAAGATCGGTTTTTGGGAGTTACCAAAGTATGGATTGATTATGCCATCCGAGATAAAGGGAAGATTGTTGGTGTTGTTGGTACGGGATTTGATTTTGATCGGTTTTTAAAAAATTCGATCGGTTTTGAGCAAGCAGGGGGGGAGAATTATTTTATCAAAAAAGATTTATCCATTCAGTTAGCCAAAGATGTGGGAATGATCGATTATGATAGTTTTACCAAAAAAGACGGTACCCACAAGACCATTGAAGCCGTTATTACAAACCCTTTGGACATAGAGCGTATCAAAAAGCTGATGCGTGAACTGGAAGTGTCCAAAAATCCCAATCTCACTAAAACTCTTTGGGTGAATATTAAAGGTGAGAAGTGTTTATTAGGTATGGGATATGAACGCGAGCTAGGGTGGTTTAGCGTTACTTTATTTCATAGCGACGAATTGAGCCTTGTTACGAATAAAACTATTTTTAGTGTTATGAGTCTTCTCTTCTTTATTTCTATCGGTGTGTTGGGATTTCGACTCAGACAAAGTATCGTTTCCCCGATAGAGAAGCTTATGAAAAATATAGATTGTGTCCGAAAAGGGGACAATGACCATGATTTCCCCGTCGTAGGCAGTGGTGAAATCGCAGAGCTTTCCAAAAGATTCAACGAGTTAGTCAAAGAAATTAAACAACATGAGACACTATTAGAAGCAAAAATACAAGAACGTACGCAAGAGCTAATACAATCCGAAGCAAAACTTCAATCCCTTGCTTTTTACGATGCTTTAACTAATCTTCCGAATCGTCGTTTGCTTGCGGATCGTCTTTATCAAGCACAAGTAATCAGTAAGCGTAATGGATGCTATGGTGCGGTATTGTTTATGGATTTAGACAATTTCAAGCCACTTAATGATACTTATGGACATACTATAGGGGATTTGTTACTTGTTGAAGTGGCGGATCGTCTTAAGAACTGTGTACGAGAAAGAGATACGGTTGCTCGTTTTGGAGGGGACGAATTTATCGTTTTACTCAGTGAATTAGGCAGCGATAAAGAAACTTCGAAAGAGCAAGCAATTATAATCGCTGAAAAAATTCGTCAGTCACTTTCCCATCCTTATGTTTTAAAAATCTCTACGGATACTATTGTGGAACATCATTGTACGGCAAGTATTGGATTGACGTTATTTTTGGGTAATGACGCAACTGAAGATGCAATATTTAGCGAGGCTGATAATGCAATGTATCAAGCCAAAGAGCAAGGACGAAATACTGTTTTAGTCTATGAAACAATTTAGCTTCTAGTGTAAAATGGGTATAATCGTATACATTTTTTGCGAAGAGGAACCCCTTGCGAGAGCTTATTGATTCTGCTAACCATATCGTCCTTATAGCGCATGAGCATCCTGATGCTGATTCTTTGGGGTGTGCGTGCGCCTTTTACTCCCATCTTTTACGCTCTCAAAAAAAAACCACCCTTTTTTGTGCAACAGAAAACCTTGACCACAATCTCTCTTTTCTCCCATGGTTTGACAAAGTAACCCATAAATTCCCCTCATCGGCAGATTTAGCCATTAGCTTTGATTGTGGTAGTTTCACAAGGCTTGGGGTAGACTATACGGGAATATTAATCGATTTCGATCATCATATCAGTAACGAGAGCTACGGAACCCATAACTGTATCAATTCTGATGCACTAAGTACCAGTCAAGTTCTTTATGAGTGGTTTGTTACTGAGAGTATCAAAATCAATGGTAAAATGGCGAATGCGCTTTATGCAGGGTTAATGGATGACACAGGATGTTTTCGTGATCCTTTGTGTAATCCTTCGACGTTTAGGATGGCACACTCGCTGTTAGGGCTGGGTGCAAATCATCAAGAGTGTGTGAATGCTTTGTTTAACAGTCACTCTTTGGCATCGTTTCGACTCAAGGGTGAAATGTCACGGCGGATGAAGTTACTTCACGATGGTCGTGTAGCACTTTTTGAAGTAGACCAAGCCCTTTTAGACTCAACAGGGGGACGTTTACTCGATTGTAAAGCCGTTGTAGAGGGTGCGTTAAGTCTTAAAACAGTAGAGGTTGCCCTCTTGGTGGCTCAGCTAAAACATGGTGGTGTGAAGGTCTCTTTACGCAGTAATGGGGCGATTAATGTCGCAGAAATTCTTGAAAAATTTGAGGGTGGCGGACATCGCACGCGAGCTGGTGCTCGAATGAATGGGTGGACGACGAGAGAAGCAATAGAAAAATTAATGGATAATATTACGGAGGTATTAGTATGAGTAGAGGTCGTGGTAACGGGTCAGGAATGATGGGATTAGTTGTGAGTGCAGTCGTTCTTGGAGCGGTTGGTTTTATGGGGTTTTCTCCCCAGTTTGAACGGGTCGATCCCAAAGTAACCCTTAGTAAGACCGCTTATTGGAATTTCAGAGATCCAATTACGGTCAATGTTGACGATGCAAGTGGTCTCAAATCGTTTACGGCAACTATCGTTGGACCTCATGATGAATGGGTGGTTGTAGACGATCAAACTCCTTCGAAAGTGGCCAAAAGAAGTTTTCAAGTCCTCCCCCCAAAAGGGGTGCGTAATGCTGAAGCGCAATCGATTGTGTTGAAAATCGAAGCAACCGACAACAGTCTATGGGGACTGTTTATGGGCAATACCCATAAAGAAGAGGTGACCTTGGTGATCGATCAGCGTGCCCCAATGCTCTCGGTGATTACCAGCTCATATAAAATTCAAAAGGGTGGTTCAGCGATTGTTATTTTCAAAGCCCAAGATGAGCAAATGGAGAGCTTGAAGATTAAAACTAATTTTGGGAAGACCTTTATAGCACAACCTTTTTACAAAAAAGGGTATTATGCATCCCTTCTCGCATGGCCCGTTCAAAATGAAACGTTTAGCGCAACCGTTGTAGCCCGTGACAAAGCAGGGAATGAGACACAAGGTTCTGTCCCTTTGCGTCTCAAAGATCATGCCTATAAAGTCTCTAATATTGAGCTAAGCGATGCGTTTTTAGAGGGTAAAATCGCAGAACTTGCCAATACGTATGAGCAAACGGTAGGGGTCAATGATCGATTGGAACAATTTCGTATTATTAATGAAAAAGTGCGTGCCGATAACGAAAAAATTATTCATGGAATTACCTCAAAAGTTTCGAATGATTTAGTTACCGATTTTAAACCTCTCCCTTTTTATCCATTGGTGAATGGTCAAAAAGTAGCCGATTTCGGAGATCACCGTATCTACAGCTATAAAGGGCAACAAAATGTCTCTCAAGCGTACCATATGGGTCTGGATTTGGCAAGTGTCCATAATGGAGCAGTTATAGCTTCCAATGGGGGGAAAGTCGTATTCTCTCAACCTAACGGTATTTATGGTAACTTACCTATTATTGACCACGGATTTGGTCTCTATACCCTCTATGGTCACTGTGCTGAAGTGCACGTTCGTGAAAAAGATCATGTCGTAAGTGCGCAAGAGGTTGCGAAAACAGGGATGAGTGGGTATGCGATGGGAGATCATCTTCATTTTGGTATTTTGGTACAGGGGATCGAAGTGCGCCCTGAAGAGTGGATGGATTCCAAATGGATTCAAGACAATATTACCAGTGTGGTGGATACTGCAAAAATGTTTATCGATCAACAACAATAGGGACTGTGTTTATGAAAAAACAAACAACAATCGGCAAAAATGTCGAACTTGTAGGGATTGGACTCCACAAAGGTGTCCCCGTCCATTTACGTCTTGAGCCAATGGAGAGCAATAGTGGCATTGTTTTTTTTCGCAGTGATGCAGGAGTCTCTATCCCTTTGACCCCCCAAAGTGTTGTCGATACTAAAATGGCAACGGTCATTGGCAAGGATGGGGTCTTTATCTCCACGATTGAACATATGCTCTCCGCCATTTATGCTTACGGGATTGATAATCTTCGTGTCATAGTGGATGCCGATGAAGTTCCCGTCATGGATGGTTCGTCGATGAGTTTTTGTATGCTTTTGGACGAAGCGGGAATTGTAGAATTGGATGCTCCCAAAAGAATTATGCGAATTAAAAAAGAGGTTGAGGTGAGAGAGGGGGAGAAGTACGTTAAACTCTCCCCTTCGAACGATCTTAGCTACGATTTCACCATCAAATTTGCCCATCCAGCGATTGATAAACAAAGCTACGTCTTGAGGTTCACCAAAGAGAACTACAAAAAAGAGATAGCCCGTGCTCGCACCTTTGGCTTTGTCCATGAAGTGCAGTATCTTCGCTCCAAAGGGCTTGCCCTTGGGGGAAGTTTGGAAAATGCGGTCGTGTTAGATGACAAGAGGGTTCTTAATCCAGAGGGGTTGCGCTTTGGTGATGAGTTTGTTCGCCATAAAATTCTTGACGCGATAGGGGATATGTCTCTTATTGGGATGAATTTTATTGGTAACTATGAAGCGTTTGCAGGAAGCCACGATTTGAACCATAAATTGACACTCGCATTACTCAAAGATACCGCCAATTATGAAATTATCGAACTCATTACCGCAGAATCCCAAGAGTTGGCAAAAGCATATGCTTGA
>JAABPY010000008.1 GCA_011391735.1 Sulfuricurvum sp. | reverse complement strand
TCATAGCCATTACCATGAACGCTAAAGCTCGTTGAATCAAGGTGGGCAAATTGTGGTTGAAGTTTCAGTGCGTCAAATGCACGGCTACTAATGAGACTAAAAAGTGCGCTGACACCGTGTTTATACAGGCTATCCATTGCTCTACCAATAGTATTCTCATTGAGGTGTTGAGCCTTCACTCCCTCACCAATGAGCAACTCTGTGGGTTTGGTAGCAAAAAACTGCGGCGTTAAGTACATCGGACGACCTGTAAACCCAAGCCCATTTAGTATAAGCGCTTTGATCGTTTGTCCAATACTGATATGACGCTTTTCATGATCTTGAGAGAGTGTATTATCAATAACCTCCACAATCCCAAGCTCATCTACCATCCCTGCAATTAGCCCTAAATGATCAATATTTTTCCCGCTGTAACCCATTTGATTCTCTCCGTTTTCATCACTCAATAATGGCTAAAATAATACCAAAACACACGCACTAAGAGCAAAAATAATTAATTCTCAAAAGTGTTTAAGGGGGTGTGAGGAAAGGGAGAAAATAGTTACTAAAATTTTATTTTTTTACCCATGTATTGAGGGGGGTGAGACAAATAGTAGCTTTAAAATAAATTTTAAATAAAAATCAATGTTTAATTCTAATAAAAAAGATTTAATAAGAAGGGAGAGGAGAAGTTTTGAGACTTTATATGCAAAAAATTCTGCATATAAAGTACTACAATTTACATTCCGAGTTTAGCCATAGCCTCAAGAGCGTATTTTTTACCAAGATCGTATGCTTTGTTATTAACATCGTGTACTTTCGCTGGTACTTTTGAGAGCATAACACCACGAAGTAATTCATCATCCAATGCTTTCATAAACGTATTAGCAATCGCAAGGGCAACAACCGATTGAGTAATAACGTTTCCAATTTCATCTTTTGCAATGGTAATAATAGGAATCTCTACGATATTCCATCGTTTACGATCTTCATCGGTTGGGTGAACCAAATTTGGCTCAACTACTATCGTACCACCTTCAGAAACACCGTTTTTGAAAAGGTTATAACTTGCTTGCGCAACCGAAAGCATAAAATCAATTTCACCATCATTTGCATACGGATAAAAAATCTCTTCATCATCGAGAGTAATATCAACGACGGTTGGACCGCCGCGAACTTGGGATGTATAAGTAGCCGTTTTTAGACCATGTCCACCCGCTTTGATTTTTGCAGCAGCAAAAATTTCTCCCGCAAGAAGAACACCCTGTCCGCCAACACCCGTAAATCTCATTAAAGTTCTAGCCATAGGTATTCTCCTTAAATTTTCTTAGTGAAATCGTCTTGGGTAATCACTTTACGTTTACCTTGGTGATACCCAATAACTTCTTGATAGTACATATCGGAATATTCACGTGCGGTGTCATCGTGTTTCAAAACACCTGTAGGCATTTTGTTAAGTTGTTCTTCAGGACTCAATGCTTCATATTTTTTCAATGGAATGGTGATACTATCAATCCACTCCAAGTTTTCCATAGCAGATGCCATTTTATTTTTACGACCAAGATTAATATGGCAGTTTGATAAAATGTCAAAGAATGCAAATCCACGGTGTTGGAATCCTTTTATTAACACTTTTTCAAGTTTTTTAGGATCCAACATTGTCTCACGTGCAACAAAAGATGCACCTGAAGCAATGGCAACATTACATGCATCAAAAGTTGGGTCAATATTACCTGACTTTTGGGTTACTGTCCACATACCTTGTGGTGTTGTTGGAGACGTTTGAGAATTCGTTAAACCGTAAATAAAGTTATTAATCATAATAAATTTAATATTAATATTACGACGGCAACCATGAATGGTATGATTTCCACCGATAGCCATAGCATCACCATCACCCGCAACACAAATAATATGTTTATCAGGGTGCATTAATTGGATACCCGTAGCAAATGCAATCGTACGTCCGTGCGTTGTATGAACCGTGTTGAAATCAACATACGATGAAAAACGTCCTGAACAGCCGATTCCTGAAACAACACAAACATCATCTTGTTTCCATCCGCATGCTTCGATTGCTCTAATAACAGCCTTTAAAATAACGCCGTCACCACATCCCCAACACCAAAGTGTTGGCATTTTTTCAAGTCTTAAATATTGGTCATAATTGAATGCCATTAGAATACCTCTTTTACTTTACTTACAATTTCATGAGGAGAAATTGGACGACCATTAACTTTAAATAGACCTTGGATATCAAGTCTAGATGAAACACGCTCTACCTCTTCCGTATATTGTCTGATATTTAACTCAACACACAGTACGTTTTTGATCATATCCGTATATTTACGGATCGATTTTTCAGGTGATGGCCAAAGTGTCAGTGGACGGAAAAGTCCTGCTTTAATACCCGCAGCACGTAAATGACGAATAGACTCTTTTGCAGCAAGAGAAACAGAACCGTATGCAATGATGAGAACTTCACCCTCTTCACCTGTCATATCATCAAGCATAAACTCTTCATTAAGCTCAAGCTCATCAGTATGCATCATAACTTTATCTTCAAGACGCTGAATCAATTTGCGACAGGTCTCAATCTCTTCCGTTGGGAACCCTTTTGCATCATGATGAAGACCTGTATAATGGTAGCGGTACCCTTCAAACATAGGATTCAAAACGGCTGGTTCATCTGCACCAACACCGTATGGACGATACTCTTCAGGGGCACCCGTGAATTTCTTACGAGGAACAATTGCTTTTTTAACCTCTTCAACAGTTGGAACAACCGCTTTCCCGTGCATATGACCAATAGTTTCGTCCAAAAGAACAAAAACAGGTTGCATAAAACGATCTGCAAGGTTGAATGCACGTACCGTTTCAGTGTAACACTCAGCCAAACTTCCCGCACACAAAGTAATCGAACGGTAATCACCGTGTGAAGGATTTTTTGCTTGACGTACATCCCCTTGAGATACACGAGTTGGAAGACCTGTTGATGGACCACCACGCATAACGTTTACAACAACCAATGGAACTTCACACATTTGTGCCAACCCTAGGTTTTCTGCCTTGAGTGAAATACCAGGACCTGACGTTGCTGTCATTGTTCTATGACCCGCCATACCCGCACCAATTGCAACGGCAACGCCAGCGATTTCATCTTCCATTTGAATACATACGCCACCAATCTTAGGTAATAAGTCTGAAATTGTTTGCATAACCTCTGATGATGGTGTAATTGGATACCCTCCAAAAAACATACACCCTGCATCAACAGCAGCAATTGCAGCTAAATCATTACCTGTAGATATAATATCTCTTGTTTCCATTCATATCCCCTTAAGCACTAAGCTTCATGTATTTATTTTCTTTAATAGCCACTTGTCTCTCTTTGGCTTGATCGGAGAGTTTTGAAAATTTGAATTCTGATTTATCCGAAACAAAAATTGCAAAGTCAGGACAATTCAATTCACAATCATTACAGCCAATACACGACTCAGGGGCAATAATTTCGATCATCGCTCCTAGTGTGGATGTAGCCTCAAGTCTCATTGCTAAAACTCCCGCAGGACATACTGACACACAAATATCACATGCTTTACATCGCGACTCATCAACCCATACTGGAGTGTTTTCTGGCGCCTTCATTATTGACATTCTTTCCCCTTTTTGTTTAGATTACACTAATTTATTTTACCGATTGCACAAGAGACAAAACTCTTGAGTTTTAGTGTGGCATTATCAAAAGCACCATTTTCCTCATCAACAAGAGGATAACCGAGCTTTCTTAATATTGCTTTAACCTGTGCTAATTGCGCCTCATCAACAGCTTCAACTGTCACTTTACGTGGCTCACACGAAAGGTTAACCGTAACCTCAGTAAACCCTTCCTCTTGAAGTGCCTTGGTAATAGTATTAGCACAACCGCTGCAACGTACATTAGCCACTTCAAAAGTTTGAATCATAATGTTGCCATTACCTTGGCGATTGCTTTTCCGATATCCGCTGGAGAAACAACAACGGTCACCCCTGCTGCCTCAAGTGCTTCCATTTTTTCTTGAGCAGTACCTGCACTTCCAGAAATAATAGCCCCAGCATGACCCATACGTTTACCAGCAGGCGCTGTTTGTCCTGCGATAAAGGCAACAACTGGTTTTGTAATATGTTCTTTAATATACGCAGCGGCTTGAATTTCCAAATCACCACCAATCTCGCCAATCATAACAATAGCATGAGTCTCAGGATCTGCTTCAAATAAAGGTAAAAGCTGTTTGTAACTCAATCCAATGATTGGATCGCCACCAATACCGACCGCTGTTGTAATACCAAAACCTTCTTTGACCACTTGGTTTGCGGATTCATAGGTCAATGTCCCCGATTTAGAGATAAGACCAATATTCCCTTTTTTGAAAATAAACCCTGGCATAATCCCAATTTTACACTCGTCTGCCGTGATAATTCCAGGACAGTTTGGTCCGATGGTTAACATGTCTTTTTTGACAGCATACGCTTTGGCAAACATCATATCTTTGACAGGAGCACCCTCCGTAATGATAACGGCAAGGCTAATCCCCGCATCAGCTGCCTCCATAACGGCATCCGATACAAAAGCAGGTGGAACAAAAATCATAGAAACAGTTGCCCCAGTAGCCGCTACTGCTTCGGCAACGGTATTAAAAACAGGTTGACCAAGATGTACTTGACCCCCTTTACCAGGAGTGACACCCCCAACGATTTGTGTGCCATACGCCATACATTGCTCAGCGTGAAATGATCCCTCTTTCCCCGTAAAACCTTGAACGATAACTTTCGACTCTTTGTTGACCAAAATAGACATTGATTATTCCCCTTTCGCTGCTGCTACGGCTTTGCGTGCACCGTCGGCAAGATCCGTTGCTGCAATAATATTCGCAATACCAGCATTATTTAAAATTTCTGCCGCTTCAATAGCATTCGTCCCATCAAGACGGACAATAACTGGTACGTTTACATTGGTGATTTTTGTTGCTTCGATAATGCCATTAGCAACACGGTCACAACGGACAATTCCACCGAAAATATTGACAAAAATTGCTTTGACATTTGGATCTTTAAGAATAATATCAAACCCTTTTGCAACCGTTTCAGCACTTGCTGAACCACCTACATCCAAGAAGTTAGCTGGTTTACCCCCCTCATAGTTAATCGTATCCATAGTCCCCATGGCGAGCCCTGCACCATTAACCATACAACCAACATTCCCATCAAGTTTAATATAACTTAAGCCGTATTTATCCGCTTCGATTTCGGTTGGTTCTTCTTCCGATAAATCACGCATCTCGTTGACTTGATTTTGGCGATAAAGGGCATTATTATCAAAGCCCATCTTCGCATCCAATGCCAAAAATTTACCATCGCCTGTTTTGACCAGTGGATTAATCTCAATCATCTCTGCATCGTGATCCATATAGACTTTGTACAATGCCGATGCAAATTTAATGAAAGCACCGATTTCTTCTGTTGGAAGTCCTAAACCAAAGGCTAGTTTTCGACCGTGGAACGATTGAAAACCTGTCAATGGATCAATAGAGACTTTGATGATTTTTTCAGGGGTATTATGAGCAACATCTTCAATTGCCATACCACCCTCTGTCGATGCCATCATAATTGGCATCTCAAGGGCACGATCAAGCAAAAGTCCAAGATAATACTCTTTCTTGATATCAGCACCCTCTTCGATGTAAACTTTCTGAACGAGTTTACCCTCAGGCCCTGTTTGGTGCGTTACCAATTGCATTCCGAGGATCTCTTTGGCTAAATCATGCACTTCTTGGGTTGAACGAGCTAGCTTTACACCACCGCCTAAACCACGTCCACCTGCGTGGATTTGAGCTTTTACAACCCAAATAGACCCACCCAATTCTTGAGCAGCTTTTACTGCTTCATCGGGTGAAAATGCAATGTGACCACGTGGTGTGGGTACATTGTATTTTTTGAATAACTCTTTTGCTTGATATTCATGTATATTCATTCCATTCCTCCTGTTTAAGTTTACGCTATAGGTCTTGTCATCTCTTCAGGGATGACGTATTTATCAAAATCTTCTGCACTAAGAAGACCTAGCTTTACCGCGGTTTCTTTCAATGTAGAGTTCTCTTTATGGGCTGTCTTAGCAATTTTTGCTGCATTTTCATACCCGATATAAGGGTTAAGGGCGGTAACCAACATCAATGAATTATTAAGATAATGGTCGATTTGATCTCGAACAGGTTCAATACCTACCGCACAATT
>JAABPY010000007.1 GCA_011391735.1 Sulfuricurvum sp. | reverse complement strand
CGATCAATTTTTAGAAATATTCGACGGGTACAGTATCGGTTCCAATGATCTCACTCAGCTTACGTTGGGGGTTGATCGTGATAGTACTCTCGTAGCATCAGTGTTTGATGAGCGTAATGAGGCGGTGACTCGGATGCTCTCGATGGCGATACGCTCATGCAAAGAGAGGGGAAAATACATCGGTATCTGTGGTCAAGCACCGTCGGATTATCCCGAAATTACCCGATTTTTAGTGGAGGAGGGGATTGATTCGATCTCTCTTAATCCCGATTCGTTGTTGAAAATGCGCCATGTTGTGAGTGAAATAGAAAAAACCAAAGGAAATGTATGAATCTTTTATCAAAAAATAGCCCACTTGAAGAGTCGATTGGAAAAATGGAGGCGGTATTAGCCGACGTTGGGTGTAATGTAAATTATTCGCAGGAGAAACATCCTTTAAGTCATTGTTACTCGATAAATCTCTCTTCGGTCGAAGCACCGCGACATATTTATTCTAACGGCAAGGGGATTGTCTCCGATGCGTCAAAAGCAAGTGCGCTAGGGGAGTATATTGAACGGCTTCAAACGAACAATTTTTTCAGTGATTTTTATTTACCACAGCGTACATATTATCCCGATGAGGTGGTGTTTGCATTTGGGGAGGAGTATCTAAATAAAGAGTTAATGGCTATTTATAATCCTAATAATGAACTCAGCGATGCCGATTTTGTCGATTACAACAGTGATTATGAAGATAAAATTGTCACCTTGCCGTTTATACAACAAAGTTCAGGGGAGAGAGTCACGATTCCCCTTAATATCTTGAATAATCTCTATGTCAGTAACGGGCTTGCAACGGGGAATACACCATTAGAAGCACAAGTACAAGCACTTAGTGAGAT
The DNA here is from genome assembly GCA_011391735.1 of Sulfuricurvum sp. Lineage (GTDB taxonomy): Bacteria > Campylobacterota > Campylobacteria > Campylobacterales > Sulfurimonadaceae > Sulfuricurvum. Next base: position 5,404 of record JAABPY010000007.1, on the reverse strand, counting down.
TTTCGAACGATATGCCAAGCTGGAGATACTGAAAAACGGCTATGCGCTCCCCAAATATCCAAATGACGTTTTAGCAAAATTTGAACGGGTTAATACAGACGTTGAGGCACTACGCACATTGGGATATATTGTTGAAGTTCTTGATGCGTCGTTGGGAGGGAAATTCCCCGTTACGGCTATCTCTCTTATCAATCCTCTTAACTCAACCCTCTTCGTCTCTTTTGGAGCCCATCCGATTTTGGAAGTATCCTTGGAGCGAACGATGAGCGAACTGATGCAAGGGCGTGGATTGGAAAACCTCGATGCGTTTGAAGTGCCGACGTTTGATATGTCCATTGTATCAGACAGTTTTAATCTTGAGTCCCATTTTATCGACAGTAATGGGAAAATTGGATTTGGATTTTTGAGTTCCAAGAAGAGTTTTGAGTATGCACCGTGCAGCTTCGAAGGGGAGGGGAGCGAAGCCGAGTTTGAGTTTTTAGAATCAATCGTTAAAAGTATGAATAAAGAGATCTATTTGCGTGAATACACCTATTTGGGTTTCTATTCCTGTCAGATGATCATCCCTACGGTTTCGGAGGTGTACCCGATAGAGGATATGAGTTTTAACAACAAGAACAACGGCAAATGGATACGTGATATGATTTTGCACTTTGATGAGTTCGATGGAGAAGCAATACTTGATGAGGTCGAATCACTCGAAGAGAGTCTCAATGTTGAAAAATACATCGGGGTGATTTTTAAAACGAACTTTACAATGCAAGAGTTCAAAGCCCAAATTCATCTTCTGCTTGGCAATACGGATGAAGCCCTTAGTTTGCTTGAATTTGGGTCGTCCAAGATGGGACACATTGTTGCGGAACTGATCCGAATGGGGGAATCTGAGTGTGTGTGGGATGAATACGAAGAGGCTCTCTTTAATATTTACGGAAAAGAGAGGGTTGAGCGCGCATTACGTATTTTGGAGGGGGAAGAGTTTCTCATCGACGTAACCCTTCATCAAGAGTATCTTAATGTGTTAGAGATGTATGATCGGTTGAGTCATCTCAAGCTCTCAATGCTTTGAGTATTAAAAGAAATCGATCTCCTCATTTTCGTGGATAACGATTTTATTTCTACCGCTGTTTTTGGCTTTGTATAACGCACTGTCTGCCATGGTATAGAAACCGTTTTCATCGACATTCTCTTCGGCAAAATTAATCACTACCAACCCAAGGGAGATGGTGATATGAGGGGCAACCGTTGAGTTGGAATGGGGAATGTTGAGCTTTTCTACACTGGCTCGTATTTGTTCTGCAAATTGGAGGGATTGCTCTTGATTAAGCCCTGAAAAAATAATTCCAAACTCTTCACCCCCCAATCGAAAGGCAAAATCTCCACCTCGGTGCAAAGAATTTTTAAGGGCACCTGCAACTGCTGACAACGCTTTGTCCCCCGCATCATGACCGTAGGAATCGTTGTATTTTTTAAAATAGTCTATGTCAAGAATGATAAAAGAGAGAAACGATTTATCTCGTGTAGCACGACAAATCTCTCTCGTTAATGTCTCATTAAAAAATCTTCTGTTATAAAGATCGGTAAGGGGATCCGTAATGGAGAGTTTTTCAAAACTCTTTTTTTCGGTAATGTCATACCGTACAATCACTTCACCGATTTGGAGACCATTTTCGTCTAAAATAGGCATTATGCTATTGTTAAACCAAACTTCCTGACCATCTTTTGTTACACGCTTCACCTCTCCCTCAAGAGTCTCTTTTGCGGCAATAACATCTTTTACTTTTTGAACAAATTCATGAGGTAATTTATTTTTCATTTCGTCTATCCATCCTATTCGCAGTTATTTATTCCCCTGACTCTTTGGGTTTTAATGATTTTACATTGATACGACGAGCAGGACGCGCAGGAGTTGCATCGGCTTTTGGCGCTGGTCTATCAAACGATTTCTTGTCACCAAATGGTTTCTTCGCATCAAAGGATTTTTTATCGCCATAAGGCTTTTTATCTCCGAATGATTTTTTACCGTCTTTATCAAATGGTTTTTTATCACCATAAGGCTTCTTATCGCCAAACGGCTTTTTGTCTCCATACGGCTTCTTATCGCCAAACGGCTTCTTATCGCCAAACGGCTTCTTTTCCCCGTAAGGTTTTCGATCACCCTCAGCTCTTGGGGAATTAAATTTCTTTCGTTCATCATCAAAAAATACCGGTTTATTGACAAACTGCGTTCGGGCTGCTTTTTCTTCTGCTTGACGGGGGGTTCCATCGATGTAGTGGTTGCGGTCACGTGATTTTTTTGCGAACATGGGCTTGCCATTCTCGTCATACCCTAGAAAATCGGAGCTTCCTTTATCCTTTTTCGCCCACTTGTCCCCCTTGGAGGCTGCTTCTTCTTCACGGGCAACACGTCGTGCTAACGCTTCGGCTTTACTTTTTTGCTCTACTGCAATTCCGAAACTTGGTTCAAATCCTGCAAGAGGATTTTGGATAATAGTACGTCCTAAAAGGGTTTCGATTCCATAAAGGTTTTTTTGGTCTTCATCACCCAACAAGATAAGGGCAATTTCACGAGCATGAGCAAAACGTGTCATATAAAGGATTGCTTTTTCAGGAAGATCATAGCTGATAAGAACATCGTAGGTGGATTTTTCCGAAGCAATTAGCTCATCATCGGTGGCAATGGTTACATTCGCAGATGCGGTAATGTGGATATTTTTAGGATCTTGAGCCGTGAGGATTAGAACCTTTTTGTCGGCGTATTGGGGAAGTAAAAAATTGAGCAACTCATTTTTACGCTCACTATTACAAGGGTGGATACGGTGGTTTTTACGTTGAATTTCAGATGACACAAGAGTCCTTTAGGATGGGTGCCTCAGGTTATGAGGAGAAGCCGCTGTATGCGACACTATTTTAATGGCGTGATTATAGCGGAATATTACTTATAGGCTTTGATATTTACCATTGTCTCAAGAGGGAGGAAGGTATAGCCCATTTGGGTGAGTTTTTCGATAATTTCAGGGAGTGCTTCAACGCTTGAATTGTTAGCACGTCCACTGTGCATGAGGATAATATCGCCATTTCGGACGTTTGTAATGACGTTTTCAATAATCGCATTTTTATCTTTGAGTGCCCAGTCGAGGGAATCAAGAGACCATAAAACCGTGGTAAATCCATGTGTATTGATGGTGTCAAGCGTTGTTTGATTGATTGACCCGTAGGGGGGACGCATTAGGAGGGGGTATTTTCCCGTTAAATGTTGAATTCGTTCACTCGTGGCATTGAGTTGGGCTATCACTTCTTCGGAGGTTAGCCGTGTTAATCGTGGATGGTTGAAGCTATGATTAAGGACGAGATGCCCTTCGTTGGATGCGCGTGTAACGGCTGTTGCATTTTCATCGTTCATAGGATCACCAATCATAAAAAAACTCGCTTTGACATCATAGTGTTTGAGAATATCGAGGACTTTATCAGTATTGTTCTCATCGGGGGAATCGTCAAACGTGAGGGAAACTGTTTTTTGAGTCGTATCCCCATTGACGATCACATTCGTATAGTTTCCCTCTTGGACGGGGGTGATGGTATCGGTGCGCCATTGGTTCAAAAATTGGGTCATATTGGTGTCAAGGGCAGGGGAAGAACCGTGAATATCATAGATGATAGGGACGGTAGCGAAAAGGGCAGTGTTCAGAAGTAGAATAAGAAAAAAAAAGAGTGGTTTCATGGCGGAATTATAGCGTGAAATTGGTCTTAATTTTTAGTGTGGTGAAGTTATACAATACCTGTTAAAGCGAAGATACAAATTCTTTATACCATTTTTACATTTCTTGGGCATGATACCGTTACCAATATTTTTTTTAGAAGGATTTACATGCGTTTTGCTCTTTTTATCTTGTTGTTTGTAGTTACGATTGCTTTTGCAGATACAAAAAAGTTTGTGATCGATTTGAAAACAGGTGATAGGGAAGCCTTTAGCAATCAGTTGTTAGTAGGAGTTCCCGGAACGATTGATTATTTTAGTGCACAAGGAGATACGGTAGAAGTAGCTGTCGTGATACACGGAGAAGCCTATAAATTTTTTGTCGATAATCTCGATAACACTCAATATGGTTTGGATAAATCACTTGTTGAACATCAGGACGTTATCCATAAACGTTTGGATGAGATAGAGAAGAAATATAATATCCATTTTGATATTTGTATGTCAGGGATGCATAAAAAAGGGATATTGACTGAAGATTTATACTCCTTTGTCACCCCGATCAAATCGGCTATGGTCGGGTTGGTAAAATGGCAAAATGGAGGATTCTCCTATATCCCTATTCATTAGGGGGTTACACGTTTAGTATAAAAATTCACATAGCCATTAAACGACGAAGCTTTCTAAAACCTCCCTGATACGTACTATTTCATCATCCTCCAGTTCAAACTCAAAAATAGCGAGATCCTCTGCTATGTGTTGCGCGGATGTTGAACCAATAAGGGGGGTGATTCCGATATGGCACAGATATCGGTAAAACAGTTGTGCTTCGGTTTGTCCGTATTTTTGAGCTAATGCAACAATCGTTTCACTGCTTAAAACATGAGGATTAGCCGTAAGAGTCCAAAAGCTTTGATAGCGAATCTCTTTGGTATCGCACCATTGGCGTAGCTCTTTATCATAATCGCTCTCACGATAAAAACGGTTCTGAACCACAGAGGGTTTGATCGTAGCATCTTCGTAAAGTTTTTTGAGAAGTTCGAGATCATAACAGTTACTGATCCCCAATATTTTAGCACCACCGCTATAATAAATTTTCTCCATTGCCTTCCACACTGTTATTAGATCTTTATACGGAAACAAAGGGGAATGAAGTACCAAAGAATCAACATAATGACTTTGTAAGTTTCTCTTCGAGGCTTCAAACGATTGGGCAACTTGAATCTCCAATGAAGCTGTCGGATCGTAGGGGATACGTTGGGGATCTTGACCACTTAAGGGAGTAAATTTAGTCTGGATAAACAGCTCTTCTCTTTGTATGCCATGGGCTTCTAATCGCTTTAACGCCTCACCGACCAATGCCTCTTCATAGTGTTTGGGTTGACAGGCAGTATCGATACTACGAAATCCAGCAATAACAGCTTGGACGACTAAATCAGCAGTTTTTTCTTTTTTCCACGCGGTTCCGTATATAAGAGGTCCCATTGTATTCTCCATTTTTAGTTTTTCTTGATTTAGGTGGTTAAATATCAGCCTTTTCACCCAAATGTCCTGCAATATACCCGCTAGCAAACGACCATTGCAAATTGTACCCACCACACGGCCCGTCAAGATTCATCACTTCACCACAAAAATAAAGCCCACGTAACACTTTGCTCTCCATCGTCTCAGGGCGTATCTCTTTGAGAGAAACACCTCCACGGGTAATCA
>JAABPY010000006.1 GCA_011391735.1 Sulfuricurvum sp. | reverse complement strand
TGATCATCGAATTTATTGGCTACAAATAAAACGGATCAATCTCTCGTCTAATGATTATGGTGTTATTATCAGCTTTACCGACAAAACGGATATTATCCGTAATCAAGAGTTGATGTTTCAGCAGTCCAAACTTGCTAGTATGGGAGAGATGATCGGTAACATTGCCCATCAATGGCGGCAGCCGCTCAATACTTTGGCATTAAATCTTTTTGGAATACAGCAAAAATTTGAAAATAAGACGATTGATGAGACGATGTTTAATACCTTTGTGGAAGAGTCCCAAAATAATATACAGCACATGTCTTCAACCATTGATGATTTTAAAGATTTTTTCAACCCCAACAAATCCAAAAAGCTTTTTTCCCTCTATGAAATTACCCAAAAAACCATTTTATTTGTCAAAGATACGTTTGATAATCATAATATTGTCATCCAAAATGACACCCACGAAGACGCACAAATCTATGGATTTGAGAATGAGTTTGCTCAAGTATTGCTCAATATTTTGAATAACTCAAAAGATGCCCTTATCAAAACAGAAAATCCAAATGGGTTAATACAAATTGGCATACAACGACAAGAGGCAATCATTCAGATGATTATCACGGATAATGGAATGGGTGTCTCGTCTGACATAATTGATCGCTTGTTTGAGCCTTATTTTACGACAAAAGACAAAAAAGAGGGAACCGGAATTGGATTGTATATGAGTAAAATGATTATTGAAAACAGCATGAACGGATCTATCCACATGGAATCATTAAGCAATGGTATGCAAACCACTATTTCATTGCAAGCAGAAGCCAATGCTTAAGAATTATTCCCTTTTGTACGTTGAAGACAACTCCGAAACAGCACGCGCATTTATCGGTGCATTTGCCGAGTATTTCAAAGCTGTATACATGGCTAAAGATGGGGAAGAAGGATTGATTCTTTTCGAAAAAAATTCTCCTGATATTGTCTTGACCGATATTCAGATGCCTAAAATAGGAGGGTTGGAAATGATTGCGCAAATGCGTGAATCCTCACCCAATATTCCTATCATCGTTAACTCTGCTTTTAGCGATACCCATTTGCTACTTAAGGCAATCGCATTGCACGTCGATGATTACATTTTAAAACCAACCAATCCCGTGCTTCTTCTGGGGACGTTAAAAAAAATAGCCCATGTTTTAACCCTTGAAAAAAAATTGGATGATTCACATAAGATGATGCAAACCATTATGGACGAAATCCCCGATCCCATCCTCTATATCTTACCCGATTATACCGTGAGTATGATGAACAAAGCAGCCAAGGATCTCCAAGAAGAGGGTGCGAATGAAACATTCCCACAGTGTTATAAAATTTCGAATCAGACGAGCGGTGCGTGTACAAACGACCATAAAAACTGTCCCGTAGAGCATGTTGCTAACACCAAAAAGCCTTCTACCCTTCGTCATATCCATACCGATAAACAGGGTAAAAAACATCATGTAGACATTCATGCAAAACCAATTTTTGACAACGATGGGGATATTATTGCCTATCTCGAAATTCGACATGATATTAGTGCTTATTTAGATATTCAAAATCAATTGATGCAGGAAACAAAAAAATTAACCCATATTTCTATGCACGATTCGCTCACTCATCTGCCCAATCGTCGTCTTCTCGCCGATCGAATCCGTCATACGATCGAAAAGAAAAATCGTTCAAATGAAATATTTGCACTCTTTTTTATTGACTTGGATCATTTCAAAGAGATCAACGATTCACTCGGTCATTTGGTTGGGGATCAGCTTTTGGTGCAAGTCGCTAAACGAATACAAAAGTCAATCCGAAAAGGGGACACCATCGCACGCAATGGAGGTGATGAATTTGTACTCATCGTCGATAACGGAGATTCTGATCACCATTTTGTATCGGTTGCCGAAAAAATATTAGAACTCTTTAAAGCCCCTTTCCTCATCAATCATAAAGAAGTTTTCAGCTCATGCAGTATCGGGATCAGTATCTATCCTAACGATGGAAAAACAGCAGAGCAGTTACTCAAAAACTCCGATGCTGCTATGTACGATTCAAAACAAGCTGGGCGTCATCAATTTGCTTTTTACTCTTCAAACTGAATTTTTTACTTTTAAAATGAAGCGTAATGAAATTAGATCATCGCAACCGCATCAATCTCCACCAACGCATTCTTCGGTAACGTTTTCACGGCAACCGTAGAGCGGGCTGGCTTGTGATCTTTGAACGCTTGCGCATACAGCTCATTGACGGCACAAAAATCATCCATATTATCCAAGAATATTGTCGTTTTAATCACTTTATCCAGTGAACTTCCCGCCGCTTCTAAAACCGCTTTGAGATTTGCGGTGTCAATCAACTGGCACAAATCTGGCACCAAATTTTATATTAGTGCCACTTTCATTATTAGTTAGCTAATTGATATTAAAGGAATTGATAAATTCTTAAAAAATGTATAGCAATACATTTAATAAATAGCTATAATTGTATTACTATACATAAAAAGGCTAACTATGCTTGATGAACTCTTTCTTCAAAGTCGTGACTTTATTCGGCTTCTCAATCAACAATACGTTCGCTATTTTTTAAAAACACATACACTGGATCATCGAATGTCGATCATCACGGGACCTCGTGGTATCGGTAAAACGACAACACTGATCCAAACCATACTAAAACACTACCCCAATCCCATCTCTAAAGAAGCACTATATATCAGTGCAGATCACCGAAGTGTTCAAAGCCATACGCTCTATACTATAGCGGAAGCTTTTTATAAAAACGAAGGGAAGCTGCTATGTATCGATGAAATACACAAGGCTGAAAATTGGTCGGGTGATTTGAAGATGATATATGACTCTTTCCCTGGATTACGTGTTATCGCTACAGGTAGCTCTGCACTTGAACTATCGCACGGAAGCCATGATTTGTCACGCCGAGCTGTAGTGTATTCTATGCACGGATTATCCTTTCGCGAATTTATTGAAATGGAGACGGGTCTGGCTTTAGAGCCGCTATTTTTGGAACCCTTGATAAAAAACCATGAGCAGCAGGCGTATGAGATTATAAGTGCTGTAGAGGGGAAGGGTAGAAAAATCTTAGGACTCTTTGGTGAGTATTTACAGTGGGGATATTATCCCTATTACAAAGAGTATAGCGATAAAAAGATGTTTGCAATGACGCTCGATCAGCAGGTGACGACTACATTGGAAAGTGATTTTTTAGCAGTTTTCCCATCGTTTAATGGATTGAGTGTGCGTAAAATGAAAAAATTAATGGCAATCATTGCGCAATCGTCCCCCTTTACACTAGAGATCAAAGTGCTCAAAGAAGCCAGTGAGATACACGATGACCGAACACTCAAAAATTATCTCTACTTTTTAGAAAAATCTGGGTTGGTCCGTTTTATCTACCGTTCACGTACAGGACTTCGAGCGATGGAGAAGCCTGAGAAAATAACCCTCGGCAACCCCAATCTCATCCATGCACTGGGAGCCAACACGGGAACGCTGCGAGAGACCTTTTTTGCCAGTATGGTTGAAAATGCAGATCATTCGATGATTCTGGCAAAAAAAGGAGATTTTGAAGTGGATAGTAAATATGTATTTGAAGTGGGCGGAGCCAATAAAACGTTTAGTCAAATTAAAGGGGTAGACGAGAGTTATCTAGCTCTCGATGAAATAGAGCATGGTATTGGGAGAAAAATCCCCCTTTGGATGTTTGGATTTTTGTATTAAAGTGACGTTTTTGGTGACGTTTTATTTTTAACAGCTTTAAAATGCCGTAAACAAGGGGGTTTAACATGCAGATAAGGGTATATTACGAAGATACCGATGTTGGCGGTGTTGTCTATCACTCCAATTATCTTAATTTTTGCGAGCGGGCACGAAGTCAGCTTTTTTTTGATGCAGGGCGTTCCCCGATTTTGAAAGGGGGACATTTTGTGGCGAAACGTCTCGAAGCTAATTATAGTAAGAGTGCAAAATTTGCCGATATCTTGGAGGTTAAAACACAATTAGTTCAGCTAAAGAGTGCCTCATTTACGTTAAAACAGCAAATTTTTAGAGAGGAAGAGAAACTTTTCGAGATGAAAATTCTCCTCGTCTATCTCGATTTTGAGGGGAATATGACGAAAATTCCCAACGCAGAAAAAGAGTTCCTCTCTACGTTTTCGTATTAAACCATCGCCACCGCATCAATCTCCACTAGCGCATTCTTCGGCAATGTTTTCACAGCAACGGTGGAACGTGCTGGCTTGTGATCTCCGAACGCTTGCGCATACAGCTCATTGACGGCACCAAAATCATCCATATTATCCAAGAATATTGTCGTTTTAATCACTTTATCCAATGAACTTCCCGCCGCTTCTAAAACCGCTTTGAGATTTGCCAATACTTGCACACATTGGACACTTACATCACCAGTGACCATTTCACCCGCAGGGGTAAGGGCGATTTGACCTGAGGTGTAGACCATTCCATTAGCAATCATTGCTTGAGAGTAAGGTCCAATAGCAGCAGGGGCATTAGGGGTTTGTACAATTGTCATAGAGTATCCTTTAATTATTTTTTGTATTTTCGAAGGGCTTCATCGAGGACAGAGTTATAATCTTCTGCTTCCCAATATCCAGGGATAGAAGAAAGTACCTTGCCGTTACGTGGATCAATAAAATAGCTCATAGGAACCATTTTCGCCGTTAAGTTTTTAGGGTAGATGCTTTTTTCTTTGGTGACATTCACCGCTTCAAATGAGCTGTTGATGCGAGATACGACATCACTATCTTTCAATGTTGTCGCTTCAAGTTTACGACACCAACCGCAATCTTCTCGTGTAATAAGCACCATCAATGGCTTATTCTCTTTTTTGGCTTTTGCAAGCGCTTGATCGTATCCACTGCTCCACATCACGTCAGCACCAAAAACACTCACCGCCATTAATAGCGCTAAAACTAATTTTTTCATACGCACCCCTTTAAAATTGTTATTCTATCAAAATCGCTGTATCAACGTACTGAAAACGTGATACAAACTTTTTACTTCAGCAATCGAAGTTCGCTCATTGGGGGCGTGTATCGTATCATTCATCACCCCAAACTCGATGACATCAATACCATACTCAGCAATAAAGCGAGCATCCGACGTTCCCCCTGCGGTAGAGTGCTTGGGAATAGTAGTGGTAACTTCACTAATAACAGCACTCAACAGTTGAACAATCCGAGTATGTGCATCGGTCACAAACGGTTTTGCGCTTTGATCAAGTGTTAACGTATACTCAAGCCCATCACATTGCTTGGCGATAAACGCTTCAATCGACTCTTTGGTTGTTGCCGTCGAATTTCGGACATTAAACATCATTTTTAGTTTTCCAGGGGAGACATTGGTCGTCTCTATCCCTGAACGAATATCGGTAATGACCAATTGGGAGGGGGCAAAATAGTGATCCCCCTCATCCAAAAATACCCCTGCAATATTCGGTAATCGTGCCGCTAGTTGATGAATAGGATTAATCGCTTTTTCAGGATATGCCGCATGCCCTTGCTTACCGAACACTTCTAATACCCCATTAATGGAACCACGACGACCCACCTTGATCGCATCCCCAAACATTGTCTCACACGTTGGTTCCGCCACAACAACCGCATCAGGGAGAAGATGGTGCTCTTGGAGATATTTGAGTACTTCCACTGTTCCAAATGTCGCAGGTCCCTCTTCATCGGATGTCAGTAACAGCGAAAGTGTCCCCTTGAAATTTTTAGCCTCTTTGAGTGCTTGGGTAAAAGCACTCACCCCACTTTTCATATCCTGTGCACCCCGCCCATAAATATACCCCTCTTTGAGTGTTGCCACAAAAGGATCCGTATGCCACCCCTCCCCCGCAGGGACGACATCAACATGCCCTGCAAAACACAAATGCTCCCCCTCTCCAAATTTCCGATAAGCAAAAAGATTTTTCACCCCCCCTTTATCGATGCGAATGGCGGTAAATCCTTCGAGATAATTGGAAATAAAATCGAGTAATCCACCATCTTCGGGGGTTTGACTTTTCGATCCAATCATTTTTTGTAACAATTCTAATACGTCCACAGTGACATCCTCATATTTCATTATCATTAAGAAAAAACCTCATTATAATCAGCAACCGATTGATTTTGCCTTTGAATTCTCTTTTGTTTTTATAAATCATCTGATACAATATAGGGGCTAAATATAAATTTAATATCAGGATGTACCGATTATGAAACGCCCTAATCCAGTTGATGAAGAGATTCTTTTTGATGGGCGCAGTCTCATTTCTGAAACCGATACAAAAGGGATTATTACCTTCATAAACCGTAAATTTACTGAAATGACTCTTTATACCAAAGAAGAAGCCATTGGTCAACCACACA
>JAABPY010000005.1 GCA_011391735.1 Sulfuricurvum sp. | reverse complement strand
AGCTATGGTGTTATCAAAATGAACATTGATACCGATACCCAATGGGCAACTTGGGAAGGGGTCAAAGATTATTATGAAAAATACAAAGATTATCTCCAAGGGCAAATCGGAAATCCAGAAGGGGAAGAGAAGCCGAATAAAAAATATTATGATCCACGCAAATGGCTCCGTAGTGGTCAAGAAACATTAATCGCACGTGTCAAACAAGCGTTTAGTGATTTGAATGCGATCGATAGGAATTAACGTGTAAGGGGGACGTATCTCCCCCCCCTCTTAATTTGGCAATGTAATTGTTTTAGCTTCCTTTCCTTCACAATAATATTCATACATCTTCTCAAAACCTGCTTCCAAATTGACCGCAAATTTCTTCGTGTCATACAGAGGATACGTTTTGAGATTTTGTGCCAACTTCTCACGTATTTGATGAAGCTTCTCTTGGGAGTGGTACAATTCAAGTGCTTTTACCTTATATTCCTCTACCGTCGAAACAATTAGCTCCTCCATCCCGACATTGACCAAAATACTTGCTGCCACCCGTTTGGCAAAGGTGTTGCCTGCTAACGTCAATAACGGTAATCCAGCATAAATCGAATCACTTGCCGTCGTGTGGGCATTACAATTAATCGTATCCAAAAACAAATCGGCTAACTGCATCCGCTTTAGATGACGCTCTTTAATGGCTGCTTTGGCAAAGATAAGGCGAGAAGGATCAATTCCCCGTTTTTGTGCTTCATTTTTAAGATTGCGAGTAATGGGCTCTTTATCCGACAACTGCCATAAAACAGCGTTGGGCGCCTCTCGTAAAATATCCATCCAAATATCAAACATCATCGGATCAACTTTATAGGGGTTATTGAAATCGCAAAACACAAATGCATCTTCGGGTAAATCGCAATCGGCACGTGTTATCACGTCCGAAGAGATGACCTGCGTATCATCGTTGGGCTGATAACAATGGGGCATATAGAGGATCTTTTCACTGTAAAATTGTTCATTCTCAGGGGGAATAACGGTTTTATCGGCAATAATATAATCAATCATCGATGTCCCCATCGTCCCTGGCATTCCCAGCCAGCTTACTTGAATGGGGGCAGGTTTGAGAAAAAATATTTCAGGCCTAGCATCGTGAGTATACCCTTTTAGGTCGATAAGAATATCAATTTTATCGCTATAAATACGATCACAAATATCCCCCATTGATGTATCGGAAAAATCGACGAACTGATCAATCGATTCCAAAAGCCGATCATAATAGATACTCCCTTGTTTATGATAAAGGGAATAGGCAAAAATCTCAAATTTCTCTTTGTTGTGTTGCTCTAGCACCCCAATTAGCAAATGTAGCGTCGCATGGTTGTAAAAATCCCCCGATACATACCCTATACGGATTTTTTTATTGGGCTCTCGATCAAACATGTAGTGGTTATTGGGGCAATTGTAATGCGCCGCTTCCAACCGATTGTTGGCAAAAATTTTAGCAATCTCCAACAAATCTGCCTCACCGATCAATTGACCCAAAAACATCACGGCATATTGGGTATTGATCCCGATTTTTGCATCCTCGCCATAACTCATACTAAACACACGACGCTTCAATTCATAAAGACCTTCCCAATCACACCCCAGCGATTGAAATCGAACCAGTTGTCCTTGATAGGTTTTTTGATCAGGATTGAGCGCAATCACATGGCGCATAGCGGCAATGGCTTGCTCAAACTCCCCCTTACTCTCGTAATACTTCGATAATCCCAAATAGCTGTCGCCGTGTTTAGGATTAATCTCCAACGCTTTTTTATAACACTCTATTTCATCCTCGGTCCGTTTTAACGCCTTATACGCCGTTGCCATATTGTAATAATTATCGGGATACGTAGGATCAACAGTGAGAATACGGCGATAATATCCAATTGCCTCCTCAAAATGCTCTTCCGTTTTTTCCAAAATAGCAAGATTAGCAAGGGTAAAGAGGTGATTGGGGTCAAGGGCTAATACCATCGTATAATAGCATCGTGCCCTCTCTCGTTGTGGCACCTCTTGGGCAGCTTTCGCAATCAAAAACATCAATTCCACATTCTGAGGATCAAATGCCAATGCTTTTTCATACGCTTGCGATGCTTCATCGTATTCCATTTGAGCACTTAATGTATTACCAAGATTTTTATAAAAAACTTCATTATTAGGGTTCACTGCTATGGCTTGTCGAATAAAATAAATCCCCTCTTTAAGGTGTCCCTCACTTTTGTGTACAAGACCCAGAAGATGGAGAGCATCTGAGTTGTCGGGATTGTGGCTCAACGCTGTTTTATACAGTTCTTTTGCCTTTTTCATCTCCCCTTTTTGATGCAAAGCAAATGCTAACTGTATCAATTTAGCACTCTCATTCACACTAGCAGGAGAAATCCGTCGCTTTTTAATTCGTGGTAGAAGACGAGAATCCCCCTCACCCACTTTAAGGCGAAGATCAACAAGCAACTCTTTACAAACCCCTTTATAATGACGCTCTACCCCTTGTCGATAGAGACGGACACTCTCATACCAGTAGCTAGTTCGGTGATATTTTTCGTACTGATTTTCTTTGATGCTTGGATCAAGCGCTCCCCAACGCCAATCAGGACTATGCGGTAAAAGGATCCAACACTCTTTCCCCATGGCTGCTGCCAAATGGGCGACAGAAGTATCCACAGTAATAATAAGATCTAAATTGGCAAGTATCGCTGCAGTATCCCCAAACCCCTTTAATTCAGAACTCAAATTAATAAAATTATCCTGCTTCTCAAAGAATTTATTTGCCCCCTCATAGTTCTCTTTTTGGAGGGAATAAAAAATAGTATTGGGTAATTTCAACAAAGGGGCAAGAAGATCAAAACTGACTGAGCGATTTTTATCGTTTTTATGGGTGGGACGCCCCTGCCAAACAAGACCAACTTTCCAAGCATCATGGTTGAAAAAACGGCTTTTATAACTCTCTGAAAGTGATACATCGGCGTAAAAATATTTTTCCCGAAAAGGAATTGTTGTAGTATTCGCTCCATATAACCACCCCGAATCCAACAAAGGGAGAACATAATCATAGTGTATGGAATCGGGAATTGCTTCAAAGATTTTAGCATTCAACCACCCCTGCATCGGAGACAAAAGTGTATACAGCTCTTTTTGGGGGACAAAATAAAGTTCTTTTAACTCAAATCGATCTTTCAATAGTGGCAAAAATCGCAAAAACTGAAAGGTATCTCCAAATCCCTGCTCGGCATGGACTAGCAGTCGTTTTCCTCGTAACGAAACCGATTTATTCTCATAACGGGGCTTGGACAAATACGGAAGCTCCAAAATCGTATTAGCACCATTTTCGACATAGCGCATCTTATACGCATCCCACCCCTGCTCAAACTGAAAACTTCTCAATAATGTCATTGCAAGATTGAATTGCGTATTGATATTATTAGGACTTAGCTTAAGGGCATGGCGATACGCCTCCGCCGCCTCGGTAAAACGGTTGTGATCTTCATAGACAATCCCCATATTGTAATACGCATCCGCATACTCTTCTTGAAGTCGTATCGCTTCATGCAAAGAGGCGATACTTTTTTCCAAATCAAACAGTTCATGATAAGCACGCCCGAGATTGAAATGGTAAACAGCCGTATTGGGAGATTGCTTAATCGCTTTTTTGATAAAATCGATCCCCTTAGCTACTTTCCCTTCAGCTTTTACAATCAATCCCATCAAATGATTGGCATCCGCATTATTTTTATCCAATGCAAGCGCTTTTTTGTAAAACTCTTCGGCATTTGAGAGTTCATTCTTTTGGTGATGTTCGTAACCTTGAAGTAGTAATTGTTGGCTGTTTTCGTGAGTCATTTTAATTTTTTCTCCCAGTGCTTGCTTTATATAGTCGTGTTGTGAATAACTCTGAATAATGCGTTTCCCCTCAGTAGCAATTGATTGGCGTTGATATGGCTTAGACACATAATCTACACATGCTTCAACTATTCTCTCATAAGGGCTAAAAAATATTCCATTTTTATATGGATCTTCCATCCGTGTATCATTTCCCGATTCCGATATAACAAAACAGCCATTCGCCAAAAGATAGCTAACACGGACAATCTCAAAAATCTTTTTATCATGATAAAAATGGATATTCAAAATAATTTTGGAACGTGCAATATAGGAATCCCTTTCCTCACCATACACTCCACTCAGAGTAACTACTTTTAGTCCACGATTTGTCAATGCTTCTAAAATATGTTGACGATATTCGTTTTGACTTCCATAAAATAGAACATCAATATCTTTCTTTTCTTCGACTACAAAAGGGATTTTTGCCAATACATCATCGTAACCAATACCACATAATTTTACGCCATAAATGCCTAGCTTTTTTAGTTCATCAGCATTATGTGCACTATAATCCCATACTTCAAACCGTTTGAGTAACTCAATATACGAAGGAGTAATCCACGCTGATCCATTCTGAATCACCTCTAAATTAAACAGAATTAGATCTTTCGGAAATAGTGCAATTTCAGCAGAAGTAAAAAGACGTGGAATTAAATTTGCCCCAAAAACAATTCCACGTCCTTGAATGGCTTTTTGTTCACGAACGATGGGAACGACATAACCTAGTTTTTGGAATCCCGATTGAAATGATAAAGCAATCTCATCAAAAACACGGGTATGAATATAATTGGGCGGCGAGATGATCCAAATCGTATAGGTATTCATCTATGCTTCTAGGCGAAGTTTTCCATTCGCATATTGATGAGCCAAAGAACTGAGTAATGTTTGGTAAGGCATCCCCTGACTAAGAGCTTTTGCTTTAATACTCTCAATATCACTTTCCAGAAGTCGTATACTAATTGCCTTTTTTTTGGTCATTTGTTTTGTAGCTATCATTTTGTATCGGTTAATCTCATCTTTGAGATTTTCAATACTTACTGCATCACCATTTTCTATAAAATCAATAATTTCATTTTCTTCTTTTGTAATACGGGACATCACAATTTCCTCTATACATATTTTTTTTGGTATTTACGACTAGGGATAATATTTTTCAAAAAGACCTTCTCACTATCTTCAACAAATGGGACATAATATACATACGATCGAATACGAACAATAAAAAGCATTTGATGAGGATATTTATCGAGATTATGGTGCGGTATAACATCCAACAAACGATCTTCACTAATTGCCACAAGAACATCTTCAAATATCACGCCTCGACCCAAACGAAGCTGTACATTCTTATGCTCATCCCATTCAAACTTCACAACGCCACCCCTAGTTTGTATATACAGATAGTATCAGTTTGACTCTAAAAAAATTCTGATATTTTAATGCTTATTTTTATCTCGGCTCGTATGATAGTCCAAAACCTTCCGATCTTGGTCACTAAGTGGCACTTTTTTCAATAAAACCATCATTCCATCAACAGCACGAGGGGTTCTTAATATTTCTTGTACCGACTTGCCACTATTTTTCAACTCAATACCATAAGGAGTTAATTTAAACTCTAGCTTTTCAGTCATGAAGCGTGCCTCGTCCCAGCCCAAATACCAAAACCAGTCAGTGTAGTAAAGCCAGCTATTTTCATTAAATGCACGTACATGAGTCGGGTCTTGCCATGCACCTAAAGAGAGTTCATAAGGAACTGTAATATCAAAAATTCCTCCATCTTCCAATAAATCAAGAGCATTTTTCATGAATGGAAGTAAATTAGGAACGTGTTCTAATACCTCATGGGCGATCAAACGTTCAAAAGAATTTTTACATATACTTATCTGACCAAATCGTTGGGTTACGACATCAAATGTTTCTTCATTAAATAATGGCTCCGCCATATCTCTTACGACATCAGGATTCCATTGAGGATTAATATCAATATTTAATGCGTCAGCTCTAAAGCTCTTACCGCTACCGATGTGGATAATAGATGGAATATTCATGTTTGTTACCTTTGTTAAAATTCTATTTTCTTCTATCTTCATATTCAAGAGCCAATCATAATTACTTGAAAGTAAATTTATTGCATTGGCTTTTATTTTTTCTTCTGACCAATCCCACCACTTTAATTCTAAAAGCAAATCAATAATCTCTTTCTCAAATCGATACTTAACGACTCTTGCGGGATTACCGACAGCTACACTATAAGGAGGGATTTTCCCTGCCACTACAGCACGCGCACCGATAACAGCACCATCGCCAATCACACTACCAGACATAATAGTAGCACCTGAGCCTATCCAAACATCATTTCCTATTTTTGTTATTTTAGGCGAATTCGCCTTAGATAGAGTCTCTGATTTATTTACATTCTCAATTGTAAAAAAAAGTTCGATTGGACTTGTCGTAATTGCTTTAATATCATGGTTTCCACCCAAAAAAATTGTTATTCCATCAGCTAAAGAACAAAACTTGCCAATCTCTAATTTATATTCTCCACCCCAGTAGCGTATTGCAGGAGGTATGCCATATGTATATTTACCAATATTTATTATAGATGACATCTCTTGCTTAAGCAAAGTTTTAAGTAAAGGATTCTGCCCATTATTCATATGGAAAGCAT
>JAABPY010000004.1 GCA_011391735.1 Sulfuricurvum sp. | reverse complement strand
AATTCTGAGAGACGGTTATAGGTAGAGGATTTAAGATCGCCGTATTGACCTGCCGTGTCATATAAAAGAGAACCAACATAATCGGTGCTTCCTTCATGGTAGGAGTATTCTAAATCGTGTATAAATTTGAAACCATTAGGAGCACGCCCCCCCATACGAAGAGCAATATCAAAACCATTAATTGCGGTAAGATTGGCTTTTTCACTATCGAGTAACTCACCGTTATCGGCATATTCCTTATAGTCAAACTGCACGGAAGAAGCTTTAAAGGCAATTTCACCTGCGTAAGAAGAAGGGGCTAAAAGTAATATCATTACCATAATCCCTCGCATATCCATAACAACTCCCCCTCTCCCCTATTAACTGAAATATTATAGTCTGAAAAATCTAAAAAGAAACCTTAGATAAATTTTCTGAAACGTCAAAAAATGGCTACTAAAAAAATTAAGAGTATGGAAAAATTCCTTATTATTTTTTAAAGGAGAGCCGTTATGGAAACAAGTTCCAAAAAAGCCATTTTACTCCTCAATATGGGAGGTCCCAATAATCTCTCCGAAGTTAAAGTTTTTTTAAACAATATGTTCAACGACAAACGTATCATCGGTGCCCCCAAACCTATTCGTAAAATGATTGCGTGGTTTATTACCTCACGCCGTCACAAAGAAGCAGAGGCGAATTACGCACTTATCGGAGGAAAATCCCCTATCGTAGAACATACGAAACGGGTGGTGAGTGCCTTGAGTGAAAAAGTCGATGCCGATGTCCATTATGTGATGCGCTATACACCCCCTTATACCTCCAATGTACTGGAATCTCTCAAAGAGTATGATGAAATTTACGCTATACCTCTGTATCCTCACTATTCTGAAACGACCACTCTCTCCTCGTTTGATGTTTTGTACGAAGAGGCAGATCGTCTTGGCATATCGAAGAAGCTTAAAACCGTGGATCGTTATTACAATGATCCTATTTATATTGCCTCTATCATTGAGCGGATAAAAGAGTCGCTAGGAGAGGAGAATCCCAATGAGTTTGAACTTATCTTTTCAGCCCACGGACTTCCCAAAAGAGTGATTGAAAAAGGGGATTTGTATCAGCGTCATATCCGCGCCAATGTTTACCATGCCCGTAAGGCACTCAACGATGCGGGGATAGTTTTTCATAAAACCCATCTTGCTTATCAATCACGCCTTGGGCCGTTGGAATGGATACGTCCCTATCTGGAAGATAAGCTTGCCTCTCTCAAAAAGAAAAAAGTGATTATTTTCCCCATCGCTTTTACCATCGACAACTCCGAAACCGAATTTGAGCTGGAGATCGAATACCGAGAAAAAGCGGAACATTTGGGAATACACGAGTACCGTGTTGCCAAAGCGCCCAACGATCATCCTCTTTTTATTGCTACCCTTGAAAAACTCTATCACTCAATGAGTTCGTAATGAAGGAGTATGCCGTTATTGGAGGGGGAATCGGAGGGTGCTTAACAGCATCGTTACTTGATGTACATGGTCATGATGTGGTATTGCTTGAAAAAGAACCTACACTTGGGGGATGTGCTTCCACTTTTAAACACGGTCATTATCATTATAATGCAGGGGCAACCACTCTTGCTGGCTATCATGAGGGGGGCGTTGTTCGAACGCTCTTTGATACGATCAACGTTCAGCCCAAACTTATAGCAACCGATCCTGCTATCGTCGTCCTTCAAGGTCATAATGAGATTAAACGTTTTTCAAATCTCGATCAATGTATTCACGAGATTCAGCGTAGCTACCCTCACCCCAAACATACGGAGTTTTGGAATCTTGTTTACACAATTGGACAAAACTTTTATCCCCTCAAAGGGCACTATTATTCCAATGCTTCCCTCTCTAAGAAATTGCGTTCTCTCTTAAGTATGACCCCTATTCTCAAAAAATTTTGGCCCTATCTTTGGAAAGATGCACGTCGTTTTATTCACGATTTTTATGGAGGTATTTCACAGGATTATTGTGATTTCTTGGATGCTCAGATCTTAATTGTCGCTCAAAGTACAAGTGAACATATTAATTTTTTTACCGCCGCAGTGGCTCTTGGGTACACATTCCATGAGACCCACTATGCCGTAGGGGGGATGGGAAAACTGTGTGAAAGTCTTACTTCACGTATACATGATGTACGTACCCACACAGAAGTTACCTCAATTCACCACGAAAAAGATCGTTTTATCCTCAAAACGAATACAGACTGCCTCGAAACGAAAAATTTGATTATGGGGACAACCCATTATGAGAGTGGAAAATATTTCGATACCAAAAAAATACAAAACTATTACCATCGCTACGAAAAGCTCAATAACCATCAAAGTGCTTTTGTCCTCTATCTCACACTACACTCCAATCGCCCCTTTCATCACCATTATCAAATTATCACCCAAGAGATCATTCCTCACACCTTATCCAAAGCTCTCTTCATCTCCTTTAGCGATAAGAGTGATACCGATATAGCTCCTCAAGGGTTTTTTAGTGTCACCGCTTCCATTCATACCGATGTAAGGTGGTGGGTAAATCTTGAACCTTCACGTTATCGACAACAAAAAAAAGAGCTTACCCAATTGCTTCGTACCCTAATTTGTGATACACTTCACCTAGATGTGAGTGAGATTGTTGAGAGCTTCGCCGCAACACCGAAAACTTTTGGTCGCTACATCAATCGTACTCAATTAGGAGGGAATGCTTTGACGATGAAAAATATTCTCCCCAGTCTCCCCTCTAATGACACCTCAATACAAGGATTGTATCACGTAGGCGATACTGCATACGCTGCACAAGGTTGGCCTGGAGTGGCGATGGGAGTGATGAATTTAATGAGACTAATTCATGAGTAAACTCGAACTTCGCATCACCATGCATGATTGGTTTGGTGTGCTACTTATCGGTATTTTATTCTCAGGATTTTTATCGATTTTAGCCTACTACATTCTCAACCTTTCATTACTGTATGGAGCCTTGTTTGGTGTTACCCTTGGTTTTTTTATTGCTTTGTATTCTCTTATCTTTATATCGGGGATGAATCACTATTTACTACCACGTACCCATGAGGGGTGGTGGAATTTTATAGCGGCACTTTTCTCTTTTTTGGCTGGTTTTTTGGGAACCCTTTGTACCTATACCCTCCTTCAATTGACACCCATTGTGACTATCGATCTTTTTCATCTCCACCCTTTTCAAAGTGGTTCAATTATTGGAGTTCTCACCTACTTGATGGGGGCACTGATGTACCGTTTCGTGAAAGCACGCAACGAAAAAGAGCATATAAACTCCCTCTTTGTCCAAAGCCGTATCGCTTCATTAGAAACACAACTTAATCCCCATTTTCTCTATAATGCCCTCAACTCTCTCGCCGAGCTAATCCACCAAGACCCAAATAAAGCCGAAGAAGCGGTTCTCAAGATTTCTACCTTTTTACGCAATACAATGGGAGAAAAACCGTTAATATCCCTAGGAGATGAGCTTCGCAATGTTCGTGATTATATTGATCTTGAAAATATTCGATTTGGGGGGAAGATTACCCTTCTTATCGAAAATGAACAACAATCACTTTCGTGCTTAATCCCCAAATTTTCCATTCAACTTGTATGTGAAAATGCGATCAAACACGGATTTAACACCGCATCGCATGATTTTCAACTTCATATTCGTGTAAGTCATGACCCACAATTTCGACTTCACGTCTCCAATAACGGTCGTCCTATCCAAAACACCACCTTTGGAATCGGTCTTTCAAATCTTCAAGAACGATTGTCCCATTTGTGTGACGGTGAATTGACGATCGAATCGCTTGATCCCCCCACCTATACCCTAGAATTAAAGGTCTGCCATGAAAATTCTGATCGTTGATGATGAACCCCTAGCCCTTTCACGGCTGCAAAGACTACTAACTTCTCTGGGTCATACCGACATTGTCAGTGCTTCGAGTGGTAAAGAGGCGCTTGAATGTGTCGCCCATAATGATTTTGATGTTGCTTTTTTGGATATTTCCATGTCCGATATGGACGGTATCGAACTGGGATATGCACTGCGTTATACCCATGAGACTATGGCGATTATCTACCAAAGCGCCCACGACAATTATGCCCTCAAAGCGTTTGATGTAGGAGCCGTTGATTATCTCCTAAAACCGTACACCGTAGAATCATTGGGACGTTCCCTTGAGCGTGTGAGTGTGAAAAAAAATCCCAAAGAGCTTCGACTCATTGCCAAAATGGGGGATACCCATACTTTACTTCGTCCAGAGGATATTTATTACGTTAAAGCCGATTTAACCGAAGTTATTTTTCGCACCGTTGAGGGATTTTCCTATTATCCCAAAAAAATATCGGAGATCGAAATCCTATTGGAACCCTACAATTTTTTACGAGTGCACCGCTCCTATTTGGTCAATCTTAACCGTATCAAAGAGATGGAGACCATCGATCAAAGCAAAATTAGCTTTACGTTCGATGGTGTTAAAGAATCGATAGAGAGTTCCAAAGAGGGTGCGAAACATTTTCGCCATCTTTTTAAATAATCCAAGGAGGATACCATGAAAATAGTTATTTGCGGAATAAGCGGATTTGTGGGGAGTGCTTTAAAAGCACACTTTACTGCTCGCGGTGATGATGTCATCTCGTTGAGTGTTCGCACTGATATGAGCATTAAATCCATTGCAAAAAAGTTAGAGGGATGTGATGCCCTTATCAATTTAGCAGGGGCAAATATTTTGGGACGTTGGACCTCTGCGTATAAGAACGTATTACGTCAAAGCCGTTTGGAAACGACTGATAAACTAACCAAAGCCCTCAAGTACGCCACCAACCCGCCCAAAGTTCTTTTAAACGCCTCCGCTGTTGGGATTTATGATAATCTTCATAAACACGACGAAGGTTCCCAACATTTTGAAAATGATTTTCTAAGTACCTTGGTACAAGACTGGGAAAAAACCGCTATGAGTGCCTCAGAAGAAGAAATACGGGTCTGTTTATTGCGCTTTGGGGTTGTCTATGGAAAAAACGGCGGTGCTATGGCAAAAATGCTCCCCCCATTCAAGCTAGGATTAGGTGGAAAAATGGGGAGTGGGGATCAGATGATCTCGTGGATTCATTTGGATGATTTAGTGCGAATATTTTCCTTTTTAATTGATCAACCCCGTTTATATGGTATTTTCAATGCCACATCCCCTCATCCCATCTCCAATGCCGACCAAACCAAAGCGATGGGAGCTATTTTACACCGCCCTACGTGTATGGATATGCCCTCATGGCTAGTTAAGCTAATCTTTGGTGAGGGGTCTTCAGTCATTTTGGACTCTAAAGAGGTCTATCCGACGCGGTTACTAGAAGCTGGATTTGAATTTACCTATCCGACCTTTGAAGAGGCTATGAGGGAGATTGTGACAAACGTATAAATCTAAATTTTATGGGTTTAGAAATAGCAGATATGATACACTTTCGTTATGTATAAAATAACGGGTTCTTTACTACGAGATATTGGCTTAGGGCTTTTTACGAATGGGCTTTTTACTGTGACTCAAAACGGATTTAGCTTTAATAATACGATAACCATCGTCCTATCAGTTTGGATTATCATATTTGGATTACTCATACATCAAAAAGGAATAGAAGATGAACAGTGAATATATTATTACTGCGTTCGCTACGGTGACACTGATTTTTGCGATGGTTTACTATTATCGTATCACGCACAATAACACAAAGCATAGACCTCACCGCTAACTTCAAAAAGCTTTCTCTCGTTCCCAACGTCCTCATTGGGAATGCAGACTGATGGTATACACTCCCAAGCTGGAGCTTGGGAGAGAGAAAAACAACCGTGAATTTATATAGATATCTATATTTCTTTTCGTTATAATACAGTAGCATTAGTATTTGATTGTAAAAATTTTCTTGATCTGAATCATATATCTAGAATATATGGTGCGGATAAAGAAAAAGTAAAATCATTTTTAAAAGAAAGTTGTACTGAACATACGACCTTAGGTCTATCACATATGGAAGTATATCAATTAATACAAGAAGAATTAAATTTACCAGTACCAGATGCAAGATAACGGAAAGTGTGAACGAAAAAAGGGAAAACATGTCTAATGACAATACAAATACTGTACTTGTATCCGTAAAAAAGAATCAAAACAATTCAAAAGAATTATTTGAGCAATGGAACAAAAAAAAGCAAACTAATATAAAGTGTTCACGCGTTAAATGTTCTAATGATGTAGACGATAACGCTTATATTGTTATGAAAATAGATAATATGAATCAAAAATTTATATTACCTCTGTGTAAAGGATGCTATTCAATAGCAACTAATAACACAGAAAATAATACTTCAGATATTAGAAATTTTGGATCACATATACCAGTTCAACAAAATTTATTGATTGAATTTGGAGCGAGTAAAAATGGCTTTTAGATCTCCCCTTTACTGATTTTAGAATTTTTTGATACGATAAAATTATATTTTGTGAGTGAATTAGAAAAGTCTCTCATACGAAAAGGATTGAAAAATGGTAGTTGGGTTTTATCTTGCATTTTTTGCATTAATATTTGGGTTGATTAAATATGTTTATCAGAAAAATGTCGCA
>JAABPY010000003.1 GCA_011391735.1 Sulfuricurvum sp. | reverse complement strand
TCTTTTTTCTTTACTTCAAACTTTTTCACTATATCACTTTTCAGCGCATTTATCACCGCCATAAACTGATCAAACTTACTGTCTTCTATCTCTAATATTACGGTTTTCATTTTAGCCTCCGCTAGATTGATTTAATTGTTTTTTCTCAAATTTTCTATCACATCAACACTAAGAGCTGTTTTCAAAGCTATAGTTTCATTATCCAATATATCCAAAAGATTTTTGGCAATTTCGATTTTCCCCTCTTCTCGCCCTTTCTCCATCCCTTTCTCCATCCCATCTTCCGTAGCTTTCAAAAGGGATAGTTTATGAATCGAAATATACTCTTTTCGTTTATATTGCGCTTCGAGTTCATCCTTGGTAAGATTGGCTTCATTGGCATTTTCGAGGGCTTGCTTGATCGTCTCGTCGAAGTTGTTAGGGATGTATTCCAAACTCCCAGCGTTTTGGACGAAATAAATCCATTGATCTTTGATATTTTCTAAGCTATTAATCTCTTTGGTAAATCTTGGAAGTTCGACAAAGATGAGTTCTATATCATCGCTATAATGAATAAGTTCCTCTTTTTCGATTAGTTTGAAGTTATTGATAATATTTGAGCTTTCTGGAAACATAATAAAATCAACGATACTTAACGCGATAACAGGATTGAGTAGATGATATTCCTCTTTTTTATTGAGTTGAATTGAGTAATTTTTGGCAGCATTATACAGAACCCTTTTTTCAAATCCTTTGTGATTGAGCACTTGCATCTCGATAATCACTTTGGAATCATCATCCAAAATCGCTTTTACATCAACAAAGGTATCTTTTACCCCTTTGATCATAGGGATATTATAGGGGTCAACGATGGTGAGATCTTTGATTTTATGAGGAGCATTTTCATACACAATGGCATTCAAAAAGCTGATAAGAATCTCTTTTGAGTTTTCGCTTCCGAATACTTTTTTAAAAGCATAATCGGTTCGTACATCGAGGAAGTTCATGGGATTTCCTTTTTATTCTCTTCTATTCTTAAAATTACGGTTTTCATCTCATCCTCCTTGGGATTTACTGATACTCTTTTGGAGTATCAGTTGTAATTTCATGACTCGTTAATTCATAATACAATTGACCGTTTCGACTATAAACATTGGGAATACCTTGCTTTAAACCTTCCCTTTGTGCCTTTTTAACTGCTTCTTTACCAATTTTTAAAATTTTATCTCTCATCTGATAAAATGGAATATCTCTCATCTGTTATCCTTTAGCTTTTCAAATGAAAATTCATCATAGATCATCTCTATCCCATCTTGAGAGTTGGCAATCTCTTCAAATTCATCATCTGAATTATAGAACAAATACCAACTATCTACTCTTTGTTTATAGAGATTCCAAAACAATGTGCGACTTCGATAAAAACGTCTTACGATATCCTCCGTAGGGATATTATGTCCACCTTTTAAAACCCGATTTTTTACCCTTGCGATGTTAATTTCGGGTGTTTCTAAAAAAAGGTAAAAAAGCGTCGTTCTATATCCAAGTTCCTTCGCTTTTTCCAGTATCTTTACTGTATATCGCCCTGATAATGTGGTTTCCATAATAAAATCACGCCGTTGCATCATACACTCATTAATAGTTTGCAAGAAAATCTTGCCTGCTCGAATATTGCTCTCTTGCATGGATGCCGCTATCTCATCGGCATTTACAAAAGCTATATCATTTTGAAGTGAAAAATCTTTTGCAAATGTCGTTTTCCCACTCCCGTTCGCTCCGGCAACGATATAGAGATTCATTTCATCCTCCTTTGGGATTTTTAAGCTGCTGCATTTGAATCATCATTAGAAATTCCAATGTTTTTATTTTCATACAAGTCAGCAATCGGAAAACACAAATCGTAATCATTCCATTCCAAATCACCATCCGTAATCGAAAACTGTTTAAACAATTCCAAATCTTTATATTTCACAATCTCTGGATTGTACGATGAGTCGATAAAATTATAAAAATCAATAATTTGAATTTTTTCATCATTAAACACTAAACGTATCTTATAGTCTCCCCAATACTTGGCTTGCTCAATAGCTATAATCTGATTTGGCTGTATCATTTTACTTTCCCCTCTATTTTAATGCAATGGATACTCTGATGCAAGACAAAATAACTGATCCATTTTTGGACAATTTCATTTTGAAATGCTTGAACAAATGTTTGAAACTCTTTGGTACTCAAAAATCTTAGGCATTTTTAAATTCCTTCCTCACCACACCAAATATGGCAAATAGCCGTGACAAAAGTTTAAAGGCTGGATTCCGTGTCGTGGCACGGAATGACGGGGGGATTGCTGCACCCAATAATGTTACCATTTTCATTTCATCCTCCTTGGGATTGCTTATGCGTATCACAATATTTATACAGGGTATTTGGCTCTATATCAACCGCACCGCCTTTGAACTCCAAACAACCCCATTCATTATTTATTGTAGCTGTTTTGAGTTCATCTTCATTTAAATATTTAGCCACTAACTCTTTTATATCCGAATATTTTTTCTCGCCATTTTCAAAGACGAAAACAAACTCATAATCGTGTTTTTGTTCAAATGTTTTTAATTTCATAGCTTACTCCAAAGGTTGAATTTTATGGAAGTTTTGCGTCTCCCACATTTCGACTAGCTCTTCACGATGAAATTCTGCCCATTCTCGCACAAGTTGTCTGCATTTACGCGGTAAAGCACCATCGATGATATTGAGATTTTCTAGCTCCATCACGGCTTCTGCATTAGCGTATTTGATATGAATATGTCTCGGAGGATGCTCGTTATCTATCAGGTACATCCGTATAATAATTCCATAAAATCGACTTATTTCGGGCATTTTATCCTCCTTGGGATTTTAATACACATCATCGTGCGTTCCAATATCGACTAAAACAATCTGTTCATCAACTATCTGTAAAACTAACACTATACGGTATTCATACGTCAAACGAACCGCATGAAACTTCTCTAAATTGCATTTTTGAGTTCCGCTATATATTCATCAATATCGCCAATCGGTTCAAAGCTCCTATAGTCTCCACGATTAATTTTGTCAAGCACCTCCAAACAATACTGTTCATCAATTGCCTCATCGTCTTCTTTTTTCTTTACTTCAAACTTTTTCACTATATCACTTTTCAGCGCATTTATCACCGCCATAAACTGATCAAACTTGCTGTCTTCTATTTCTAACGTAACGGTTTTCATTTTAGGCTCCTTATAGCTTCATTATCTATTTCATCTGATGGATTAGCTTGTGCTAATCGCGCCATTGCCAAATCGGTTTTAGCCTTACGATAAAAAATTTGAAACTGTTTTAAGCGCTCCATAATAATCGTCCTTTTTCGGATATAGTTTGGTACACAGATCCTGTTTCATGACGATAAAATTCAAATTCATCACTACGAGCCACTAATAAATCTTTAGGCATATCAATCTCAGATAATGCTTTTCTCATAGCACGTTTAATCTCTATTTTTTTATCAAAATCATCTTTAATCACCAAAATATCCAAATCACTATCACTATTAGGTTCTCCATACGCATACGAACCAAATAAATATATTTTCTGAGGATGGATTGAGTGTACAAGATTGTCAACAATAATATTTTTCAAGGTGTCTGTTATCATTTTATTCTCCTTTGGGATTATCTTAATACACATCATCGTGTGTTTCAATATCTCGTATTTATCTTAAACTCTCAATCATCTGAACAGTCAAGCCTGTAATTAAAGAGATGGTTTTATTGTCTAAACCTTGATGGATTGAGTTTTTGGCAATTTCAATGCTTTTTTTCTCCATCCCCTTTTCCATCCCCTCTTCTCTCCCTTGAGCCAATCCATCATCTTTGGCTTTCATAAGGGCTAACTTTTGGATAGAGATAAACTCTTTTCGTTTGTATTGTGCTTCAAGTTCATCTTTAGTCAAATTGGCTTCATTGGCATTTTCCAATGCTTCTTTGATATGTTGATCGATATTCTCGGGGATATATTCTAAACTTCCTGCATTTTTAACGAAATAAATCCATTGATCTTTGATATTGGTTAGCTCTTCTAATGTTTTTTTAAATTT
Source organism: Sulfuricurvum sp. (assembly GCA_011391735.1). Lineage (GTDB taxonomy): Bacteria > Campylobacterota > Campylobacteria > Campylobacterales > Sulfurimonadaceae > Sulfuricurvum. Next base: position 2,539 of record JAABPY010000003.1, on the reverse strand, counting down.
TGGAAGTTCGACGAAAATGAGTTCTATATCATCGCTATACGAGATAAGCTCCTCTTTTTCGATGAGTTTGAAGCTATTGGTGACGCTGGGGCTCTCTTTAAACATAATGAAATCAACAATACTGAGTGCTATTACGGGATTGAGGAGATGATACTCCTCTTTTTTATTGAGTTGGATGGAGTAATTTTTAGCGGCATTATAAAGAACCCGTTTTTCAAATCCACTGTGATTGAGCACTTGCATCTCTATAATCACTTTTGTGTCATCTTCAAGGACAGCTTTGACATCCACAAAGGTATCTTTCACCCCTTTTATCATCGGGATATTATAAGGGTCAACTATGGTTAAATCTTTGATTTTGTTAGGGGTGTTCTCATACACGATAGCATTTAAAAAGCTGATAAGAATCCCTTTAGAGTTTTCGCTTCCGAATACTTTTTTAAAAGCATAATCGGTTCGTACATCGAGGAAGTTCATAATGTTGCCTTTTATAAGATAGTGGATGTATTTTACTCTCTTTGGACTAAATAGTGTAAATTCCTTACAATGATTTCCATCACAACTTCTGCCACGAACGTTTGAAAACGCGGATCGGTTCGGTCGAGAGGTTATGATCGGTTACGGCTACATCGACGAGTATCATAGTGCTCAAACTTGTATTTTCTGCTAAAAGAGCACACTGATTATTTGGTCTAGCCCCGCCAAACGAGTACGCTAAAGAGACATTTGCATCAAACATCTGACTGCCGCTTGCATCGGTTACATTTATATCAAGCTGATTAAGACAATGCCCCCCCGACGTATCAAACCCCTGCGCCCGCATCACGGCAAACTCAGTCGCACTCTCTGCCAAAAGCTCTGCTTGGGTGTGGAGATATGTGTCGCTAACCCCTTTTGCCCCCATGGTTGTATTACTAAGTAACAGTGCTCCCCCAGCGGCGACGAGAAGAACAATAAAGATCGCCAGTATCATCGCAAAACCACGACGCTTTTTAGTAACGGACATGAACGCTCCTTTCACGGCAAATTTGTAGAGCATCATCATACGAATCGCTTAGATTTTCATCTAACCCTTGCATACAGACTTTGAGTGTCACAATTGTTCCCCCTCCTTTTGAAGAACTCCCTGGTGGAGATGTAAGATAAAAGTGATTCACCTTTTCAGCTAAAAGATTTTTTGTACCATTAGTTTCATAATTTTCCCCTTTCCATGGGCGAAAATTAGTGTACATATAAAATTTCCCTTCATCGTCCTGATCGACCCGAAACGCATAGCCCGTACGAAAAAGGTATTTTCCAGATGGGGTCTCCGATGCTGATGTATGAGCATTATTATTTGTTACTGTCAATGTATTGCCAGACACTCCTGCAATCGTATAGTATGCTGTTAAGTTATTATCACCATTCCAATTGAAAGGCTCACACCCTAAAGGGTCACCATTATCATTATAAAGTGCCGAATCGGCTAATGTTGATCCCAATCCTTGGATAATGTTGCCTGCTGCAGTGTAATTAACATCTATACCGACAATAGTGTTACCAGTAGGAGTAATCCCATTATTCCATCCTGGAAAATTTCCTGTTGTACGTAAACTATCTTGATCGGCTGCTATAAACGCTACAGTATAATCAAAAAGATCTTTCCCTTTCCATATGCGATAACATCCATCAGCTGCACCTTGCCTGTCAAGATTAACACCTGAATTTTCCACTGCATACTCAAAATACCCTTTGAGCTGATCCAATACATGATCGGCGGTCTCGGTACGCTTCATAATCTCTTGAGTACGGTAAATCCCATTGTAATACTGACGCACTGCTTCAAGAGTCATCCCCCCCACGATTCCTAATATGACGATAACAAAGAGGAGTTCTATAAAGGTAAATCCTTTGCGTTGTTGGTTCGCACTCATTTAGTTCCCTTTGTTCGATTTGAAAAATGTGAGGGTGATATTGACATCGGGACTGGCACCTGAAGCGGTTGCAACGATGCGCTTGAGATGGGTTGGAACAGTCAAAGATGATGGAGAAGGGCTCATAGATCCTGATGACCCAAGAACCCATGTTGCCGTTGCCGTATTACTATTAGCTGGAATAACTACAGTCGAATCGACATAACTCACTTTATAGGTGATAGGAACACTATAAGACTCCCCTGCCGTTGCGTTGATCTCAAAAGTGTCATTAATATCATTAATCTGTTCAATACCATGTTGTAAATTTCCACTGCCTGGTGAAACGATAGTACTAGCATTTTGATCGCTACATTGCATCATCGAAGCAGGATTGAGGCGATAAAAAACTCCTCCACCTCCGCGCGAACAATTCAAATCAGCCGTATTCGGATTTAGGAGTAGCGCCCCATTAGCCTCAGGTAACAAATAATTATTATCCCATCGTGTCTGAAAAATTTTCGTCAATTCCCCTGACATCCGTTTGAGAATATCATCATCGACGGTGACCCCTTTGGTCGCCTTGGAGGAGATATCCATCATTGAGGGGATTGCCATAATACTAATGGCAATAATAACTATCGCAA
>JAABPY010000002.1 GCA_011391735.1 Sulfuricurvum sp. | reverse complement strand
TAATCCTACCGTTTCAATAAATGCTTTAGGAGAATTTTGAGCGATCACGGGGCGAACATAACGAAACTGCGCCGCACATTTCGCACCACTTAGCGATACATCCACCACCGCCAAAAAAGAGATAAGATGCTCAATCGCATGAGAAAACTTCTGTTCAATAGTTGCAAGATTCTCACGATACCGCTCATGAACCAAAGCTAACATCCGTGATTTTGCCCCCGCATTTTCAATAGAGAGTTCATCGAGAAGGGATGAAGAGAGCTTGACTGTTGTTTTGAGCTTTCGTATCTGAAAATCACGGAAAAAATGGTGTTTCCCCTCTAACGTAAAAAAGCTATTATGAAGAGCCTCTTCAATACTGACATAGCGGTTACGGGTCATGAGGAGATGATACCCCTCACTCTCCAGCCATCCAATAGAGGCATACCCTGCTCCATTGTCGAAAAAAGTATCGATATGCTCAATTATGCTTTGAACTTTGTGTTCATTCGATTTTTGAAGTTCTTCTAGTGCATCAATAGAAGGGTCAATACCTTCGTTAAATAAATTCTCATCTACCTGATCGCGCCGAAACTTCGCACAGGATTCTATATCAAAAATACGTCGCAACTCACTTGCGCAATGGCTACACTCTTGCGCACTTGCTTTATCGTAATGAATTCCCAAAGTCTGAGCATCTTCAAACAATCTATCCGCAGCACTCAGCGATGCATGAAAATATGCCAACTCATACGGGTGCAATTTTCCCAATTTCAATCGGCGTAAAATTCGCTCAAGATCGTACACCTCTTTGAGCTTGCTCTCCAAAGGAGAGATATGCTCCCCCATTTTTTCGATCAAATCATACCGCTCTTCCAAAAGTAACGGATCACAAATTGGATTAAGGAGTCGCTCCCGAAGCAACCGCTTTCCCATCGCAGTAGAGGTTTTGTCAATAAGTTTGAGCACGGTCATTTCGTCACTATCACGAGAAATAATCCCCAACTGCTCACAGGCATTATTCCCAAGGTACATATAACGACTCGTTCCCAAAAACATCGGGCGATTCATCTTTTCGATAATAGCAGGATCATGATCGATAATCGTGTGGATGAGTACGGCAAGCGATTCAGAAGTATAGGCATAGCGCTCCAAATCAAGATACTCAATGGGACTTAAGAGAGAACGGATTTGATAAATGCGACCAAAGAGCTCATTTTGGTACTCAATTCGTAGTCGTTTCTCATTTTTCGTACTACGGTGGTGACTTTTGAGCTCCAAATAACGATTCACCTCCTCTTCATCGATTTGGTTGTCGCAAAACGTCACTACAACCTCTGAGGTTTGATAGCTTTGCAAGAGGGTAAACACTTCATCCAGTGCATACGTTTTATCCTCCCGTGAGCCGTGAATCTCATTGATAAGCGTTTTCCCCGTCCCCACATCGATTGCAGCGTATCCGACCGAATAAACACCATTATTTTCATCAATCAAAAGTGAAGCAATATAATTCTCAGTGGGTTCAGCGATGTAATCAAAATTCGTCCCTGGGGAGATAATATTGGAGATATAACGACGAATATGAGGAGGTTCACCCTGCTGACGGACGAGAACAATCGTATATTTTTTTGATTGCACCAAACGGCTTAGATACCGCTCAATTGAGACCGTTGGAACACCCGCGAGAAGAGGATTTTGGAGAGAATTTTCGAGTATGGTTTTATTTTTACGGGTGAGTTGAATGTTCAAAAATTCGGCAACCTCTTTGGCTTTTCCAATTTTCATCGTCTCATTATTGACTTCATAAATCTCAAAAAAAGAACCTATCTCGATAATAACGAGGGTATCCGAACCGTATTTAGTTTCACACGCCGCTTGGAGTTCAAAATAAATTTCGGAGAGGAGCTTTTTTTTATCGTTTAGTATCGCCCCTAGTTCTTCCGTATTCATCTAAACCTCACCTATGATTAAGTCTGAAATTATAGCAAAGAGGGATTAAATGAAAGAGTTTCCCCGAAGGGAAAAAGATTAGATACGTGCGTAAGAGACGCTGATACACGCATTAAGAGCTGATAGTTCCTTGAGAGTTTTATCATTAACAGCAGAATCAACAATGATAACCGCTAATGCTTCACCGCTTTTATTTCGACCCAAACGGAAATCGGCGATATTCACTTCATGAGTAGCAAGCAAGGTTCCCACTTGACCTATGACACCCGGAATATCCGTATTTTTGAAAAGGATCATATTTCCTTTTGGCTCAACATCGACACCAAAACCATTAATATCAACAATACGTTGAACATCATCACCAAACATCGTTGCACTGATTTCAATTACATCTTTATCCGTTGTCAGACGTACGGTGATAAGATTTTTGTAAACAGGGCTTCCAGAAAGCTCTTCCGTATCTATTTTAATTCCCCGCTCAGCAGCAACAAAATCAGCATTAACATAGTTAATCGTTTCACCTGATGTTTCCGCTAATGCACCCACGGTTACAAACGTCGCAAGAGAGGTGACATATTGGGCAATATCACCACGCCCACTTACTTTGATCGAGATGATCGGTGCTTTATTGATTTGGGAAGCTAAGAAACCAATTTTTTGCCCCATCTCAAGAAATGGCTTAACAAAAGAGGGGATTTTCGTCTCATCAATAGGAAGATTGAGGGCATGAGGATAGGCAATCCCTTTGGCTGCTTCAATCGCTTGTTGTGCCGCTTCAAGGGCAATCCCCAATTGTGATTCAAATGTATTGGCACCCAAGTGAGGAGAAACACAGATATTGTCTAAATCAAGAAGCTTATTACTAGTAGCAGGTTCTTTGTTAAATACATCAATCCCCGCAAAACGGATTTTTTTCGAGTGTAGCCCATCATACAGAGCATCTTCATCGTACAAACCGCCACGTGCGCAGTTGATAAGGACAACGCCATCTTTCATTCTGGCAATTTCGTCCGCACCAACCATCCCAATGGTCTCTTTATTTTTAGGGGTATGAATGGTGATAATATCACACGCTAAAATATCCTCAAAATTGGTCGTGTATTTGGCACCAACATCGGTTGCTTTAGAGGCGTGAATATACGGATCGTAGGCGATAACGTCCATTTCAAAAGCCTTGGCACGGATACCAACACGGCTTCCAATATTACCAAACCCAATAACCCCAAGTTTCTTCCCCTTTAGCTCATAACCATACCATTTTTCCCGTTTCCAAATACGTTGATTTTTCAAGTGATCATGAGAATAGGGAAACATACGCATACAGGAGAGGATATGGGTCATCGTCAACTCAACCGCTGCAATAGTGTTCGCCGTAGGGACATTCATAACGATAATCCCCTCTTTGGAACATCCTGGAATATCGACATTATCAACACCAACACCCGCACGGACAACCGCTTTGAGCTTCCCTCGAGCCGCCGCAATAAACTTCTCATCGACATCCGTAGAACTACGAGTGATTGCCACATCCGCCGTTGCCACAACATCAAGCAGTGCCGTTTTATCCATATCAGCTGCGAAAATCATTTCAACTTGATCGTCCGAGCGAAGGAGATTAAGCCCCTCTTCGTGAATATGATCGCAAACGACAATTTTAAATTTTTCCATGGGATTAGTCCTCTTTAAAGCGGCAAAAGTGTCGCTGATATTTGATAGATTTTAATTGTATTACTCAGCAAGAAGGGGGGAAGGAGGTTGCACGTCAGTTAGATTATCATCAATTTGAAGCGTAAGTTCGTTAACTGGATAAGAATACCCTTTTTCATCACTTACTGTCAAATCATTGATCCAACCGCGTGAACGTTCCTCAACACTCTGGGGCGAACCTTGTGAGTGTAGCTTCTCCTCTTCAAGAGAAACTTTCGGATTGATTTGTATCATAAAGACGACGATAAAAATCGCTACTGCAATGGCTATTGTTGGAAATAGCCAATACGCGAATCGTCGCATTCAATCACTATCTCAATTTATCTTTAATCAAATCACCCAAGCTATTGCTCTCGTCATCATTGATCTCATTGAGCATCTCTTGGTCTTTAATACGCTCTAATTTACGAACGGAAAGACGGATACGATCCCGTTTTGCATCAATAACGAGAATAACTGCTTCAATTGTTTGACCAATTTCAAGCTCTTCTGGGATCATGGGTGAAAGATCTTCATTACGAATAAGAGCATCAACGCCCCCTTCGAGAGAGACAAATACACCGAAGTCTTTCACATCACGAACGGTAGCCGTAACAACTTCATTCATTTTGTGCGTTGTTGCGAATTTGTCAATCGGAGACTCTTCAAGAGACTTGCGATTCAAAGAGATTTTCTCATCTTCCGTGTTAATTTTAGCAATTTTCACTTCGATTTCATCACCGACTTTGAGTGTCTCTTTACATTTGACATTTTTGTCCCACGAAAGATCTTGGTTATGAAGTAAACCCTCAACCCCATTGATTTTAACAAATGCACCAAAATCAGTCAATGACGTAACGGTACCTTTGACGATGTCACCCTCTCGTGATTTTTTCAAAAATTCTTCAAACGGTTTGGGTTGAAGACGTTTGTACGAAACACGTAATTTATGAGTATTGGAGTTGATTTCGATCACTTCAACATCAATTTCTTGACCCAATGTCAAATAATCTTTAGGGTGTTTAATGTTTTTATCCCACGTGATTTCAGAAACGTGTAAGAACCCTTCAATATCGTTACCCAAGTCAACAAAGATACCATATGGTTCAATATTACTAACGGTTACAGTAATAGTGTCACCCTCTTCCAATGCTTCTTCAACCTCTTTCCAAGGATCCGATTGTACTGCTTTGATAGAGAGAGAAAGGTGACGCTTGTCTTTATCGTACGCAATTGCTTTTACCGTAACAACATCACCCTCTTTGTAGAGTTTTGACGGATTAACAGGTCCTTTGTAGCTGATTTCATTGTAGTGAACCAATCCATCAATTCCACCAACATCAACAAACATACCATAACTTGTGATTTTTTTGACCGTCCCTTGGATAACTTTATCCTCTTCCATCAACGCATCAATCACTTCTTTTTTACGTTTACGCTCATCATTGAAAAGTTTACGACGCGATACTACAATCGACGCTTCAGCAGGATCAACTTTAACGACTTGCGCCTTAATCGTTTTACCGACTACTTGATCGGTCTCTTTGAATGCTGCAAGTGAACGTGGAAGGAAAAAGTGAACATCATCGGCTTCAAGAAGGTATCCACCTTTATTTTTCTTCGTTACCAATGCTTCGATGACAACGGACTCAAAGTCCTCTTTATGAAGATTGATAAACGCTAACGTTTTCTCTTGCTCAAGCACTTTTTTATAGGAAATTTTAGGACGCTCATTGTAGTGTCCAATAACCATTACAGTGATTTTATCACCAACGTTGAAGAGAAGTTTTCCCTCCGCATCACGAATCTCATCGAGAGAAAGAATCCCCTCCAGCTTTTCACCAACACCTACTAAAGCACGGTTCTCATCCTCTTGGATCTCTACAACTTCACCTTCTGTAATGCGTGTGGATTCTTGCTCTTTGAACGATGCCTCCAACATTTCAGCAAAATTTTCTTCTTCATACGCTTCGTTATCAAACGCCATGCCTATTCCCTTGTATCTAAAAATTAACTAATTGTAGCGTAAAAATGCTTTCTTTAGAATAAGAAGAAAAATTTTATGGATGGGATAAGGCTTTAATGGACTCAATAACAGCGTGAATGATCCAATCTGGGGTAGATGCACCAGCACTGATACCGCAATACTTTTTCCCTTCAAACCATTCTCTTTTTAAATCGTCTTCACTTTCAATGTGATAACTATGGGAGCATCCATCCAATGAAATCGAGTACAGTTGCTTCGTATTCGAGGAGTTCTTTCCCCCAATAACAATCATCACATCTGCTTCTTTGGCGATTTTTCGAACAGCATCTTGATTGTCAAATGTTGCATTACAAATGGTGTTAAAGACACGAACCTCTTTGTGGGAAATCATCAATTTAGCAACAATACGCTGATAATCTTCAATACGACGGGTCGTTTGTGCCACAACGGCTACTTTTTCCCGTAACGCAAGAGCATCCACTTCATCCGCTGAATTGATAACATACGCCCGTCGTGTAGCGTAGCTTTTGACCCCTTTGATCTCAGGATGCAATTCATCCCCAAAAATCACAATATCGTACCCTTGATTCGACATCTCTTCACAAATTTGCTGCGGTTTTGTCACGTAGGGGCATGTGGCATCAATAACGTCAACCTTACGCTCATGCAAAAGGGCTAACTCCTCTTTTGGAATACCATGGGTACGAATAACAGCGGTATCCCCCGATTTAAAGTTCTCCAAATTTTCACTCAATGCCACATTAAAGTCACGCTTTAGCCGTTCGATTTCGTTCGAATTATGGATCAAAGGGCCGTAAGTCGCTGAGTTTTTGTTCTCTTCCGCAATTTTAATAGCCCGCTTTACCCCAAAACAAAAACCGTAACTCTCCGCTAATTCTATTTTCATCGATCAACCTTGGTACATCCTGAAAGAAGTTCGAAAAAATTGGGAAATGAGGTGTTAATGCACTCGATATCGTCAACCTCCATCCCACATCGTAACCCTGCAATACAAAAGCTCATCGCAATACGGTGGTCTCCATGACTGTTTACCGTGGCAGCGTGCAGTTTTCCACCAATAACGGCATATCCATCCGAAAATTCTTCGGTTTCGATGCCACAAAGATTTAAATTATCCACAACTGTTTTAATTCGATCCGACTCTTTGACCCGAAGTTCTTCGGCATTTTGGATAATACTTTTCCCTTGGGCGCACGCCATTGCAATCGAAAGCGCTGGAAGTTCATCAATAAGCCATGCAATATTTTCCGATACAACGACACCTTGT
>JAABPY010000001.1 GCA_011391735.1 Sulfuricurvum sp. | reverse complement strand
TACCGTTCTTCTCTTTTCGGTGTTGTCTCTCTAATTGCTGTTTTTGCTCATCTGTTAGTGTCAATTTCATCTTATTGTTATTTTACCATTTATTGCTGATTCTAGATCCCACTTTTTCATTTGGGTTGGGTATATCTTACATCAATTAGTAATTTTTTATGAAAAAGTATATTTTTTTCTTCATAACCTTGAATTGCCAAATTTGGCTGATCATTTTCTATATTTAACATTATTATTTTGATAAGTTCCATATCTCTTTTCATTAAATTCCTTTTTTAATTAAGTCCTAGCATCTCTTTATTGATATTAAATTGTTCAAGGAAAGCTTTTATTGCCTCAATATGTTGCTTGCTAATATGAGCTTTAATTAAAATAGGATCGTTGTTATACGTCCCAAGAATTTGTATAAAATCTTCTAAATCTTTGCCATATTCACTTGAGCTTCCATACTGCAACATATCATAAATAAACAGTCCCTTTTGATTATTCATTCTCGAATTTTCCTTTGGACTGTTGGGAATTATTAATAACTCATTTTCTGGAAAAGCATCTATTTCAAATGTCTTTTTTTTCAATCGCATCTTAGGGTATTCCCTTACATTTTCGGCTTCTATATCCGTATAATCATATTCACCTATCGGGTCTAAACATTTCATAACTTTTGTGCGCTGATGATTAATTAAATCAAGCGTAGAAGTGAAATTATTTTTGTCTGCTAAGAAGTTTGTATAAGCACTGCATAAATTGCTTAAAGATAAAATATTAATAGTTGCATGATAATCACTTTTTTCAATATCTTCAAAGGCAAAGTGAAGTGCTACTAAAAAATCGTATGTAAAATCCAATAAAGGTGTATTAATTTTTAATTCTTCACGATGGTGCTGTGCGAACATAAGCATTTCGATATTATTTGGATTTTCGGATATTTCATTGGGAAGTTGATTGATAATTTGATTTAAACTGTCGAAAATTTCCAATGATGTTGGATTTTTTAGATTGGAACTATAGCAAGTTGTTTCGAGTTTCCACTTGTCGCCATTATCAAAGTTTTTATGTCCCCTAAAGACGCATCGTTCATTTGTATTGGTAAAATGCAGAAGTAGTTTACAAAAACTGTCCAGCTCTTGCTCTGAATGTCCAAAATATAACTCATGAATACTGCTTTCTTTATCAACAATTTTTTCTCCATAATTGTCAAAATATTCATATGTTTTTTGAAATGGGCTAATCACTTTCTCCCCTCCACAATCCCAATCTCATCCGCACTCAACCCATAAAGCACATACACCATCGCATCGATCTCTTTTTCACACTCGACCACTCTAGCCTCTAGCTTTTCTGTCGCCTCTTTTATCTCGATTTTATCAATCGCATTTAGGCTATCGAAGTGTTTTTTGTACTTTTTGAGGGTTTCTTTGGCATTTAAAATTTCATCGACAAGATTGATAAATGGTGTTTCATTGTCAGCTATGGCTATGGGTAAAAGTTCGACTTTATAAGCTAACCATCTGGTTGTTCCCATTCCTGTCGTCGTTGATATTTTTTCAAAATACCATTTGGAAAGTTTTGAATTTAGAAATGCCAAAAGATACTTTAGATTTTCACCCATCATCATAAAGAGGGTATTATTCATATAATAGCTATTGTCATCAAATGCAAATTTTGGCTTATCCGCCATTTCGCCCCAAATAATTTTTGGTTTTTCAAAATTTTGCCAATAGCCTATTTTATCTTGTGTTTCAAACCATGCGTTTGATGTTTTTTTACGACTTCCTACCTCTCCACTCTGTTCTAATCGCTTGCCAAAGTTTTCCAAATACACTTTTACGGCTGGATAATTATCAATTGAAATTTTAAGTGATGGAAATGTTCCTATCGTCCATTGTTCCGCCCAATTTGTTTCATATTTCTGAACATCTCGACCACGTAAAACAGGTTTTATAATTTCAATACTTTTGGAATCTTTAGCAACAAGTTCATTCTTTATCATTGTATCAATAACAAATGCTTCATTATACCCCGTAGTAATACCTCGATATATTGAAATATCCCACTCTTTGAGAGGCTTACCAATACTTTCAATCTTTCTCATCAAAAGCGACTCACCATCATCCCCTGCACTGTTTTCAATTGCTTCGATGAGGGTTTCGACAGAGGCGTTTTGGGTGGTGAAGTTTCGGATATTGGTGATACTTATTTCCGTTCGCCCTGAGCCTGTCGAAGGGTGTTGTGGTTCGACAAGCTCACCACGAACGGGAGTTGAAACGGAACGACGAACAGAGTTCACAATACAACTCTCCACGGTCGCATCTTCAAACAGTTGAGTTCCCACAAAATTGAGAACTTCCGTTTGTCCATTTTCTTCTAAAAATCGCTTTAATGGTTCACCGTACTTGGTTTTGAGCCAACTGTTGGAAACGATAAACGAAAAATACTTCCCGCAAGCGGTGAGACGTAACCCTTTTTCGATAAACAACGCCAACAAGTCACCCGTTTTTTCAAAAACTTCAAAGCCTGCATGAGCGTAATCAACGTCTTTGATTTTGTTAAGAGCAACATACGGTGGATTCCCAATCACCACATCAAAACTACCCTCTTCAAACGGCATCGCCAAAAGCGAATTGGCACAAACGATTTTATCATTCAGACTCGTAAGCTCTCGCCCTTTATGAGCCGTCCGTAGCCACAAACTAAGCTTCGCAATCTCTACCGCATCCTCATTTATATCCACACCGTAGAGGTTGTGTTCAAGAATGCTTTTTTCGACTTCATATCCGATCATCAAATCTTCGTAAGGCAACAGTAAATCCCGTATGAGCGTATGCTCACGGATGAGAAATTCTAACGCTTGGTTGAGAAACGCACCACTTCCACACGCAGGATCGAGGATTTTGAGGTGGGTTAGCCATTCTCGGTAGTTTATTAGTGTCTCTTTGGTGCTTTGCTCTTGTTTGGTAAGTTTACGAGGATTGAGTACTACTGTTTCGTGCTCAATGGCTAAGGCTTCTTTTTTATCCGTACAGAGCTTGCCTAATGTATTTTCGACGATATAACGGGTGATGTATTCGGGAGTATAAAATACACCGTCTTTTTTGCGTTTGGATTTCTTTTTGTCAAAATCAGTGTTTTCGATAGAGGCGTTTAACTCCTCCAAATCGGTCAAACTTTGCTCAAAAATATGCCCCAAAATATTGACGCTAATATCGCTCTCAAAATCATAATCGGAAAGTTTCTGCGCTTCCATATCGAGATAAGTGTCATCAATCTTCAAACTATCAAGCATCTCATCGGTGGCGAACAGTCCACCATTGTATTTGGGGATACTGAGTTTATCATTTCCCGTGTTGATAGCATTGAAATAGAGTTTGTAATAATCGTACATACTGCGATCACCAAAACCGTCACTAGCGTGGCGTGCGCGTATCTCTTTGACGGTGTTGGCGTGAAGCAGCCCTCTATCTTCGGCGAAAAGTATGAAGATTATACGGTCACAGAGTTTTTGGGTGAGGCGCAATAGCAATGATCTGTCTAAATCATTATTTTTGACAATATTTTCAAATAAATGAGTCCGAAACGCACTAAAATCTTTGTACAGTTGTTTGGAAATCGTTGCTTCAAAATTCGCCGATTTCTCTTTGAGTTTGAGGGGAATATCATCTCGGATACTCTCATAACTCAAGAGCAGATGAAGCGTTTTGAAATTTTCATAGGAGAGACTAAAGAGATTAAATTTCTCGTATGCTGTTTTTTTGTCGATATAAAAACGCAATTCGTCAAAGTTGGAAATAATAATGTATTTCGAGTTGCTATGTGAGTTGTGATAGTTGAATGCCTGTGATTCTACCGCATCAAGATTTTTCGTCTTTTGGTCTTTGAGTTCCACGATACCGATAACTTCATTGTTAATATAGACAACGCCATCGGCTTTTTTACCGTCGGTTTCGTTTTTCTTTTCACGCTCTAAGTTGTAATCATTAGGATTGGTAGTATCCAGCGTATAGCCCAAGCAGTTTTCAAACATAAGCTGTAAAAATTCGGCTTGGAATTTTTCTTCTTTGACCGTTTTTATAAAGTCGATTTTGGTGAGATAGTTTTGAAAATTTGCCCATCGAAGCGCAATAATATTTTCATCGTGTTTGAAGGAGTTGAGGACGGATTTTTGAAATAGGGACACGGTGTGCCTTTGTGCTAAATATTAAACAATTATAGCGAAATTTAACAAGAGCAATTAACACAAATGAAGGGTTTATTTATGCCATACGTAGTATCTCAATACCGCAAGCTTCCGATTTTCCAAATGCAATAAATTTCATCACAATGAAAACGCATAAATATTTTCAAATTTGATAGGTCGATATTCGCCGTATGTCATATGTAAAAACGTCCCTTTTTGTTGAAAGTGGTATTTCTCATACAATTCAACTGCTTTGGTATTTCCCATCGGAATATCGGCAAGCACTTTTTTCAGCCCTCGAAAATACAAAACACCCTGCATCATTTTTTCCGCTTCCTCGTCAAACCCCTCACGGCACTGCCATGGTCCGAGATAGACACCGTGCGCATTGATAACGCTAGAGTGTTGGAATGAATTGGGGAGGACGAATTTCAGCGAACTGTTACGCTCCATCTCATCGAGCATAAAGCCCATCCGATTCTCACCGAACGTCTCAAAATCGATTTTTCGAATGATGGCATCGAAGTTTCCCCCATCAAGCTCTTTTGCCTGCGCATTGGTAAAACTAAACGGGGGGACTTTTCCAACATTAAGAAACCGCCCCACTTCCATCCCCACCTTAAAACCTCTCTCCTCAAAAAAAGTTTGTAGCTGAGGATTAGCATGGAGATAGAGCGAGGGGTGTTCCTCTTTTAATACACCGAAAAGAGTGTTAAAAAGTCGCCGTCCAATCCCCTGTTTTTGATGGGTTGGTTTAACCATAAAATACTTAATCATTGCGGAGGATTCAAACTCGATTGCCATAACAGCCCCGACAAGTACCCCCTCATCGTAAGCACCATAACACAAATGGGGTGCGTGCATCATCATGAGTTTGACATGATAACCATCCAGCAGCCAACCCGTCTCTTCAGCAATTTTAATCAAATCCGAAACATCGACGAATTTTAACCACCCTATGTACATGTTGCGTCCTGATAGAGAGATCGTAGTTCAAACACATCCAAGACCCGTTTGCGTAAGGTGACAATTTCTCGGATTTTAGGGAGAAGCTCACTTAAGGTACTATTGTCCGCGCTAATTCCCATCCGTTTGAGATGGTAGCGGATCGTTGCACTTCCAGAGTGTTTACCTATTGGGTACGAACTTTCCAACCCCACCTCACTTGCTTCATAGGGTTCATACGCATGAGAGTCTTTCATCATACCGCTTGCATGAATGCCACTTTCGTGGGCAAAAATATGTTTCCCTACGATAGGGGCATTGGAGGCAAGGGTCATATTAGCCGCACCCGCAACGGTATCTACTAAATTCCGAATCAAAAAAGGATCGATGGGGCGTGTTTCACCGTAAAGATGTTTCAATGCCATAAGAATTTGTTCAAACGACGCATTTCCTGCCCTCTCCCCTAGTCCCATGACGGTCGTATTCATACTGATGGCTCCTGCGTCAATACCGCTGAGGGCATTGGCATTGGCAAGTCCAAAATCGTTGTGCGTGTGCATTTCAATCGGGAGGAGATGTAAATCTACCAACGCTTTGATCTCATTGTACGTTTGTGTTGGGGTCATAATACCGATCGTATCGCAATAGCGAAAACGCTGAGCTTTGCATTGGCTTGAGAGCTCCATCACATCTTTAATAAATTCAAAACTTCCCCGTGAACTGTCTTCACCACCGATACAGACGAATAGCCCTTCACGTGTCGCAGTAGAAACAACTCGCTCAAGCTCATCCAATACTTTGAGCTTGCTTCCGCCGAATTTGAGATCGATCAAAAGATCGGAAATGGGAATGGATAAATCAACCGCTTGTACACCGCACAAAAGCGATGCCTCAAGGTCTTCCATTTTCATCCGATTCCACGTCATCATTCGAGTGCGTAACCCTAGAGAGAGGAGTGTTTTTATATCCTCACGCTCTTTGAGCCCCATTGCCGCAATACCGATTTCAAGTTCATCCGCTCCGCACGCATCCAACAGTGTAGCGATACGAATCTTTTCCTCGGTATTGAATGCGACGTAAGCCGCTTGCTCCCCATCACGCAATGTGGTGTCATTGATAAGTGCCATAATGGGTTCCTTAATTCACTTCCGCGTTTTCATCCATACCGAAATATTTACGAGACGCTTTGAGGACTGAAATCTCGATGGGCTCATAGGCATAGCTTTGATCGGCAACAATCCCCGCCGTTTTAAGATCCTCTTGTGGGCATCCGCCAATTTTTGCGGTCAGAACCAATTGTACATCTTTGAGTTTTTCTAAAATGGGGGCAAGGGGATTGGTTCCATCAGGTCCTGCACAATACTCTGTATCGACTTTACGATGGTGAATAAATCGAATCCCTTTATCCCCAGCCTCATAAATCAAGAACTCTTTAACACTACCAAAGTGCATGTTAATCATCCCCTCACCCGCAGTCGTAACCGCAACGAGAATCGTCACCCCATTGGAGCTAAGTTCTTCTTTTTCTTTTCGAACACGCTCATTGGCACGATCAAGGAAGAATCGGAACTCTTCGATCTTCGCTTGGGCCGCTTGACGAGCTTCGAGATCGTATTTGATTTGGAGTTCATCGAAACTAAGCCCTGCAAAGGTATCTTTTGTAAATTCAGCCCCACGATCTTCACCGATAAGCCCAACCGCATCTGCTCGACATTGACGGCAGTGCTGCATCAGTTTCATATCCATTCCGCACGCTTCTTGTACGGCCATTTGCTCTTGATCGGTAGCACTGGGAACACCTGCAAGGGCAAATGCCGTTCCGAACTCAGGCTCAGAGAGGATCGGCATGATATTGTGCAAGAAAACACCAATCTCTTTGAGCTTTTTAGAGACTTCCACCAAATGTTTATCATTGATACCGGGGATAAGAACCGAATTGGCTTTAATCA
>JAABPY010000115.1 GCA_011391735.1 Sulfuricurvum sp. | reverse complement strand
ACCCAAGAATTTTTACGAGAGAAAGCAACCCTTTTTTTTGTTGATTTTGATATTGCCTCTATGAATATTTTTGACAGTTTTCCAAGTACCCGAAAAACGCTTTTTATCCCTAACCATATTGAAGAACTTTTTCTCCAGCACGGTAATAGTGAATTGTATAAAAAACAACGTCTCCAATTACGAAAAAATTATTCCCAAGAAGTCCAACCCATTATTGAACGGATTAAAAAATACAATACCGTAGTGGAGCAAGAAATTGTATGAAACATAGTGATCTCCTTAAACTCCTTCATGACCATAGAGAAACGATAGACCAAGCGTATCGAGGGGAGAAAGTTCACAACGTCGATGCCCGTTTGCTGGAGGCAACCCTCTTTCAAAAAATAGGGGAGAACTATGCCCTCAATAATACCTATACCCATTTTGCCGATTCTGTTTTACAAAGGATTGATTACACGATTATTTTCGGGGATTATGAGCAGGAGTACAAAGAGCTCGTCAAATTCAAAAATCGATTTTTAAAAGAGAAGAACCCCCATTATAAACAATCAATTCTCCAATTAATTGCAAGTTTGTATTCCAAATTTTCAAACCGTGACCGAGAAATAGCAGCACTGTTGATGAAGCTAGAGAACGAAACGGCGTTGGATATTGATATTATCATTGAAAACAGCAATGATATTCTGACCAAAATTGAAGAGCTTATTGTCGCCAATTCAAAAATAGGGGCACTTTTTCGAGGGGATTTAAAACAAATTGATCCTGAGATCACCTTTTTATTGCAAGATGTAGGGGTTGATGTCTTACGATTTATTGAAAATATTGACAGCTATATCCAACAGCTCAACCGCTTTATCCTCCAAACCCAAAAGAAACGGCTCCAAAACAAAGAGTTCCTCACCCTTGCATCACTTATATTGGAGGAGAAAGCGCATGAATTGGATGAATATCTAACCCGTAATTTCACCCATTTTTACCATACCCTATCCAAAAGTCAAAAAAATAAAGTGGTAGTGTATCCCGATGATACCCAAAACACCGCCATCGCCAAAGAACTTTCTCGCATCGTAGAGGGACTAGCGATCAAACGCCCCACCATAACCTCCCCCCTCCAACGCCAAAAACACGAAAAATTAAATCTGATCAATATTCAGACCATCATTGACGATTTACACGCCCAAAAAAGTGACGATATTTTCACCTTTATCCTCTCCCATGAGCAACTGCTGGAGCGTGAACCCCTCAAAGAGGAAGCGTTTAAAGTTTTTCTCCAAATTATTATGGAACCACAGGTAAAGTTTACAAACACATTTAATGAATATGGGATAAAGGGTGCACAATGGGTATAGTGCTACTTGTCTTTATCCCATCTTCCACATGCGCTGATCGTAGGTAAAAGTAGTTTTTTGAACGATTGTGATCCGTGTAAAATCAGGATGCGCTGGATTGAGTAAATAATTTCGTTCTATCTCCATCACAATGGAGGGGATTGATAGAACGGCGCTCTCTTTACCCTCAGCCCATGCACTTCCAAATTCCTGACACATTTCTGGTGCGGGGTTTTCATTCCACCCTTCGGGCAAATCGGATATATTACACACTTTTACGATTTCATCAGGGATGTCGATCTCAATAATACTATGCAAAATGGATTTAGCCTCAACTCCCAAATGGACAAAGCTCTCTATGGCTGCGAGAGAGGGAGAAGCACTGGTATAGACCATACGTGTCCCTTTTTCGTTCCAACGACCGCCAAAGAGTCTGGCACCTTCACCATCAAAGGCAGTGTCGGCAAACTCAGGTCGAATTATTCTATACGCCCTTGGCATTAACTGTATACGCCATACGTGATGCGACCGAGTAAATCTTCAACCGCTTGCACCCCTGCATTTGTACGAACCAAATCAATAGGTGTTCTATTACCTAAAGCGGGTTGCTTGGAACTAAGCCAATCAAGAGCCGCCTCTTTATCACCAATCGCTTTTTCGGTTTCGACAACGATTCGTGCTAACGTATACGCATGGTTCCCCTCCTCAGGTTTGAATTTCTCTTTTCTTGATCGGAATGTTTTTGGTGTCACTGACATAAGCTCCGCCATTCGACCATCGCTTACCCCGATATATTCTTGCAAATTTTTAACCGCTCGTAAGGGCATACCCAGCACAATAACATCTGCAAAATCAAGATCGGTTTTAATTTCATGATGAAGTGCTGTTGCTCCACCAAGAACACACGCTACTCTTCGTTCAAACATAAGAAAATCCTTCGGTATAATTACCTTTTTAATTAGGTAATTATACCATATAGAGAGGGAAGATAAAAATTTTAATGCACCGCTTACCGCTAGTTTGATAGAATTGCTAGTAATTATAAGAGGTCTCTTATAACGGTATAAAGGGTGCACAATGGGTAGTGATGAAGTCTTTAAAGTTCTCTCAAAAGGGATAATGGTTTCCCTCAATTCAAGCAAGTATTTAGAGGTGGCTAAATTTTTAAATATTGATGACAATTTTGAGGAGTTTGGGGCGTTAATGGATAAGCTAGGGTTTACCCTCCATGGGGAAAATGGCTATTTCTTTATGGCAAAAAAAGAGAAGATGAGTGAGGGGGAGTTGGCTAGTTTTCTCAATAGCCATAAAATGGTTTTGATCGCTATTGCTATTTTAAAACAACTGTTCCCCCTCCTTGAAAAGGGTTATATCCTCAAACAAACCGATTTTATTACGAATTATAATCAAAAAAATGACCCCTCCCTTCAACAGAAAATGGACTACCTTTTTGAGACCAAAGATTTGAAAAATAGGACAGAACAGTTTTTTGATCTATTGAAAAAAAATTATTGTATTGAGGAACAAGATAGTGACAGCAAAGATGCGTTTATTGTCCTTAATGCTATTGAGTACTATAGTAAAATTGTTGAAAGCGTGGTCTAAGTATGGTACTGGAAAAAATCATTTTATTAAACTCGGCAAACTTTAATTTTCTGGAAATTGATCTTCGAAAAGACCTTTTTTTTTTAGGGGATAACGGGAGCGGAAAAACCTCCCTCATTCGAGCCATCCACTACCTCTTTAGCGGAGACACCCAAAGCCTTGGGATACCGACGGACAAAGAGGGGTTTAAAGAGTATTATTTTAAAAATGCCAACTCCTATATCCTCTATACTTTCGACGATTTTTTTATTTTTATGTACAAAACTGGGGGAGAGATCGTCAAGCTTTTTAGCAAACAAAAGTTTGACTTCTCCCATATTGTGGATGAAGAAAATCATCTGTTTCCTCTGGATAGAATCAAAAAATACGCCAAAACTCCTAACCTCAGTGTCACCGCACGAGGGGTGAGTGATTATCGAGATATTGTCTACGGGCATAATAAAAAATATTTGGATTTTAGTTTTATTGCAATCAAAAACAGTGATATTTTTATCGGGCTTTTTAATGAAATATTCAATATTGACAAATCCATTATTGACAGCAAGAGTATCAAAAAAGCGATCCAAACGACCCTTGATTATGAAAAAAGGGTCGTTGATTTTGATTATGAAGCGTACCTCCAACAAATATCGGGATTTCAATCTACCTATGCCTTTTATCACGAATTTGAGAAACAAAAGAGAAACATTCAAAAAGCCGAAGAGCTCAAAAATACCCTTTTAGCGCTCGAAGCACAATTCCAAGGGTTATGCGAGAAAATTGCTTATCGGGTTGCTTGCGAAAAAGAGATGGCAGTTTCGCTGAAAAATGAGTTAGTTGCATTGGAGAGAGAGATCCAAAAAACCGACAGATTACATACCACAACAGCGCTACGAAGCACACGATGGTCTGCAAAAATCAAAGAGATCACCGATGATCTAGCCTTGGAGATCAAAGAGATCAAGCTTCTTAAAGAAAAATTCAATGAGAGTGATCTTTTAACGAACCAAAATCTAGCCGATCAATATCTTCAAATCACAGAGCAATTGCGTCAAAAACAATCCAGTATTATAAAACTTCGAGAGGGGTTTGAGGATGCCCTTAACAGTATTGAAAAAGAGATAATCCATCTTATCTACCGACGCGATCACGAGTTGCCTCGTGAAAAGGGGAACAATGAAGAGAATCAAAAGCAACGTCTGAAAAGCAAAGCGAATGAGGAGAGGGAGAAATTAGAGGGTCTCTTTGAGATACAAAAAGAGGGTATTAACCATACCATCAATGAGCTGTACGAGACGATCACGGCATTAGATGCCACGCTGGAGGTCGAAAAAGAGGCTTTTAATACAACGAAAAAAGAGAGAAGTGACAAAGAACAGACGTTAAGAGAAACAACGCAAATCCAAAAAAACCACTTCAATGATCTCCTTCAAAAGCTCAAAAATGAGCGTGCCATCAATACCCAAGAAAGCAATTTATTACGCTTTGATGAAGAAAAAATAGCCAAAGAGTTTGAAGTTGCCCTAAAAGAGAAAAGTGACGCCAAAGAGGAAGAGGAAAAACGGCTGGAAAAAGAGAGGCAAAAATATCAATCAATGCTCTTTTCCAAAGAGAACTCCTTCAAAGCGTTTCTCAATGAAGAGGTGGACGACTGGGAAACGGTTCTGTATCCCCTTTTGGATTCCGAGCTTTTGGATATGAGCTGCGATGAGTTACACCCCGTACTCCTCTCCTGCGGCTCTCTGCTAGGGTTTAGCGTTGAGACAACGAAACTCAAACATATTTTAACCCGTACGCAAGCCGAAGAGGCGATTAAAAAAGTAGAGAGTGAGAAAAGTATCCTTGAGGAGAGTTTTAAAGCCATCGTAGGGCAATTACAGCGCAATTATGCAGAGGGGAAAGGCTTTATTGAAACCAAGCGACGAGGGTTCGACGATGCCAATGGGGAGTTAGAGAAAAAAGTAGCGGACTCCTTTAATGCCATTGAGGTTCTTGACAAAGAGCTCTATGCCAAACTAGCCTTGTTGGACGAAGCGTTTAGACGCAACGAAAATTTCTTCAACACGACGGTTGCCACACACCAGAAACAAAAAGAGAAAAAAAACGCCCGTATTCAAACCCTTAAAGAAGAGATCAAAACGGCGAGGCTATCTTTTGAAAGAGACATAACTAATCTGACGAACACGCTTCAAAAAGAGATGAGAGTTGCCGAAAACGAATCAAACCATTGGCTCAAAACACAGCAGGATAAAATCAATACTTTAATCGATCACCAAGAGGAGAAGAAAAAAAGCGTTACCAAAGATGAACGCCTTGAAGCGTTAGAAAAAGAAGAAGCAATCCTTAGAATACAGTTGCAAGGGTGCCTTAGTGCTAGAAACTTTTTGGACTCTTACGCAATAGCCAAAGAAAAAATCTCTCTTTTCCATCAAAAAGAAAACAAACTCTCTACTCTTCAAACAAGAACCAA
Source organism: Sulfuricurvum sp. (assembly GCA_011391735.1). GTDB lineage: Bacteria > Campylobacterota > Campylobacteria > Campylobacterales > Sulfurimonadaceae > Sulfuricurvum. Next base: position 69,244 of record JAABPY010000115.1, on the reverse strand, counting down.
ACGGTTTAATGAGTGGATGGAGAAAAGAGGGGAGCTCTATCGTCAAAAAAGTGATGATTTACTCAAAAACAAGAGTGAACGTAGCGTCATTATGAAAGAGATCATCGCAGGGTTGGCGGCTTTTAATGCAATGAAAGAGGAGGTGGCTGAAGCAACTCCTTTGCAAAAAACCGATGAATACCTTGTTGATTTACTCAAACAACAAACAACACAGCACAGCGACTATAAAGATAAAAAGATTGATCTCAAAGGGGCATTGGAGAAGCTCAATCAGCTCAAGAACCACCACCACGATTTGGATACTTCTTTTAAGTTTGAGGCATTTAATGAGGCGATATTTATCAGCGAGGTTCCCTCTATTATTGCCAAAATCGATGAGATCGTGGAGTTTAAAGAAAAAAAGATAGAGACCCTTAAGCAAAGTGGTCATAAAGCGTTCATCAATTTTGTCAAAAATAACCTCCCCCAAAAGATCGCGGTTTTCTCCGATACAGAAGATAAGTTTCTCTCCCAAGTGGCTAAAATCAATAAAAATCTCACCAAAATTGATTTTGGGGTTATCAAAAATATCAAAATGGAGACGACAATAGGGGATAAAAAATCCATTGCACGACTCCTCACCGAGCTTGCTGAAACGGTCTGTAATTTGAGTTCACTGCTTAATGAAACCTCTCTCTTCTATGATCAAAAAGAGGTAATGAATGAATTGGAGAAACTCGAAAAGAAATTCAAGGAGATCAAAAATGAGCTCAAAGGCTCCGCCATCTCGTTGATCGACACCATTGATTTGAGCCTCTCCTTTATCGAAAATGGGACGCACAAAACACACATTTCCCAAATAAAAAATGAGAGTTCGACGGGGGGGAGCATCTTGCTAAAAATTGCCATCGCCATATCGATATTAGAACTTTTTATTATCTCAGATCAAAAAACTCCGTTTTTCTTGATCGTCGATGAAGTCTCACGTCTTCACAGTATCAATCAAGAACGTTTACGGGAGTTTGCAAATGCAAAAGGGTTCGGCATTATTTTCGTCACCCCAGAACCCACCTACTCTAAACCAGATGTTATTAAGTACTATCGATTTACAAAAAATAGTGAGGATCAGTTTGAAGTGATCGAGTTAAACCAATAAAATATTTACCTATAAAGAGGCAAAAATGATAAAAACACTAACCGGAAAAATCGATTTCGCGGAGAGTTTGCGGGGACAAAGTGCGACCTTTATCCTCAGCATGAGTAACACCAAAACGGCGAATATTGAAGGGATCACTCAAGCGGGAATTCCTGGAATGCTTCACCTCACCCCAACCCTTGATGCAGAATTTCTCTGTACGGGGGAGGTGCGAAGTTTGGAAAATATCGCCACAACCCCCAAAGGGGTTCCCACCCCTGCACTGATGAGTCGTGCTGTCCATTTGCTCCATCCATTTCGCACCATTGAACTTTTAAATTTGGGTCTTGACGTGACTCCAAAAGTGGACTATTTCACATATCACGATAGGGGATTGTCCCCAAGTGACTCCATCGCTACGGGGGCGAATATTGATGCGTTAGCGGTGTTTCAAAAAGGATTGGAGTTTGGACAAACTTACACACCCAAAAGCGATTACGTGATTTTGGGAGAGTCGGTTCCCAGTGGAACAACAACGGCACTGGCTACGGCGTTGGCTCTTGGGTATGCGTGCGAGGATAAATTCAGCAGCAGTTTTAAAAATTCCCCCAAAAATATTAAAAAAGAGGTCGTCGAATCGGCTCTTAGAAATATTGATCCCACCGATGATCTATTCGCTATTCTCTCAAAAGTAAGCGATAATATGCTCATTTTTAATGCAGGTTTTATCCTCGGAGCCAATGACAAAGAGTACTCCATCGTCCTTGCAGGGGGGACGCAAATGGCGTGTGTTCTTCTCGTGGTGAACCGTATTTTAGAACTCATGGAGAGGGAAATTGATGCAACAAAAATTGCCCTTTGTACGACCAAATGGGTAGCCAAAGATCCCAATAGCGATATACAAGGACTTTTGGAGATGCTCAATTTTCCGATCAATAGTTATTACACCGATTTCGATTTTTCCCTCACCGAGCACCCTCCCCTCAAACTCTACGACGAGGGGGAGGCGAAAGAGGGGGTCGGTGCAGGAGGGACATTGATGTACGGTCTCCTCAATGGTCTGAGTAAAGAGGCAATCACTCGGAAAGTGGAGAGTTTTTTAGGATGAAGATTCGCAGACACCACGAATAAGAGATTTTGATTAATCATCAAAGTATTTGTATCCATTGGCTACAATGTTAATAATAAATATTTAAAAATTTAAGGATATTTTGTGCAAGTAGATAATTTTTACATAGAAAGTATACTTGTCAAAAATTATAAAAAATTCGATGATTTATACCTTGATTTCACCAATCAATTTACCCTCATTATTGGTGAAAATGGAAGTGGTAAAACGAGTGTTTTAGATGCTATTGCTACGCTTCTTGGCGGATATTTGCATACTTTTAAAGATATTTCCTCGGCGCAAAGACACTCTATCGCAAAAAGGGACATTAAATTAGACATTTTTGATTATGACAACAATATATCCGTTAAATATAATACCCCCGTTATTATTAGTGGAACGTGTAAACTCGACAATAAAATAGTGCCCATTAAGCGACTAAGGCAAAATGCAGGAACCACCACAGCCACAAAACTTCCAGTTGATGAGAACAAAGTGCTCATTGATATTATTCGCTCATTTGAAGAAGATAATATCAAAATTCTACCTATTGTATCGTATCACGGTACGGGTAGATTATGGGAACAAGATAACAAGAGTAGTTCCTCAATGGAAAAGCTTACCCGATATGATGGATACAATGATTGCTTAAGTTCAAAATCAAATTATAGAAATTTTATCATTTGGTTTAAAAAACAAGAGATGAATGCTTTTAATCTACGAAAAGAGATCCCTATTTTAGAAGCAGTTAGAGCAACGGTTATCCAAATGCTTTCAATTGTAACTGGTAAAAAAATTGAACTTTTCATATATCGTGAGGGTGACTTAGAAATTAAATATAAAGATGAAGATAAACGGGAAAAAATTTCAAATTTAAGCGATGGATACAGAAATATTATTGGTATGGTTTCTGATATAGCGTATCGAATGGCTATTTTAAATCCAAATTTGGGGCTGGAAGTAACACAAAAAACGTCTGGTGTTGTTTTGATAGATGAGATAGATTTACATCTTCATCCTAAATGGCAAAAAAAGATTGTGAATATTTTGATATCACTCTTCCCGAGAGTACAATTTATAGCAACGTCTCATTCCCCCTTTATAATACAATCTATAGGTAAAAACAGTATTATTAAACTTGATGAATCAAATGAGACACTATCTGTAGATGCTAGTACATTAAGTATCGAGGATATATCAGAAAATATTCAAAATATTCCAACCCCACAAATGAGTTCTAAAAAAATTGAAATGCTTGAAGTTGCAAAAGAGTATTTTGATAAATTAGAATTACTAGAAAAAGGTGACGTGTCACAAGAAGAGATAAAAATAATAAAAGATAGATTAGATGAAGTCTCAGCAATATATGATGACAACATGGCGTATGTTGCATTTTTGGAAAGAAAGAGACTTATTACAGAAAGTAAGCTATGAGACCTGTCAACAAAGGGTCTATACCCAAAAATACAGATGGAAGTGATAAAAAATTTACTGATTATAAACAAGTAAAAGATGATTTACGAACTAGATTGGGTTCTTTTTGCTCCTATTGTGAGATGAATATTGATAATCAACCTGATATAGAACATGTTTCTCCTAAGAGCAAAAAACCTGAACTAGAAACAGACTGGAATAACTTTTTATTGGCGTGTAAACCGTGCAATATTATAAAAGATAATAATAATGCGAATAGAGATGGTTATGTGTTTCCAGATACTCACAATACCGCATTTTTGTATGACTATTCAATTCTTGGTGTAAGGGTCAAAGATAATTTACCCAACGATGTTAAAATATTAGCAACTGCAACTTTTAATTTGGTGCAACTAAACAGAAAACTAGACACTTCGAGTCGAACTGATGATAGAGCACTGGCGCGATTAAATGCGTGGAATAAAGCTCAAGATGCTTTGAAAGATTTTTTAGAATTACCTGAAAATAATGCAATGATTAGACAAACGGCTCGTTCATGCAACGGATTTTTTTCACTATGGATTCAAATTTTCAAAGATTATCCTGAAGTAAAAAAAGCTATATTGGAAAATGTAAGTGGCACAGACATGGAATGTTATGACGAAAATTTCAATCCTAAAGAAAATTTACGAAGAAGTGATCGTTAATGAAGATTCTCTACTTCGGCGGGCAAAAAAGCGGGAAAAGTTCTCTTGCAGAGAAAAAAGCGTTGGAACTCTTCACCCTCAAACCCTATTATATCGCCACCTATAACAACAGTTATAATGACTCAGAGATGAACCTGCGGGTAGAAAAACATCGCCTTTCACGTAAGGATGATTTCATTACGATCGAAGAGACCCATCACCTTTCACCCGTTATCAAACCACATAACACGTACCTCATCGATTGTATCTCGATGTGGCTGCTCAACCGTCTGGGGGATGACGAAGCAGCCCTCATTGAAGAGATCGAGAAAATATGCGCCATCAATGCCACGCTTATCTTTGTCCTCAATGATGTCACCTGCGGGGTTATCCCCAATGATCCCATCAGCCGCCATTTTGTCGATCTTAGTGGCATCATTGGGCAAAAGCTCGCCTCACTGTGCGATGAAGTTTATGAGGTGAAATTGGGATTGGGGAATCGGCTTAAATGACCCCCATCTCCATCTTCGGCACCTCCTCCGACGCAGGCAAATCAACCCTCACCTTTGTTATCGCTAAGATCATCCAAAATGCAGGGTATAGCGTCGCCCCCTTCAAAGCCCAAAACGTCTCCAATAACTCCCGTGTCGCCGATGATGGAAGCGAAATTGCTATCGCTCAGTTTTTTCAAGCGGAGGTGTTAGGCGTTCCCACAAGCTACCATCTCAATCCTGTCCTCCTCAAATCGGGACGGGGAAACAGTGCCTCGATGATCGTCAATGGACGCGTTGCAGGGGAGAAAGAGGTGCGGGAGTATTACCGCGATCTTGATACCCTCAAACCTTCGGTAGATGCTTCGTTTGAATATCTATCTGCACGTTATGATTGTGTTGTGTGTGAGGGGGCGGGGAGTCCTGTGGAACTCAATCTTATGGACAAAGACCTCTCCAATATCTACATCGCGGAGCGTTTTCAGACGAAAATTATCCTCGTTGCCGACATTGAGCGAGGGGGCGTTTTCGCTTCCATTTGGGGGGTGTATAATCTCCTCCCTGAGAATTTACGCTCTAATGTTATCGGGGTCATCGTCAATAAATTTCGGGGAGATATGAGTCTCTTTGATGAGGGGGTTACGATTATCGAAGAGCGTTTCGGGATTCCTGTCCTTGGGGTATTGCCCTATCTTTCTCTCAATCTTGGTTTTGAAGATTCTCAAAGCTTAATGAACTACGTTCAAAATAAAACCGACACCAAAATCAGCGTCGGGGTGATCGCCTATCCAACAATGAGCAACTACAACGACATCGAACCCCTCATTCACGATGAGGAACTCTCCGTTGAATTTATCCGTGGAGATATGGTGTTGGAGTCGTACGATGTGATACTCCTCCCTGGGTCGAAACTCGTCATTAACGATCTCCGCTGGTTGAAGAAAACGGGACTTTACGAGCGGTTACGGGAGCGAACCAAAGCAATATATGGTATTTGTGGTGGGTATCAGATGATGTTTGAGCGTATCGATGACCTCTATGCGATTGAAAATATGGAACCAACTTCAGAAGAGGGGTTCGGATGGATAGAGGATGTTATAACGTTGGAGAGGGATAAAATCCTGACCAAGGGAACGTATCCCCTTTTTGACTACGAGATAAAAGGGTTTGAAATCCGTCACGGTATCAGTCTCAAAAATATCCAATGGTTTGCGAACAAGCACGTTAGCGGTTCGTTTGTCCACGGCGTTTTTGAAAACAACGACTTTCGTACCCGCTTCTTTTGCAATCTTAATTCGGAGTATATCGGGTATGATTTCCAAAAACGAAAATTCGCTATTTTGGACGAATTTATCGGGGAATGTGCGGAGAGAATGGATGGGAAAAGGATTTTAGATAATGCACTAGCTTTAATCTCAAACCAATCAACAATACCGTATAATTAACATTATTTTCGTACTTTAGGAATGACCTTAATGGACAGTATTGCAATTAAACATAATGATCAAATAATCGATTTACAAACCGCTGCTGTACGTGGCATTACAGGGGACGCAATCGTTTATGACAACTCAGCAGAAGCGCTTGAAGTGATTCGCCATTCGTGCGCCCATTTGATGGCGCAAGCCATTAAAGCACTTTATACCGACGCAAAATTCTTTGTAGGACCTGTCGTCAAAGAAGGTTTTTACTACGATTTCAAAGTCAACGAAACGATTGGTGAAGAAGATTTAAAAGCAATTGAGAAAAAGATGCTTGATATCGCCAAATCCAAAGTTGTGATCGAACGGTATGAAATTACCAAAGACGAAGCGCGTCTAAAGTTCGCAAACGATCACTTGAAACAAACGGTTATGGATCGCATCCCTGATGATGTTGTCTCTATTTATAAACAAGGGGAGTTTGAAGACCTTTGCCGCGGGCCCCATTTACCCAATGTTGGATTGATCCGTTATTTCAAGCTCACAAAGATTTCAGGTGCTTATCTCGGTGGTGACAGCAAAAATGAGATGTTGACGCGCATTTACGGTATCGCTTTTGCCGATAAAGAATCCCTCAAAGCTCATTTAGAGCAAGTCGCAGAGGCAGAAAAACGTGACCATCGTAAGATTGGTGCGGAGATGAAACTTTTTACCTTCCGTGAAGAAGTAGGGGCAGGTTTCCCGATTTGGTTGCCAGCAGGTGCTCGACTACGTTCACGTTTGGAACAACTCCTTTTTAAAGCGCACCGCAAACGTGGTTATGAGCCCGTTCGTGGTCCTGAAATGCTCCGAAGTGATTTATGGAAAGTAAGCGGTCACTACCAAAACTATGGCGAAAATATGTATTTCACCAATATTGATGAGATCGAATTTGGGGTCAAGCCGATGAACTGTGTTGGTCATATCAAAGTATATGAACACGATTTGCACTCTTATCGAGATCTTCCTCTCAAATATTTTGAGTATGGAATTGTTCACCGTCACGAAATGACAGGGGCGCTTCACGGGCTATTTCGTGTTCGTGAATTTACCCAAGATGATGCCCATATTTTTTGTACAGCGGATCAAATCGAAGAGCAAATCATCGAAGTCGTTGATTTCGTTGATAAAATTATGTCTACCTTTGAATTTAATTACAAGATGATGATCTCTACAAAGCCTGAAAAAGCGGTAGGGGACGATGCCGTATGGGAAATTTCTACCAATGCACTCAAGAACGCAATGGATAAAAATAATCTTGCGTATGAAATCGACGAAGGGGGCGGAGCATTTTATGGCCCTAAAATTGACATCAAAATTACTGATGCTATCGGACGAGAATGGCAGTGTGGTACGATTCAACTCGATTTTAACCTTCCAGAGCGTTTTGAACTCGAATATAATGGTGAAGAAAACACAAAAATTCAACCCGTAATGATTCATAGAGCCATTTTAGGTTCTTTTGAGCGTTTTATTGGTATATTGACGGAACATTACGCAGGGGAATTCCCAATGTTTATCGCTCCGACGCAGGTTGCGATTGTTCCTATTGCGGAGTCTCATGTTGCGTATGCGCGTGAATTGGGCAATAAGCTGATCGATATGGGTGCTGATTATGAGATTTTCGATAAAAACGACAGTCTTAATAAGCGTATCCGTACAGCCGAAAAAGGGCGTGTTCCGATGATTATCGTCTTGGGCGATGAAGAGGTAAGCGCAAAAAGTGTCGCGGTGCGAGATCGACGATCGCGTGAACAATACAATCTAAGCGAAGAGCAATTCTTGGCTTTGATAAAACAAAAAATTAATGAGGTGCATTTTTGATTAAAAAACAAGACCGAGTCCAAATGAACGATGATATCAGAGTTCCTGAGGTCCGTTGTGTGGTTGATGGTGGTGAAGCATTAGGCGTTGTAACGATTCAAGAGGCGATGGCTAAAGCAAATGAGCTTGGGCTTGATCTCGTGTTGATCTCACCGGATGCGAAACCGCCGGTTGCGAAGATTATGGACTACGGTAAGTTTTATTATCAAGAAGAGAAAAAGAAAAAAGAGGCGCGTAAAAAACAAACCAAAGTCGAAGTCAAAGAGATTAAGCTTTCGGTTAAAATTGCGGAGAACGATGTAAGTTACAAAGTGAAACACGCACGTGAATTTCTTGAAGAAGGTAAGCATGTCCATTTTCGTGTATTCCTGCGCGGACGTGAGATGGCGCACCCTGAAGCTGCTGTTGCCGTTTTAAATCGTGTTTGGCCAATGGTTGAAGATGTCGGGATGATGTACAAAACCCCTGCTATGGAAGGGCGTTATTGTAATATGATGGTTCATCCGAAAAAAGACGAGAAGAAATAGTTTTACCCTTTTGTCATTCCCGCAAAGGCGGGAATCTACCTCTTTCACATTTTTACCCATTGCCTACATTTTAATCACAGCCAATAACAGAATATTTGTAAATTGAATTTCATCTTGCTATAATATTCTAAAGCTTTAATGTAACTCTAAAAAGGAGTCAAAATGTATGCACATAAAATGATTGTTGGTGAAAACTCAAACTTTGCGGTGGAGTATAATTTACCACAACAGTTCCGTGGTCTTCCTCTTGAAATTATCATTTTACCGATGACGACGAAACAAGCACCTATTAATCGAAATATGGAGGAGATTATCGCTCTTGCGGCATTTAACGATACGCAATCAGTGCGTATATCTCCCGAAATCGACATTTCTTCTATCGCGGACGACGTAAACCTATGATCTATTTCGATACCGATGTTCTTGTCCATTTTGTCATCAACCAAGATGAGATGAAGCATTCAGTAGCGAAAAAAATGGTCATCGAAGCGGTTCAAAATTCTCAATTTATCCTTTCGATACTGAGCTTGCAAGAGTGGTTATTTGTCATGGCAAAGCTATCCGTTTCTACGGATATTATTGAGAGAAATTACACTGTTTTCAAACAATTTGCTACCCTTTCGATTGATATGGAAACTTTTGAACGGGGACACGATCTTGCATCTCAAATCAGTTTTCGACATATCAACGATTGTCTTCATACGGCAATTGCTGAAAAACATTGTTCAGAACTTCTAACCTACAATCAGAATGATTTTAAAAAGATCCAAAAACTATCATCCCTCAAAGTAACTATCTTATGACGACTACCTCCCCACGTCCGCGCTCTTCGAGAGAGAGAGAGAGAGAGAGAGAGAGTAAACGCGGCGTTTGCCGCTACCAATAACCTTCTAAAGCTTTTAGCTTTCCTACTGTACTCATCATCCAACTACTATCTAATTACCCTTAATGCTACTTCTCCGCCATGAATTTCTTTCGCCAAGGAATGTCATAAAAGGCAATGAGATAAGCAATGAAATTAAAATTTTGGGGGAAATAATGGGCTTATTTGGAGTGGGTGGTATAGGATTTGAAATGGAACGCAATAAAGTGCAACAAGCTTTAAATTATGTTGGCGCATATCCGTGTGATGATCATCAAAATTGTGAAAGATGTTATTACTGGGTAGGCACAAACCAAACGGGGAGTAAGTATTTCGGCGGATGTACTTATCACGGAATCAAAGGCTTTGCCAGCTATACATGCCAAAATTTCGATGGAAGCTATAGAGGTTAGTAAAATCTTAAATAAGAATTAAAGGGGTTGAGGATGGCAAGATATAAATTTGTGTGCCGATGTTCTTGGACATGGTATTCCAGCAAAAATGATAATGTATGTCCTAACTGTGGTCAAGTCATAGTTGGAATAGCGCAATAAGATGGGCGTGATATTTCGGCTTCCATTTTTTGTGATGGGGTGTATTTTGTGGATTGCGGCAGGTGGGATGATTAGCGTTCTTCAGTTACTCGGACTTCCTGCGACATTGATATTGGCGGGATTAATGCCTCGCCGTTTTGGTAGTTCGGTGGCGGATACTTTGTCTCTTGGGACATTACGACGGGGTTTTGGAAATCTCATAGCATTTTTAAAATATGGAGGGTAAATAAATGTCACGACAAAATGTATCACTTTCGGATATTCGGGAAGTTTCAAGAAGTGAACTGGATTCAAACAGATTGAACACCCTCGAAAACGGCTACTCGTCATTTGAGGAGGTTTTGAACTCTTCAAGCGACCCAATCACCCTTGATAGTGGATCTCCATACGGCATAACAGATGGACGACATCGGATATATTTGGCGCGCCAAAAGGGTTATGAATCAGTTTATGCGAACATAAGATAAGGAAAAACAACATGAAAACAACAGGACTCAAAATTTTACTAATAGCCTTAATCGGCGTGACATGGGCAAATGCAACTGTGTATCCAGATTCTAATGGATGTTATTCATATATTGATGATAATGAATTTTCAAAAGGTTGGGATGGGATGGATAGAATAGTATCTTGGTCCGGTTCGTGTGTAAAGGGCGAAGGGGATGTAATGCGGGCAGAAGGATTTGGTACACAAACTATTACTTATCATAATTATTTTACTTGGAGAAATAGGACCAAAACAGGGGATGAAGTTGTAGGAATATTTAAAGGTGAAATGAAAGAAGGGGTGCCAATTAAAGGGAAAATGTTTTATCCTTTTTCAGATAATTATGATGAAGGTAGTTACAGAAATGGGTATGGGGTAAAAAAACGTAAAGATAAAATTATCGAAGGAGAGTTTAAAGAAGGAAAACTCGATGGTTTTGTTAAAACGACTTATACTGATGGAAAGGTTGAGTCAGGCTTGTGGCAAGACGACAAACTGGTTGTAGCTTGTGCAGATGAAAAAGAGTGCAAAAAGAAAAAAGCTGAAATAGATAAGAAAGCATACAATGAAGCAAAGAAATTTTTGGAACTTGGAAAGTGCGAAATTGGTGAAACAGTTCATCACCGTGAAGCTTGGGATACTAGTACATCTTCAGGAAACTTTTTAGCGGATGCTTTTTTCAATGCATCTCGAAAAGAGAGCTTTATCATCGAATTCGAGGGAGTCGTCAAAGGATTTGTCGGCAAAAAAGTAGAAGTTTATCTACAAGACTATAGCGTCAAACAAACCCGAGGTGGCGGTTTTCTTCAACCTGCGACAGGTGTAGGTAGTTCTGTTAGCAATTATGCCGATAAACGAATTGGGAAATCGCACTTCTTTGATAAATCACGATGTGGTAATTAAAAGCTTTTTTGTGGTATAATCCGCGTCTCGTTCAGAGAATTTTTGCAAAAGGATCAAGTCGATGCCAAAAATGAAATCAGTCAAAGGGGCGGTAAAACGCTTCAAAGTGAAGAAAAACGGCACTCTCAAACGTGGGACAGCATTTCGCAGTCACATTTTGACCAAACAAGATGCAGGGACTCGTCGTGGGCAAAAAACACCAAAAGTTGTTGCTGCTGTCGATGCGAAAAACATCAAAAAGATGATCGTACGCTAATTTTAGCCTCAATCATTTAATTCTCCAGTAAAAGCTGGGCAAGTCCGCCAAGCGGCACCTATTCATTAAATTCTAAAATGAATCGGGTAAAGAAAGGAAAAATATGCCAAGAGTAAAAACAGGTGTTGTAAGACGCAGACGTCATAAAAAAGTCTTGAAACTTGCACGTGGTTTCTATAGCGGAAGACATAAGCATTTCCGTAAAGCGAAAGAGCAATTAGAGCGTAGTATGTACTACTCGTTCCGTGATCGCAAACAGAAAAAACGTGAATTTCGTAAATTGTGGATTATTCGTATCAATGCGGCATGTCGCTTGAACGGTATGAACTACTCAAATTTCATGAACGGTCTTAAACGTGCTAACATCGAGCTTGATCGCAAAATTCTTGCTGATATGGCTATGAACGACGCAGGTGCATTCACTGCCCTTACCGTTCAATCCAAAGCAGCATTAGCATAACTAAACCTCGTACCAAAAGAGCTCTTGCTCTTTTGGATACGCTTCACCTCTTTCGGGGTAAAGTCTCCTATTTTCTAGCTTACTTCTCGATTTTATACCCTTTACTTTCCAAACATTTTTGACACTCAATCGTAATTGGAGCGCGTGATGCTTTCGCAATGGCATCAAGGTCATAATAATGGCACTCTTCAAAATCAGCTTTGATAAGCTCGTCACTATGACCTGCTGGGCAGATTAAACCATTGATAGTAAACTGTTTTTGGGCACACCCAACTCCCACTATGCTTAGTGCTATGATTGTAAATAATCCCCATTTTTTCATGTTACTGCTCCTCTTTGAGTGAATTTTCGAACAAATAGCGATGATCTTCAGGAAGGCTGTTGTAGACAAGGTTAGCTAGATCTCTAATCTCCCACAGTGCCGCTTTATCACTTCGCAGTGAGATAAAGTTTTGAAGTGAACGGGCATTGATCGTCCATGTCAGCTCCGTTTTATAGCTTTCAGGGAGACAGTATTTTGCACGGTCATTACTGATACCTGCGACGAGTACAGTTCGGAGGTTTTCGAGGGCACGTATGCTCATTTCATCCACCAGTTCAACACCGGTCATTGTTAGATACTTTTTGGGACGCTCTTTGTCGTCGAGGGAAAACGGCTCCTCGTCTTTGAGTTCCTTGAGAGTATAACGGGTACTTTTAACGCTTAAGCTTGCCATACGGTGACGTGCAAGCTCTTGGAGCAGTGCCCGGCTAATTCCTTCAATATAGAAGTTGTAGACGATGTGTTCTAACGTCGAGGCGTGTTTGAATTTATTGCCGACACGGTCTATCAATGCACGGTCAATGTCGCCGCCGTTATCGCTTTTATCAAAACTTTGCCAACACGTGCGTATAGCGTCGGAGCAGATGACAAGGGGGGTAAAATGTTGTAGAGTTACTTTCATAGTAAATTCTTTAATAAATAATTTTAAGAGAGTATAGCGAAGAAGGGGTTAAAAGTGTACAAGTGAGAAGACGCCAAAAGCGTCTTTACATCACGAAAACGTGAGGAACGATAAGAGGATATTTTTTCATTTTGCGATAAATATGTTTACGCACTACTTGACGTAGATCATTCTCCAACGCTTTGGGGTTTTCAATAAGCCCTGGTTTGAGATTGAGAAGGAAGTGTTCGAGAACATCTTCCATTTCAGAAGCAAACGCTTTATCGTTACGATCCGCTACGAGACCAAAACTCGTAACGAGTGGCTTGGAGAGGAGACGTGAATCGTGAGCTCCGACTTGAGCGACTAGCATAACCATCCCTTCACTTGCCATTTTTTGACGATCGATAACAATATCATCTTCAATTTGGTGGTTGTTTTGGTTATCGATATAGGTTTTACCTGTTTTCACCGTTTTGGCTTTACGCATAAACTTGCTGCTTACCTCAATACAGTCACCATCGGACATAAGGAGGATATTACGCTCAGGAACACCGCACAAAATAGCCGTATCACGGTGTTTCATAATGTGGTTGTATTCACCATGAACAGGGAGGAAAAATTTCGGATTGGTGAGACGTAGCATCAGTTTTTGCTCTTCTAAGCTTCCGTGACCCGATACGTGAATGTCACGATCATTGGCTACTTTTGCCCCTGCACGTTGGAGATAATTGAGCATTCCTGAAATGGAACCCTCATTCCCTGGAATCGCACGTGCGGAGAGGACGATCAAATCAGTGGGCTTGATTTTGATATGACGGTGTTCCCCAATGGACATACGAAAGAGAGCAGAGCTTGGCTCCCCTTGGCTTCCTGTGGTGACGATGAGGACATCTTTATCACTCATACGGTTCGCCTCTTCGGCGTCGATAAAGATATTCTTGGGGAGTTTGATGTAATCATATTGCATCGCCACTTCAAGGTTTCGCTCCATTGAACGCCCGATGACACATACTTTACGGTTGTATTTAAGACCGTATTGGATCGCTTGGTAGACACGGTGAATATTCGAGCTAAAGGTGGACATAATGATACGTCCCTCAGCCTTGGCAAAAATACGGTCAAATCCGCTTGCAACGGTAAGCTCACTTGGTGTCCACTCTTTGTTGTAAGAGTTGGTTGAGTCACTTAAGAGACACAATACCCCTTTTTCACCATAGTGAGCGAGGCGATGAATGTCCGCTGTATACCCATCGATAGGGGTGAAGTCGATTTTAAAGTCACCTGTATGGATGATGGTTCCCGCTTTTGTTGTGATCGCCAATGATGAGGAGTCAATGATCGAGTGGGTCATATGCATCCACTCCACTTCGAAATCTTTCCCGATTTTATACACTTGACGTTTGACGATAGGGTTAAAATAGCGACGGTATTCACGCATATGATGTTCGTCAAATTTATTGCCGATCATCGCAAGAGGAAGAGGGGTTCCATAGATAGGAAATTGCATCTCTTTGAAAAAATAGGGTACGGCACCGATATGATCTTCGTGAGCGTGTGTGATGATAACGGCGACGATTTTCTTACGAATTTCACGTAAATAGGTGAAATCAGGGACGAGAATATCAACACCGTGCATCTCTTCACTGGGGAAACTCATCCCGATGTCAATAATAATCGCTTCGTGTTCGGTTTCGATGACAGTAATGTTTCCACCGATTTCACCCAAACCACCCAATGGGGTAATACGTACCTTTTCACTGTTTTCAAGATCAAGCTTGAAGTGAGGATTTAGACGGTTTTTATGTGCCTCTTGGTTTTGGAGGACAAAATCACGGAGGTTATTGTCAATAGGGGTGGCGGGTGAACCACGACGACCCCGATTGCTACGATCACGTGATGGACGGTTCTCGCTCTCCGTTGCCAAATTGGTGGCACTTTCACCCTCACGTACGACCATATTGTCGGTACGTGGCGGGCGGTTGTCCGTGCGAGGAGGGCGATTATCGGTACGTGGGGGACGGTTGTCCGTACGTGGCGGACGACTCTCCGTGCGTGGGGGACGGCTGTCTTGACGTGGAGAGCGGTTTTCCTCCCGAGGACGCTCATTGCGTTCTGTACTGTTTTCCCCCTCACCCTTGGTGTCATTGCGTGGGCGAAAAGGGCGACGGTTGTTATTGGGTCGTCTTTCGCGGGTTTCGGTTTGGGGGTGCTCCCCTTCTTGGGTCATATCATCAGCCATAGAAATATCCTTATACACTAATTTGGTATTTTGTTAAATTGAAACGGAACTCTCTCGCAGTTTTGAGCCTAAAAAAGAGGCTATTGTAAAAGGGCGTAGAGCTGGTGAAAGTCAGAGGTGCGAAGCTGATGAGGTCGGATGGTTTTTTCTAGGCCAAGTGTTTCAAACGCACGAGTCAAAGAGTCTCCATCATAGCATGCCGTGAGATTTTTATTGAGGGTTTTTCGTGGCTGTGTAAAGGCAACACGTAAAAAGTCTTCAAACCCTTCATCATTACGATTCGTCCGTTTTGAAATGAGCAGTACGGCAGAATCGACTTTGGGAGCAGGCTCAAATGCGGTTGGCGGAACATGGAGGACAATTTCTATGTCTGCCACGCTTTGAGCTATTACGCTGAGTGCTCCAAAAGCTTTCTCATTGGGTGTGGCGGAAAACTTCTCCGCCACTTCACGCTGAATCATGACAAGCATATTTTTACACGCCGGATCAGCGAGGGCTTTTAGAATGATATTCGTCGCAATGTAATAGGGCAGATTCGCCACTAAATCATACGGTTCATCCAAAAGCTCACTCTTCCAAGTTTCCAACACATCTCCGCATTGGAGTGTGAGTTTATTGGTAGCGATGACATCGGCAAAATGGTGCTGTAAATGCTTGCACAAGTCGGTATCGACCTCAAAAGCAGTAACACTTTTGACATCAACTAAATATTTAGTTAAATCACCTAATCCAGGCCCGATTTCCGCAATGCGGTGAGGGGTAAGGGGCATCGATTGGATGATTTGAGATAAAACACTCTCATCACGTAAAAAATTTTGACCAAATCTTTTTTTGGCTTTAGTAGTACTTTTTTGCATTGGATAAAGTATATCTAAGAAAGGGTTAATTAAGTATTAAGATAAAAAATCAAATAGGGGGTTAAGTGATGCTGGACTATAATTGTGATAATTAGGCAAGGGAGTTTTACGAATGGAATACTTTGCAAAGCGGATTATTCCGTGTTTGGATGTAAAAGATGGTCGTGTTGTAAAAGGGGTCAATTTCGTCGGGCTCAAAGATGCAGGGGATCCTGTGGAAGTGGCAAAGCGGTACAATGATGAGGGGGCGGATGAGTTGACGTTTCTCGATATTACCGCATCGCATGAAGAGCGTGACACGATTGTTCATATCGTGGAGCAAGTCGCCCGTGAGGTCTTTATCCCCCTTACTGTGGGTGGGGGGATACGAGAACTTAATGATATTTATCGACTGTTAAACGTGGGATGTGACAAGGTGAGTATTAATTCCGCTGCGATTAAACGTCCCATTTTTATCGACGAAGGGGCGAAGCGGTTTGGAAGCCAGTGTATCGTTGTCGCTATTGATGTTAAACGTACAGGAGATCAATGGAACGTCTATCTCAACGGTGGACGCGTTGATACGGGGATCAATGCCCTCGATTGGGCGAAAGAGGTCGTGGATCGCGGTGCAGGAGAGATTCTTCTCACCTCAATGGACGCCGATGGGACGAAAGCGGGATTTGACCTCTCCATCACGGAACAAATCAGTCGTGCCGTGAATGTTCCTGTCATTGCTAGCGGAGGTGCGGGAACGATGGAGCATATCAAAGACGCTTTCGATCACGGTGCCGATGCGGCATTGGCAGCGAGCATTTTTCACTATAAAGAGATTGATATTATGGATTTGAAGCGGTATTTGAGTGCTAATGGGATTGCGGTGAGGTTATGATTTTATGTGCCGGTAACAACGAAACATTCGACTTCGCCCTTCCTATTGGGGTGGGGTTAGTCGAGAGTGCTATGAACCTTACGCGATTGTGTTTGTTTGATAAACCTGAATTTATTCTCTTTGTGGGGAGTGCGGGGAGTTATGGGAAACACGCTATTTTTGAGATTGTCGAATCAAAAACGGCGGCGAATATTGAGGTGGGATTTTTGAGTGGGAGCGGGTATACCCCTATTGATAATGTCGTCTCTAGTCAAACGCAAAATCTGAAAGATATTATGGTAAATTCTTCCAATTATATTACGACCAGTGAAAATGCCATGATGCAATTTCGTTCTCTTGGATTGGAAATCGAAAATATGGAATTCTTTAGTGTGATGCGAGTTGCACAGGAGTTTAATATTCCTGCTGGTGGGGTATTTTGTGTGACGAACTATTGTGATAGCAATGCCCATAGAGACTTTCTTGCCCATCATGAGAAAGCCAAAGAATTATTAACCCAACATCTACAAAAGCGGAGTGCCCTTCATGTCTAAACCCTCTATCCTTGATTATAGCAAAGCAGAACTTGCAGCATTGGTCAAACCCTCGTTTCGCTCCAAACAAATATGGGGGTGGATTTATCATCAATATGCGACAAGTTTTGATACGATGCAAAATCTCCCCAAGGCGATGAGAGAAGAGTTGGCGCAAAAGTATGAGATTATGCCCCTCAAGATTGCCCGTAAGGAATGTTCTACCGATGGGACGATCAAGTATCTTTTTGAACTTAGTGATGGTAAAACAGTCGAGACAGTATGGCTCAAAATGAAAGATGAGTCTATCGACGACGAGGGAAATGTTGAAAATGAAGCGCGCTATACGGTGTGTGTTTCGACGCAGGTGGGGTGCAAGGTAGGGTGTACCTTTTGTCTCACGGCTAAGGGGGGCTTTAGCCGTGATCTCAGTGCTGGGGAGATTGTCGCACAGGTACTTGCCGTCAAAGCAGACAATGGGTTAGCAGCGTCAAAGCGTCTTAATATCGTCTATATGGGGATGGGGGAGCCGCTGGATAATCTGGACAATCTTGCCAAAGCGATTACGATTTTCAAAGATGAAGAGGGGCTTTCTATTTCAGGGAAACGGCAAACGGTCTCCACGAGTGGTTTGAGTACCAAAATCGATAAGCTTGGGGAAATGGATTTGGGAGTTCATATTGCTATTTCGCTTCATGCGGTGGATGATGAATTGCGAAGCGAACTCATACCGATGAACAAAGCTTATAATATTGCCTCGATTATTGATGCAGTAAAACGGTTCCCGATTGATACGCGTAAACGGGTGATGTTTGAGTATTTGGTCATCAAAGATAAAAATGATGATTTGGGCTCAGCGAAAAAGTTGGTCAAGCTGTTGCATGGGATTAAAGCCAAAGTCAATCTTATCTTTTTTAACCCGTATGAGGGGTCTGATTATGGTCGTCCTACGAGAGGGGATATGGTGAAGTTTCAAGAATATTTGACGACGCATGGAGTGTTGTGTACGATACGCGACTCCAAAGGGTTGGATATTAGTGCAGCGTGTGGACAACTCAAAGAAAAAGATTTGAACGAGGTGATATCATGAATGGAATGGATTGGGTTCAAGTAGGGTTTTTAGTGATCGTCGTTGCTGGTGGTTTGGGCGGTTTTGTGTGGGCGGTGATGCAAAAAGAGTAGAGACTCTTTTTACCATCGATATTTAATCATTGCTTGAAAAACATCGTTATTCGTGTGGTAACGGTTCTCATGATAGTAGTGCCACTCTGTCCCTACTTCTATTTTTCCTTTAGATAGTCCCAT
This sequence comes from Sulfuricurvum sp., assembly GCA_011391735.1. Taxonomy (GTDB): domain Bacteria; phylum Campylobacterota; class Campylobacteria; order Campylobacterales; family Sulfurimonadaceae; genus Sulfuricurvum. The sequence continues at coordinate 50,389 of JAABPY010000115.1, read as the reverse complement.
ACTTGGTGGGAGAGTAAATAACAACTGATTTTGACTCGTAAAATCAACAGTTGTCCAATCCACAAACCCTTCAAAATGCCATCGATCACTCAGGGGAAGATAATAATTCGCCGAGAGCTGATAGGTATCCTCCCCGATGTTTTGGATTTTTCGATACACATTGAGTCCAAAAACACTAAATTTTGGGAGATTGAGATCAACCCCTCCGCCATACAGCCATGCGTGATAGGTATTGGAGCCGTTATACTGAAAAGAGGTGTAATACTCTTTGATTAACCCATTCGAGGTTGCAAATTCACCGACTTTATTAAGGCTAATACGGGGTGATATTTCTCCGTAGAGGTCATTTTTCTCATTTGTAAACTGAAGACCATTTTTGGCGTAGGTGTAATCGGCAAAGGTGAATAGATCTCCATAGTCCCATGTGCGATAGTGCTCTGCGGTTAGCGTTTGTTTGGCACCGCTTTGGGTATCCAAAAATGTTGGACCTTCAAAATTACCATAGAGGTACTGAATATTGGTGGTGGAAAAAGCACTCAAAGAGGTGGCAAGTAAGGTACCAATTAGAAGTAATTTTTTCATTTTATTCCTTTGGAAAATAGGATGATTGGTGTCAGCAGATCAATAAGGATGAATTATAACTTTTTTTTAATAAATTATTTTAAGAAAAGGGATTAAAAACTGTTTTAACGATTTAATTTTCAGTTTGTATTTAGAGATGTAACGTTATGCTACTCTCAATTATAGGGATTATGACGGAGGGTACATTATGGCGAAAACAGATGATACGGCGCATAGCGGAGGGTTGACGTTTTTAGACGACGGCGAGGTGCTATACGACGATTTATATTTATTATCGGAGACGGATGAAAAAGGGATTATTACCTACGTAAGTGATTCATTTGCCAAAGTGGCAGGATGGAAGGCGACGGATTTACTTGGTAATCCGCATAATATTGTTCGACATCCTGATATGCCTCGTGCTGCTTTTAAATCACTCTGGGAAGATGTTCAAAGCAAAGGCTTTTGGACAGGATTTGTAAAAAATGCCCGAAAAGGGGGAGGATACTACTGGGTATACGCCACCGTCTTGCGCTCAACCGATAAAAATGGAAATGTAAAATACGTCTCTATTCGTATCAAACCCTCACGTGACGATATTAAAAAATCAGAAGCACTTTACGCAACATTGGACTAAGGAGAGATTATGGCATTAGTTAGACGAGGAGAATCTGCACCCATGGCAGTAGCAGGGATGGGACCCGATAAGCGCCGTCAGCGTACATTGGCAAAGCAACAACAAATTTCAGAGAGTATCGCAGGGGTGGCAACAACCATTTTGGATAATGCGCAAGAGAGTGTGAGTGCGATTGAACAGCTCAAAAGCTCGATGGAGCAAATTGCTACAGCAGCCGAAGAGAATAGTGGGGCAAGTGAACAAGCCCTTAAAAATGTCCGTTCGATTAGCTCCAATATTGGGCGAATGACCTCTAGCATTGACACCGTGATCTCTTCAACGCTGGCTGCTGGGGATAATATTATGGCATCGGTAGGGACGATTAATACTTCGGTAGAGCGAATGGCAAAAGCGGTTAATGTGGCTAAAACCTCCTCCAAAAAATCGGAAGAGCTTAAGCGTTCTTCTGAAAATATTGGAGAGGCGGTTGGATTTATTGCAAAAATTGCCGATCAAACCAATCTTCTCGCCCTCAATGCAGCCATCGAAGCAAGCCGTGCAAAAGAACATGGAAAAGGGTTCGCAGTGGTCGCCGATGAGACACGTGCCCTTGCAGGAGAATCGGAAAAAAATGCCGATTTCATCTCCCGTTTGGTCAATAAAATCCAAGAAAGTATCGATAATATCATCAAAAGTATCAATGCAACGACCAATATTATCGAACAAACAGGGGGGCGTGGAAGTGCTCTTAGTTTCAAGATGGAAGAGCTGACGAAAATTGCGGTCTATTCGGTTGAAGCGGCACGCAGTATGAGCAGTTACACCCAAAGCCTCAGCCAAGCTATTGCTCAAATTAGTGATGGGAGCAAAGACATCGCTGATGCGTCAAGTGAGATAGCCCGTTCGGTAGAAAAAACGCTTAACAGTATTGAAATGCAAAGCAATTCATTGGTACAAACAGAAGAGGATATTAAAGAGCTTAACAATCTCTCCGAAGAGCTTAAGTACTCTACGGATACCATGAAATCAGCCGAAGAGATTGCGGCATCTGCCGATGCGATTAGCTCTTCAATGGATGATATTCAAAGTTCTCTCAAAGAGGTCACCTCAGGGCTCAACCAAATCGAAGCGGCATCGCAATCGACGAACCAAAGCGCTATTACCAATAAAGAACTCTTTGAACAAGGGGTTCACGCCTCTAAAGATATCAGTAAATTAATTGAAATCGCCCGTCGTAATTTTGATTTACTCAAAGTCTCTTTTGCTGAAGTTAAAGGGCAAATGACGGGAATCGGCAACGATTTTAGTGCTTCTATGACAGAAGGGGGCTCCGCTAGCGGTGAGCTGGATGTGATCGTCAAAGAGACCCGCAATGTTGATAAAACCGTAGGAAGTATCTCTAACAGTATTATTCAGCTTAATATGTTAGCCATTAGTGGTTCGATTGAAGCAGCGCGGGCGGGGGATTTTGGTAAAGGGTTTGCCGTTGTTAGTGCTGATATTCGTAATCTTGCCAAAGATTCGGAGTCCAATACGGAAAAAATTAACGATACTATTGAATCGATGAATGCTGAAATTGATATGGTACGTACGGAGTGGTTGAAACTTTTGGTCAATCAAGAGGGGGAAAAAGAGCAAATCACTGCTCTTGTTCACGAAATTGATAAAATTACCAGTATGTTGATTGACCTTTTAGACCGTTTTACAGGACTTAAAACGATTAATGATCAAAATATCGAAGGGTTAAATCAAGGACTTATCGGAATTAGTGAGATCCAAAAAGCAGTCGAACTCTCTGCTCGAAATGCCCAAGAATCACGTAAAGCAAGTGAGCTGATTATCGAAACGGTCAACCATATTTCGGAGGGAGTTGAAGAGCTTGCTGTTATGGCTGATGAACTTCAACAAGGGTAATCTTGATGCTTATCGAAGAAATCTTGATAGTACGTCATGGTGGTATCTCTTTTGGCATCTCCACCTCTTATATTGGTCAAATTCTTCGTGTTCCAGATATTACGGCATTGGTATTAAGCCCTCCTCAAGTGCACGGATTGTGTGCGGTTGGTGGGGACATCGTTACTGTCTTGGACTTTAATTTATTGCTTGGTCTTTCTGCTTGCGAAGGTAATTCCCAAAAGAATCGTGTCGTTACGCTTGTTTCTCCACTGAATACACTCTCGTTATTAGTCGATGAAGTGGGTGTTTCTTTGGGAATAAGTCCCGATAAGATTGAATATTTGGATGCGTCTGAAGAGGCGATTATTGCGATTGTTCATCATGGAGATGAGCTTATTCAAGTGGTTGATTTGGAATATGCCATACGGTGTATTCATAAAGTAACCGTAGAATCTCAAAGTGTAAGTGAAAAAGTTGCTACAGATATTAAGCGTGTTGTCCAAAGCCATGAGCGTTATCTTGTTTTTAAAATGGGAATGGCGGAATATGCGATATTGATTGACAATCTTCGTGAGATTTTACATACGAACATTGCCATCACCCCTATTGCAGGGGCAAATCCCGAGATAGAGGGGGTGATGCTTCTTCGTAATGAACTTATTGTCGTTGCGGATTTACGCCGTTTTTCTGAGGTGACTCCCCATATCAGTGACAAAAATAGAATTATGATTGTAGAGCGACAGGGGAAAACTTTAGGGCTTATTATTGATGAAATTGTGGATATTCACGAATTTTCTCATAGTGATTTTGATACTATTCATGACCGAAGGGATGCCAATCAAACTTTTGGGATCATCAAACATGGAGAGAGATTGATTTCACTTATTGGGGTAGAGTTGATTGATGCAATTTTACTTCAAAATGAGGAATTAATTGTGACCAATGAAGTCGTTGGTACTGAGGAGAAAAAACTTCAAAGTATGGAAGTGGTTATTTTCCGACTTGGAAATGAAGAATATGCTTTTAATATCGAAGAGGTTGCTGAAATTATCGATATGACCCTTGTTACGCCTGTCGTCAATGCCCCTGAAATGGTCGATGGGGTGATTAATATTCGGGGACAAATCGTGACGATTGGTTCTTTATACAAACGGTTGGGAATATCCCCTCCTGTGGGTGAAGATCAAAAAATCATTATCTGCCATACGTCTCAAGGGAGAGTGGGATTTTTTGTTAATATGGTAAGTGACGTTATGGGGATTTCTCATGAACAGATGCATAAAGATGACAGTGAAGGGGAGACGTTTTCTCATATCCTTCATCTTGATGAGGGGAGACGGTTAGTTCTTCTCTTTAATCCGGATATCTCGAAACTTATCAAAGGGGTGAAATGAAAAAAGTATTAATTGCTGATGATTCCGCATTGGTTCGCAAACAGTTAACGGAAATTATTCAAACCTTAGGATTTGAGATTGATACGGCGCGTAATGGTGCTGAAGCGGTTCAAAAAGCGACCGATACACAGTATGATGTCATTACAATGGATATCAATATGCCCGTAATGGATGGACTGACAGCAGTTGAAAAAATTATGCAAGTACGTCCAACTCCTATTTTAATGATCAGCTCGTTAACAACCCAGAGTGCAGGAATTACGATGGAAGCCCTTGATTTGGGTGCTGTTGATTATATTGCTAAACCAGGGACAATGAATGTTGGTAAGGCTGAAAACCGTGATGATATTCTCCAAAAAGTTCAATCTCTTAGTCGTATCTCTCCTCGTCGCCTAAAAACCATCGCTCGTCGTCCTGCGCAACGGGAGCGTCCTGTAGCCGTTCGAGAACGTGTGCGTCCTAGTGAAGAGGGTAGTGCTACTACTGTTTCGGGTAATGTGACGAAGATTTTATTGATTGGCTCATCAACAGGAGGCCCTGGATTGATTGAGCAAATATGCCGATCATTACCAAAAGATTTCCCTTATGCGGTATGTATTGTACAGCATATGCCAGAACAGTTTACGGCGGCATTTGCAACACGGTTGGATAAGGTAAGCCTTTTGCCCGTCGTAGAGTGTAAAGATCATTTGGAGCTTTCCAATGGGATAGTGTATATTGCACGAGGGGGAATTCACCTCCATTTTGCCAAAAAAGTGACAGGCAAGATAGTGATACGCGAAGAGAAAGGGAAGAATAATCGTTTCTTTCAGCCTAGCGTGGATGAGATGTTTGAGAGCGCACTAAAAGTCTTTTCGGGTGAGCAAATTACAGCGGTATTGTTGACGGGAATTGGTGATGATGGCGCAGAGGGGATGGTGAAGATTAAAAAAGCTGGTGGTTTTACCATCGGTGAGAGCGAAGAGACCGCCACCGTATACGGGATGCCAAGAGAAGCATATGAGCGGGGTGGAGTATGTCAACAATTAGCATTTCCAAAAATCTTGAAAGCATTGCAAACATTGCGTTAGGGGGCATAGATGGCACTGGTAAAAATACACAACTTACCCCGTATAGAGGAATTCCCCGATCTTGAAACATTGGAGGAGGCGCTTGAATATTATTTGGATCAAAAAGATAATTTTGATGCCCAAAGATACGCCGTGGATCAGATGCCTCAGTTTGAAGGGGGTGGAGAGAAGCTAGTCGAACTTCTGATTGATAGCCCTTACATTCATAAAGATATGGCAAGTTATATTGCATCCGTACTTAGCAGTATTGATCCCAAAAGTGCTCCTATTGAGTCGGTGATGGATTTATTAAAAGTACGCAATGCCTATATTCGTAATTTTGGGATTACCATACTTCAAAGTTATGGGGACGCTATTAAATATTACATTGTTAAATTCCTTATTGGGAATGATCGTGATCTTCGTATTTTTGCTATTAATGTTCTTGGGGATGTCACTTTTGCGGAATCACGTGAAATGTTATGTGAACTTCTTGAGCATGAGAATGACATTAATGTGGCAATGACGGCGGTAGACTATATGTCAGAAATCGGAGAAATAGGGGATATTCCTTTACTTGAGAATGTTAAAAGCCGTTTCAACGATCCATACGTTGAGTTTGCCGTTGATAATGCTATTCGCAGTATTCGGGGGTAGAAGATGGGGTACCTTTTATCCAATATTGATTTTGGAAAAATAGGGGAATATATTTATCGTAAGACGGGGATATTTTTAGAAGCGGATAAACATTTTGATAAATTAGCGAAATATATTGATAATCGTGCTAAAGTTATTGGGATAGATTCGTTTCGTAAATATTTTTATACCCTCCGTTTTGAGGATAAAGATGGGACAGAATTTCAGGAACTGATGAATGCTGTCACCGTGAACGAGACCTATTTTTACCGTGAAAAAGAGCAGTTTGAAGTGTTGGTTAATCGTATTTTACCTGAGTTGCATGCACTTAGACCCCGCCAACAGACTATTCGTATCTTGTGTGCTCCGTGTTCCACGGGTGAAGAGCCTTATTCAATTATTTTACACCTTCTTGAAGAGGGACGCCTCATTGAAGATCGAGATATTGAAGTCGTTGGTATCGATATCGACAGTACCGTCATCGCCAAAGCCAAAGCAGCCAAATATTCGGAGCGTTCGGTTCACGCTATCCCTCCCAAAGTATTGGCAAAGAATTTTAAAAAACGGACATTGGGATATGAGCTCATTGACGATTTGATAGGGACAGTTGACTTCAAAGTTGCCAATGTATTTGATAAAATGCAAATGCGTCAATTGGGTAAATTTGATGTTATTTTTTCGCGCAATATGTTGATTTACTTTGATGATGCCAGCAGAAAAGAGGTTGCCATGACTTTTTATGATATGGTCAATCCAAGTGGATATGTCTTGCTTGGACATGCTGAATATATGAGCCGCATAACGTCGGTCTTTAAAGCAAAAAAAATTGAGTCTACACTCATTTATCAAAAATAGGAGAATAAAAAAATGCCATTAGTTATATTTGTTGATGATTCTGAAACAGCTCTTGCCTCTACACGGATGGTGACTGATTCAATGCCCATCGATGTAAAACAATATTTAAGTGCAACGGATGCGTTACGTGAAATTCAAGGGGGGATGATACCTGATTTGATTATTACCGATATGAATATGCCCGTTATGAATGGATTTGAATTTTTGCAAGCATTGCGTAAACTTCCAGCTACAGGACGGACACCTGTGTTAATGTTGACAACAGAGACTCGAGATGAGCTAAAACAGCAAGGAAAAGCACTTGGATTGACAGGGTGGATTGTAAAGCCGTTTAATCCTGCGCAACTTAAGCAAGCAATTGCTCGGGTTTTACGGCTAGCATAACCCATGCAGGCTTTACAAACACTCAATGGATTGTTGGAACATATTAAAAGTGTAGAAGCTGAAGTGGTTGGATTGACGAAGGAGGGGCATCTTCAGTTTATGAAATTTATTGAAAAAAACTCTCTTCATCTTGATGATGAGATACTCGAAGTGATGCAATACCAAGATATTATTGCGCAACAGCTTGGTGCAACGATGGAAGCAATTGAAGCAATGCAAGGGCATTTAAATGACAAAGAGGTGCGTTTGGATGAAATGGATGATAACGTGACTTCGATACTTGAAAGAGCAAGGGAGAAGCACTCCGCTTTTGGCGGAAAAACGCACCATCAGAATGATGATGGCGTAGAGTTTTTTTAGGAGCAATAGTATGGCAACGGTTATGGTAGTCGATGATTCAAAAACGGTACGAAGTTATCATGGGTCAATTCTGAAGGATTTAGGGGTCACGGTAATTGAAGCAGAAAATGGGATGGAAGCTCTTGAAAAAACATTGAGTAGTGAGATTGATCTTTATCTTGTGGATGTGAATATGCCTGTAATGGATGGGTACTCTTTTGTGAGTGAACTTCGCAAGCAACCGCAAAAGCAAATGACCCCTGTTATAATGATTACAACGCAAGAAGAAGCGACGGATAAGCTTGAGGCGTTCAAAATGGGGGCTAACCTTTTTGAAACTAAACCGATTAAGCCAGATGTTCTCAAAGGGTATCTACAGTTATTGCTCAAAATTTAATGATAATAAAACAACAAGCTTTACTTCATCGGTGTATATAAAGGAGACAATGTGAACCCGCTACTCGAACAATTTTTACTTGAAGCTAGAGAGAACCTCGCTTTTATCGATCAAAATATTGATAAAATTGGAGGGGATGACCCTGAGCTTCTCAACTCCGTCTTTCGTGCGGCACATACCCTAAAAGGGGGATCTGGAATTGTGGGATTTGAAGCGGTTAAGCGCATTACCCATCATGCGGAAGATCTTCTTGATATGCTCCGTGCTGGAAAGATTGCTTTTAGAGAAGAGATGGTTGAATCCTTATTTAACGCATTTGATGAGGTGGTAAATCTAATTGAAGCAGCGGAAGAGAGTGGGGATATTGTTGAAGCGGATGAATCCCGTATCGATGCTATTTCTCAAGAGCTTAGTAGCTTAATGGGGAAAACCATCGAGGTGCAAAAGTGGAGCTGCCCATTTAGGGTGCACCGTGATGTTGATGCTATTGTAAATCTTCCGATGTCCTTTTTACGAACATTTTCGCAGCCAATCCCTTTTAAACATGGAGAGATTGATGAACCATTTTGTTTAAAAGAACAGCTTTATGCTGTTGTACTCGACATCGATGAATCGTGTATGGTGTATGGAAATGATCCTGTGTATACCCTTTCGCTTTTGGGAGACAAAGTAGTTGGCGTCTATTCGTGTATGTCTGAGAACAGTGCTAAGTCATTGCTTTCAGGGTTAGATGATCCAGATGGGTTATTGCTGAAATTGAGTATGACGGCGTTTATTTATGCTACCTACGAAGAGATTAGCGATGCACTGTTCAACTTTGTTGATGAGTTGACTTTTTATCCTCTTGATATTGTCACGTTGTTGACCATTAAGGAAGGGGAGAGTGGACATATCCTTGACCTTCTTAAAGAGCTTACTTTTGAATGTACGACTGAAATCGATAAAAAAAACACAGCTGCAATGGTTCAAAAAATCACCAACACATTGCCCCTTATTGGAAAAGACACCCTTCAAAGTGCACAGCTTCATCGTCTAGTGGATATTGTTGGTATGGTTGAAAAAAGTGATCTTGGTTATTTAAAATCCTTTTTGGGACAGTTACCTCAAGGGGGTGTCTATGTTTACGATCCGATGTTTTGTGACGAGGAGGTAGCGACGACGCACATCGAAAAAATGGCTCAAGAAGAGGTTCAAGAAGGGGGTTGTTTGGAGGTAACGCTTGATCGTAATGCTCAAGAACGGCTTCAATTGATTTTGAAACAACAACTTCAAGCACTTGAATGGCTCGATGAAGAGGATGTTACCAATCGTGTTAGAGGGTTGCTTGATAATAATCTTCGGGCGTATTACAAGACGATGCCCTCGGAGTTTAATTCCAAAGAGACGATGATGACGTGGTTGCGACAGGAACTGGGACTAGAGGTTCAATCCGCATCAAAAAAAGAGGTCGATGTACACGAGGCTTCTACCCCCCCCTTTAGCTCTGTTGTATCCCTACCTGTGATCCCTACTCCCCAAAAAATGGAGGTGATAGAACCCTCCAATGTGTCAAGTCCATCGGTATCACCAAGTAATAAAAATGTAGCTACTTCCCCCCACCAAGAGGTAAAAGGGGAGTCGGAACTTCATAGTGGTGGTATTAAAAAAAGTGTTATCGGCAAAACGGTTAAAATCGAACAAGAGTCTATCGATCATTTGATGAATGTCGTAGGGGAGCTATTGGTGGCTAAAAATTCCCTTCCGTATTTGGCTGATGGCGTGCATTCGATGAGCCATGAAGGGGTAAAACGGGCGATTATGGAGAAATATACCTTTATCAACCGCCTCACCGAACAGCTTCAAGACCTCATTATGTCGATGCGGATGCTCCCTATTTCGTATGTTTTTGACCGTTACCCTAAGCTAGTTCGTGATATTTCTAAAAACCTCAATAAACGGGTTATTTTGACGATGGAGGGGGGAGAAACGACTTTGGATAAAAATATGATCGAGATGCTGGCAGATCCTATGATCCATATTATGCGAAATTCTCTCGACCACGGCATCGAGCTCCCCGATATTCGAGCTCAGAAAGGGAAAAATCCTGATGGATTGATTACCCTTAAAGCGTATCCTCAAAGTGATAAGATTATTATCGAAATCAACGATGATGGTGCGGGGATTAATATTGATCGTGTTGTCCAAAAAGTATTGGAAAAAGAGTTATTAACTCTTGAACAAATTGAGGGGATGAGTGATGAGCAAAAAGCGGAGTTAGTAATGCTTCCAGGGCTCTCTACAGCAGAGACGATCAGTGAATACAGTGGTCGTGGTGTTGGGATGGATGTGGTTCGTAAATCGATTGAAGGGTTTGGGGGGACGATTCGTATCAAGACATTCTTCAATAGGGGGACAACCATCTATCTCTCTATCCCCGTATCTCTTGCAGTCACATCGCTTTTGCATGTGATGATGAGCGGCGTTCACTATGGATTCCCTATGGACAGTGTCTCGGAGACGGTGAAAATTGAAGCATCAAAAATTGAGTATCTCCAAAATGAGCCATTTATCTATTTGCGCGGTGAAGTGATCCCTATTTTATTTGCAAAAGGGATGCTGGATGAAAAAGCCCTTGAAAACAAAGCGCTTCCTATTGTCGTATTGAACATTAAAGGTAATCTCCTTGCTGTTGTGGTTAACGATTTGCTAGGGCAGTTGGATGTTGTTCAAAAACCTCTTGAGGGTATTATGGAGCACCACCCTATTTTCAGTGGTACAGCTTTGTTGGGAAATGGTCAGATTATTATGGCAATTGATCCGTTGGGGATTTTAGGAATTTCTCATGTCCTGTGTGATGAGCATATTCGTGCGAGCTAAATAAAGGATTTTTGGTGAATGACTATATAATTTTTACGGTGGGTGATAATTACTATGCCCTCCAAGTAGCCTCAATTCAGCGGATTATTCAAGTTCCCGCTATTACCCCCATTCCCAATTCTCACCCTTTTATTGAGGGGATGATGTCGTATGAGAATAAGGTGAGTAAGGTGGTTAATTTTCGTCAAATGATGGCGTTGAAACCTTATGAAGAAGAGATTGAGACATTTTTTATCCAATCCAAAGAGGACCATAAGATTTGGGTCACAACACTCTCTCGTGCCCTTGAAAACAAAGAGGAGTTTACCCTAACCCTGAACCCTCATGCGTGCCGATTTGGAAAATGGCTCGATAGCTACAGTACCCATGATCCAAAGGTACTAGAGATTCTTAGAATTCTTCGTCCTATACATGCTAAACTCCACGAAAAAGGGAAAGAGCTTCTCGATGCTAGAGAGGAGAAGCTTGAAGAAGTAGTCGCAACATGCCATCGTGAGATTGGAGAAATGTTTGATTTTACGAGTTCTAAGCTTGATGAGATGATAAAGATGAGTTCGGGCATTTCAAGTCAAATGCAAAAATTACTGATTTATCAAAGAGATAATGAGTATTTTGGAATTAAAGTCGATAAAATCGAAGACATTGTGAGCTTGGATCCCTCTATGTTGAAACATTTAGACCGATATGATAATGAGAATCTTTTTGTGGAGCTTGATGGAGTGATAGAACTCTCCTCTCGGTTGGTCAATGTCATTAAGTCGGTATCTATGCCGGTAAAGGAATAAAAATGTCTATGGTAATGGAAAATAGCAAAGTAACATTAAGTGGGATTATTTATGAGGATGAGATAGGGGGGTTGCGCGATTATTTACAAGTTTCTTCTCCTTCGCCTGTCGTGTTTGATTTTAGTGAATGTGATGATATTCACTTGGGTCTCTTACAACTAATATTTGCCTATCAAAAATTGTACGGTGTTGAGTACAATTTTGGCTCTGAGGTCAAGCTTTATCAAAAAGTGTGTGAGGGGTTTGATATTGGAAATGAGCATTGTGCCTAAAGAAGTACTATGAAAACTATTGTAGTGAGTAATCGTAAAGGGGGATCGGCAAAAACGACCACAGCCGTTAATCTTGCATGTGAATTGGCACGTATAGGATCAGTGTTATTGATTGATTTGGATACACAAGCCCATGCCTCTATGGGGGTTGGGTCTTGTGCATCGTTGGACAATGGAGCGCACTCTATCTTTTTTGGGAAAACACTGAGTGAGACATTTGTCCCAACGGTATATGAACAGCTCACTCTCTCCCCTGCGACGGAGTTTTTTGATGTCTATGATAATGGAGATCTAAGAGGAATCCTTAGAAATCGATTTTATGGAGAGCGTATTCATGAGTTTTTTGATTATGTTGTAATTGATACCCCTCCAACCTTTGATGCGCTCCTTAAAAATGCACTTGAGGTTGCCGATGCTGTTGTCATCCCTTTTGTCCCCCACCATTTGGGTGTTGTTGCTGTAGGGCAAATGATGAGAGCAATTTATCAAAATGCATCGTTTAATGGTCAAAGCACCCCCAATGTTGGAATACTCCCTGTCATGGTCAACGCACACATCCCAGAACACCGTGATGCCATTGGTAAAATTAAAATACAGTTTGGAAAGGAAAAACTTTTTACCCCTATTGGGATCGATGTAAAACTTTCCAATCAGTTTGAGGGGGGTAACCCTATTGTTAATGATGAAGAGCGTTCACGGGGGATTAAAGATTACCGCCGTTTTGTTGAAGAACTCTTAACGAGGTTATAATAAATGGATAATAAAATGAAAGAAGCAGTGAAAGAATGAAAAAAATACTGATTGTTGATGATAACGAAAGTAATCGAATGTTATTGCATGTGTTGCTAGAAGAGTATGGCAGAACAAATGGAGTAAGTTTTACTATTTCGGAAGCAGTGAATGGAGTAGAAGCCTGTTCTCTTGCTAATAGTGATTCTTTTGATCTTATTTTTATGGACGTTATGATGCCTGTTATGGACGGGATCGAGGCAACAAAGAGAATTCGTCGAAACGACCCAAAAGTAATGATTATTGCTGTATCGGCGATTGATGATGGTTCGTTACAAAAAGAGATATTGACCAACGGGGCGGAAGATTATCTCGCCAAACCTGTTGATGTGAATATTTTTAATGCCCGTTTGGAGAATTATTTCGCACTGATTGATTCTCGTAGCGGTGTTCATAAACGATTTAATCCCAGTCCTGCCAATTTATTTACGCAGGAGACTTTTAGTCGAAAACTTCTTTTTTATATTCGAAATGATGATGAGTTGGCAGAGTTTTGGGAATATTATCTCCTTGATCAAGGAGGGGGAAGTGAAGTTCTAAGTGCTACGGTGCGTACTTGTTATGCAATCGGATCGGTTGGGATTAAGTTAGGGATAAATATTCAGGTTATTGTGGAAGATTCGGATAATTATTTGTATATGACAATGGTTGGGCTTGGGGGGATTAAACCCAATATTCTTAAGCTTCTTTTACTTAAAAATTCAGATGTAACGGATTATAAGCTCACCCAAGAAAAATTGTCTGTTCAGATACCTCGCCCTAGCAAACTCTCTAAGAACGAGATTGTTGAAACTAAAAGTGAGCCTGTTTTTGTTGCAGCTGCTTATGTTGCCCCTCAAGAGGTTCTTCCTGAGGCAACAATTCTGAATGTTTACGATTATATGGATGAGGATGACTTGGAAGAGTTAAGGGAGTATGTTGGAAAACTGAATTCTCTTATGCTCGTTGTTGGTGGAGAGATTGACCCACATGAAGTGGAAGAGATTGTGTATGATCTTCAGTATATTAGCCGCATCGCAACAGGGTATACCGATAGTTATCAAATAGGACAAGCTCTCGCTTCGATGGGAAACAGTATTAGCACGCATATTCCTATTTTTATGGAAAAATCGCATAATATTGCTCCAATGTGTGCTGCATTTGGACGGGATCTCAATAGTTGGATTCGTCTTATTTTTGTCGAAGGGGCAAGCTGTGTTAATTATATGGATGATACCATTATTGCCAATGCCCAAATGATTGAGTCTATTTTGAGCATGGATGAACACGTTGCAAGTGGTGAAGAGAATTTGGACGATATTTTCGATTTTTAGGAGGTTAGAATGGGATATAGAGTGGAAGTTAAAAATCCATGTCGCTGTTTTATGCGAGATGGTGGGGTAGAACAGCAACAATTTAGTACCAGTAGCGATGCCAAAGAGGAGGCGCAACGATTGTTAGAGCGCATGGAGAAAAATTACTGCAAAAAACATCAGTTTGTCCTGACCCAAATGGCAGGAAACTATACGATTACCATCTCCCCTCGAGGGTAACCCTTTCGTTTTCCTATGCGGCACTCAAGCGGTGACGCATCAAAAAGTAAATACCTATCCCAATACTACTCCAAATTCCAAACCGTATCCACGTATGCACCTCAAGCCCTGCCATAATAAAAATCAATAGTGCAAAATTCAATGGAATAAGAACCCAAAACATGGGGAGACGAAAACTTCCTACTAGACCTTTTTTACGCAACATCACAATAGCAATGGCGACAACAAAATAGGCAAAGAGGGTACCGATATTAACCAACTCTGCCAATACTTTGAGAGGGAAGAATCCTGCCAAACTTGCAAGAAAGAGTCCCCCGTACAAGGTGAGCTTAAAAGGGGTATTCGTTCTAGGATTTATTGCGCAGAGCTGTTTGGGCAAAAATCCATCACGGGAGAGGGCAAAGGCGACACGGGTAAATCCAAGTCCCATAACGAGCATAACGGTGGTGATAGTAAGGACAGCACCAAGGGCGATGATACTAGCAACAAAGGGCTCATCCACTTTCATCATAGCAAACGCAAGGGCGTGAGGGACGGCGAGCTCTTTGTAGCTAACCATTGAGGTGAGGGTGAAGCTTACAAGGATAAAAAACATCGTCGAAAATGCCAAGGCAAGCATCAATGCTTTGGGGATTGTTTTTGTAGGATCTTTCGTCTCTTCGGCGACGGTACTTATGGCATCAAATCCAAGATAAGCGAAGATAATAAGACTCGTCGCATGCCATACCCCTTGCCAACCAAAAGGGAAAAAATTACGAATATTATTGATATCGAAGTGTTGCAATCCGACAATGACGAAGATAGAGAGGACGATGATTTTGATATAAACGACGATATTATTGACCCGAGCACTCTCTTTGATCCCCAGTGCAAGGAGGGCAAAAATGATCGCAATCACCCCAAAGGCACTAATATCGATGTAGGTTCCCGCAGCAGGATTGTAGGCACCACTGAGTGCCGTGGGGAGATGCAGATGAAAATTCGTCTCGATAAAGGTACGAAAATACCCCGACCACCCCGTAGCGACGGCACTGGTAGCAACGCCATATTCCAACAATAAATTCCACCCCACAAGCCATGCGAAAAATTCACCCAAGGTTGCATAGGTGTAGTTGTAGGCACTTCCTGAAACGGGATAGATGGAGCTCATCTCTGCATAAATCAAGGCGGTGATACCAATAGCCACGGCACCAATAAGAAACGAGAGGACGATAGCAGGACCTGCCGTCGTTGCGGCTGCTTGTCCTGTAATGACGAAAATACCTGCCCCGATGATCGCCCCGACACCGATAAAGGAGACATCAAGGAGATTGAGGTGACGGGCAAGTCCGGAGCCTTCCATTTTTGGAATTTTGGTGGTGAAGAGACCCATGGCGACCTACTTTTTTTGGATAATTGTACTCAAATGTGGATTAAAACAGTGTATTTCTTTACGATACATCGTTTAGAATAAAAAGAAGTTGGGGAGATTGTCTTAGCAAGCTACTCATGGCACTAGCATTAATAGCGTTTAGTAGTAATAACCATGTTATCCCTTCTCCCCAATCGAATTGGGAAGTAGGAAATAATTAAATTAAAGAGCGTGAGTCTTTTTGTAGTCAATAATCATTGCATACGCTTCATCTTTAAGATGGAGTTTTTCTTTTTTAAGAACTTCGAGTTCCATATCTGTCATAGGAACGTCACCATTTTCAGCTTTGGTAATTTGATCATCAAGATCATTATGGCGATCAAAGATTTTTAAGAAATGGGCGTTTGCCGCATTATTCTCTTTCATATGGGTAATAACATCACGGTATTCATGTAACATAGGTGCTCCTTAAAGGCTTGAAATAAATTTAAAGTGATTTTACCACTTTTTATTTTAAAATACGTGGAAGAGTGATCCCCTCTTGCCCTTGGTACTTACCACTTTTATCTTTATAACTTGTTTCACACATCTCATCCCCTTGCAAAAAGAGCACTTGTGCAATCCCTTCGTTGGCATAAATTTTGGCAGGCAACGGAGTCGTATTGGAAATTTCGATGGTGATATGCCCTTCAAACTCTGGTTCAAACGGGGTGACATTAACAATAATACCGCAACGTGCATAGGTTGATTTCCCCAAACATATCGCTAAAACATCACGAGGAATTTTAAAATACTCAACTGTTCGTGCTAGTGCAAAGGAGTTGGGAGGGACGATACACACATCCCCTTTGAAATCCACCACGTTCATATCATCAAAATGTTTGGGGTCAACAACGGTGGAGTTGAGATTGGTGAAAATCTTAAACTCATCGGTTACCCGTATATCATATCCATACGAACTAAGCCCGTAGCTGACGACTCCTACCCCTACTTGATCTTCACAAAACGGAGAAATCATCCCCTCTTCAAGTGCCATTTTTCGAATCCATCCATCACTTTTGAGACCCATGCTATATCCATTGTTAATTTTATTTGTGGTAGTATAACACATCTATTACCCTACTTTTAGGAGCGATTCGTCCATGGACCTCATGAATATAAAACATATTAAAGAACTTGTGCAAGAGTTTGATGCAAGTACGTTATCAAAATTAAAAATTACATCAGATGCTTTCTCCATTGAATTGGAAAAAAATATCGGTACCGTTGCTGCCCCTGTTATGATGGCGGCTCCTGTTGCTGTTGCTAGTGCTCCTGTTGCACTTGAAGTACCCGCTGCTACTATTGTTGCAGGGGATTACATTTTATCTCCAATGGTGGGGACATTTTATTCCGCCCCTTCCCCTGATTCTCCCCCTTTTGTAAAAGTGGGTGATCGAGTTAAAAAAGGGCAAGTGGTCGCAATCCTTGAAGCGATGAAAATCATGAATGAACTTGAAGCTGAGTTTGATTGTGAGATTCTTGAAATTTTAAAATCAGATGGTCAAGCGGTTGAGTACGATATGCCATTGTATACTGTGAAGAAGCTCTAATTATGGCGGAAATTAAACGTATACTGGTTGCCAATCGGGGTGAAATAGCTCTTCGTGCGATCCGTACGATTCAAGAGATGGGGAAAGAGGCGGTAGCTGTGTATTCGACAGCGGACAAAGATGCCTCCTATCTTCAGCTTGCGGATGCTGCTATTTGTATCGGTGCGGCACCCAGTGCGAAAAGTTATTTGAATATTCCAGCGATCATTGCAGCTGCTGAGATTAGTAAATGTGATGCGATTTTCCCTGGATATGGATTTTTGAGTGAGAATCAACATTTTGTTGAGATCTGTACCCATCACGGGATCAAATTTATTGGACCAACACCAGAAGTTATGGTGATGATGTCGGATAAATCCAAAGCCAAAGATGTGATGATCGCAGCAGGGGTTCCTGTTGTTCCAGGGTCCGATGGGGCGATCAAAGATATCGCCGAAGCTCGTCTTCGTGCACAAGAGGTGGGCTTTCCTATCATCCTCAAAGCTGCCGCTGGCGGAGGCGGACGTGGGATGCGTGTGGTCGAAGAGGAGGGCGGTATTGAAAACGCCTTTCTAGCTGCCGAAGCCGAAGCGATTACGGCATTTGGTGATGGTACCATTTATATGGAAAAATTCATCAAAAATCCACGCCATATTGAGGTGCAAGTGATTGCCGATTCTCATGGTAATGTTCTGCACATTGGTGAGCGCGACTGTTCTATGCAACGTCGTCACCAAAAACTCATCGAAGAGTCTCCTGCGGTTGCATTGACTCCTGAAATTCGGGCCAAACTTCATGCTTCTGCTGTTCGTGCAACGAAGTATATCAAGTACGAGGGGGCGGGGACGTTCGAGTATCTCCTTGATGCGGATAAAAATTTTTATTTTATGGAGATGAATACCCGTCTTCAAGTAGAGCATACTGTTTCTGAGATGGTAAGTGGTCTGGATTTGATTGAGTTGATGATTCGAGTGGCACAGGGTGAAGCGTTACCAAGCCAAGAGAGTGTTATCCTTAGTGGGCACTCCATTGAGTGCCGTATCACAGCGGAAGATCCGATTAAGTTTTTGCCCTCTCCAGGGAAAATTACCCAGTGGATTGCACCAGGGGGGCGAAATGTCCGTATCGACACCCATGTTCATGCAGGGTATACGGTTCCTTCTACCTACGATTCGATGATCGGAAAACTCATCGTTTATGGAAGAGATCGTAATGATGCTATTGCACGAATGCACCGTGCATTGAGTGAGTTTACCGTTACAGGGATACGAACAACGATCCCTTTTCACCAAAAAATGATGAAAAACCCCGATTTTATCTCCAATAACTTCGATACCAAATATCTCGAAAAGTATAACGGCTAAGTGCCGTTGTATTGACTTCTTTTTTCGCCAATTCAAATCTTTTTTAGAAATTATTGATTAGACTGTTATACTATAGTTCGCAAAAGGATCGTAATGAACAACTTCAGTATAGGGCAAAAGGTATATATCCCCTTAATAGCATCGACTCTCATTGGCTTTGGTGCAGTTTTTATAAACTACTTGGTCTCGGTGAAAGAGCTTCGAGAACAGGTCTATACGACTCAAGCCAAAGAGATGAAGACGGTTTTTGATGAAGCGGTTGAATCTAAAAATAGTGTTGGTTTGACCAATGCTATTACGATTTCTAAAAACAGTGCGGTAGCCAATGGGCTTATGAGCAATGATCGTGAGGGGGTTATTCGAAATCTCCAAGCCCTCTCTACGGAATATAAAAATTCGACAAAATTCGGCAGTGTCAAAATTCACGTTCATGACCGAAACGTTCACAGTTTTGTCCGTGTTTGGAACCCTGAAAAATTCGGGGATGATCTCAGTGGATTTCGTAAAACCATTTTGAGTGTTAAAGAGAGCCATAAGCCCCTTGTTGCAATTGAAGTGGGGAATGCTGGTTTGGAACTACGCGGTATTGCTCCTATTGTCTCTAATGGGGAGTATGTGGGATCGGTTGAGTTTATGCAGGGACTTAATTCCGTTATCAAAGATATACGGAAAAATTTCGGGTCTGATTTGGTGATTGTCCTTGATGATAAGTATTTAGAGACAGCCAAAGAGCTCAAAGATGCTCCAAAAGTAGGGAATGGGTATACCCTTGCGGTCAAAGAAGATGCGGTGGATAAAGAATTCTTCCAAGAGCTCAAAAAGGTTGAATTTAATCCAAAAGGGGGACAATTCAACACAGAAAATTACTATGTCTCCCCTATAGCAATCAAAGATTACTCAGGTGAGCTTGTGGGATATGCTTTTTCAGGGAAAAAACTAGAAACAGTAGAGACTATTGTGGATCAATCCAAAGATTCCCTTTTGCGTCAACTGATCATTATGTTAGTATTTGATATCATTATACTGGTAGCCTTGATTATTACGGTTCGTCGTGCCGTTATTGCCCCCATTGAGAATTTGGATAGGATTGCTCAAGAATTGGCAAGTGGCGATGCAGATCTGACGAAGCGTCTTCGTGTCGACTCGGATGATGAGATTGGTCAAGCGGCAAAAAGTTTTAATATTTTTATCGAAAAAGTACAGATTATTGCCATGCAAGTAGAAGATCGGGCACAAGAGGCGGTGTATGCGAAAAATAATTCGGATGAGCAAATGCAGAAAAATGAGATGTCGTTGACGCTAGCTCGTCAAATGATTCAAGGTTCCATTTCGAATTCGGGTAGCCTTCGTGGATCAATGAAGCAGAATATTAAAAACTTGCATGAAGTCAATGCCCTCAACTTGAATACGGGAAGTGTAGTGGATGATGTGAGTCATCAAACGGATGGAATTATGAGCAGTATGGTCAATATTACCGAAATGATTAATGACTCACGGACAAATTCCCAACAACTCAACCATAATGTGAGTGAAATTTCGAATGTTATTACGTTGATTAAAGACATATCCGATCAAACCAATCTTTTAGCACTTAATGCCGCTATTGAAGCAGCACGGGCGGGTGAACATGGACGTGGGTTTGCCGTTGTTGCCGATGAAGTGCGAAAATTGGCGGAACGTACTCAAAAAGCGACGAGTGAAGTAGAAGCTAATATTAGTATATTGAAACAAAACTCACTAGGGATGTTGGAAAACAGCGAGCGAGTCGAAGAGTATGCGAGTGATTCGGTTCAAAAACTGGATCAATTCAAAAGAGTGATGGCAACCCTTATTGATAATGTTGAGAAGATTAAAAAAGATAATCAATCCATTAGTCATGAGATCTTCGCTAATATGGCAAAAATTGACCATATGATTTTCAAAAGTAATGCGTATGCGGCAGGGTTTGAGGGGAAAGTCACTCAAGAGTTTAGCGATCACCACGCATGTACATTGGGACATTGGTATGAAAGCGGAGATGGCAAGGCGGAGTTTTCCTTGACAGCAGCGTATAGTAAACTCTTAGAACCGCATAAACGGGTACATACAGAAGTGAATAAAGCGATGGCATTGCTCAAAGAGGATCAACTTCGTAACGCAAAGGCGATTGCTGATTGTTTTGAAGCGGCAGAAAAAGCGAGTGTTGAACTGTTCGATATTTTGAATGATATGATGGAGTCGTAAAGACTCTATCTTTATATTATTTTAATGTGTAGTCGCAACGAGTGAGAGCTAGAAATCAAACAAATCTGATAAAAAACTTTCTTTCTTTTTTGGATAACCATGATTTGAATGGTTTTTTTCATATCTGTTGTCATCTTCCTTATGATAGGAATGATTATGGCTATTTGTTTCCTGATGAGAACTTCTCTCTATGATTTTTTCTAATTCACCCCTATCAAGCCAAATGCCTCTACATTTTGGACAATAATCTATCTCAATCCCACTCTTTTCACTAATTACTAATCTTTCATCTTTACATACTGGACAGTACATTGTAATCCCTTATTAATTTAAGATTTATTATTCAACCAATAAAATTCATTTTTCTATTGGTTCCTATAGTGTAACAAATTAAACTTCTATTTTCTATAAAAATAATAGACTTATATTTAAGGCTATCTCCAAAATCGTTCGGAGATACAAGTAAAAATGGAGTTTCTTGAAAGTACAAAAAATAGAACGATTTGATTTCGCTTCGATCCATGAACACCCTTCGACAGGCTTAGGGCGAACGGATTTTTACGGCAATCGCACCACTTTAATATCCGCACTCAAACGCAACCGCGTAAAATAATCATTCAGCACTTGATTTCGTCTCTCCCCCATAATCATATTGTCAATCTGTGGACGAACCGTATCGAGGTTTTCGGTGATAAGATTGGGTTTGTCTTTCATATAGAAACTCATAAAGCTGTTTTGTCCATTGGGCAGTATTGGGCCAAATTTCCCCACTTCGATTTTATTAAGAATTTGTGCCAATTGAGGATTGATAGATGCTCCGGGAATGTTGTCATCTTTGGCATTGACACTTTCAATATTGCGCATAGGATCCTCAATTTTTGCTTGCAATGCTTCGTGTGAGTTTGAGATATAGGTAGTGACCTCATATCTCTCAGGGCGTGAAAACTCATCGAGATGAAGTTGATAATACTCCGCTTCTTCCGATGCTGTGGGTTGCGCCATTTTGGAAAAAGCGATAGTGCTGTAGAGTTTTTGACTTTGAACGCTCTCTTGCACTTTAGTTGTTAAATCACTTTGGCTGATCCCTCGAGTATTTTGCATCGCCTCCAAAAATTTCTCCAAAGAGAGATTATTTTGTTTTGCCATCCGTTCGAGTTCTTCTTGCACTTCGGTGGGGCTAACGGTGATCTTTTTCTCCGTTGCTTCCAGTTGTTCGAGTTTTTTGCGAATAAGGGTATCGACACTTTGCTCAGCCGTCATACCGCTTTGCTTCATCTCTTGTTGTACTTCGTAGAGGGTAATAGGGCTATCTTTTACCAATACGGCGACACCCCCAATAGGTGCACTCCAAAGAGAGGTGAGTAGTAGTGATGCCAATAGCAGTGAACGCATGAAAGCTCCTTGTAATAATCGCCTATTTTACCCGCTTTTAACCTAGCCTCAACTAAAATTAGCCAATCAAAAAAGGATTATTTATGATAGTAACACGTTTTGCTCCCAGTCCAACAGGATATTTGCACATTGGTGGTTTACGTACCGCCCTTCTTAGTTACCTTTGGGCACGTCGTAACGGTGGAAAATTCATTCTCCGTATTGAAGATACCGATTTTAGCCGTAATGATGAAGCTGCTGCATTGGCGATTGTGGAGGCGTTTAAATGGGTCGGATTGGAGCATGATGGTGCGATTGAATACCAATCCAGCCGTTTGGCAATCTATCAAGAGTATGCCCAAAAACTCCTTGATGAGGGTAAGGCGTATAAGTGCTATATGTCCAAAGAAGAGCTAGAAGCACTTCGTGAAGAACAAACAGCGCGTAAAGAACGGGCTAAATACGATAACCGTTACCGCGATTTTATAGGGGAAGCTCCCGAAGGTCGTGAAGCAGTACTTCGTATCAAAGCACCACTAGAGGGTTCTATCACGGTACATGATGGGGTCAAAGGGGATGTCGTTTTCAATGTTGCTGATATTCTGGATGATTTCATTATTGCGCGTGCCGATGGGACTCCGACGTACAATTTCGTCGTTGCGGTGGATGATGCTCTTATGGGGGTAACCGATGTTATTCGTGGTGACGATCATCTAAGTAACACCCCCAAACAAATCGTCGTTTATGAAGCACTTGGATTCCCATTGCCGAAGTTTTTTCACGTTCCAATGATCCACAACAGTGAAGGGAAAAAGCTCTCCAAACGCGATGGCGCAACGGATGTTATGATGTACAAAACGATGGGGTATACCCCCGAAGCGTTGCTCAATTTTCTTGTCCGTTTGGGTTGGAGTCACGGTGATCAAGAGATTTTCTCCATGGCAGAGATGTTGGAACTTTTCGACCCCAGTGACATCAACCGTTCGGCATCGGTCTATAATACCGACAAGCTTGATTGGCTTAATGCCCATACGATCAAAAATACTCCCAACGAGAAGCTATGTGAACTCCTCGAATTTCATGGGGTAATGCTGATGAGTCACGATAAGAAAGAGATACTTCTTGATGCGGTCAAAGAGAGAGCTAAAACCCTTGTAGAGATGGCAACCCTTATTACGGAAATTTTGGCTTGCCCTGCCGAATATGATGAAGGGGCACTCAAAAAAGGGTACAAAGAGGAGAGCAAAGCTATCTTAGAAGCCTTTGCTACGGCATTGAAAAATAGTTCAGAGCTCCACTTACCAAGTGACTATCACCATGTGATGGAAGCGGTAGTGGCGCAGCTTGGAATCGGATTTGGGAAAATCGGGCAGCCATTGCGTATTGCGCTCATGGGGAAACTTTCAGGTCCGGGATTGGATAGCGTTATGGCGATCATCGGGGTGGAGGAGACGTTGGTGCGTATTGAGGCGTTGTTGAACCATTAAAATGTCATTGAGAGGGTAGTTTCCTCCCCCTCAAACCCCCTCTTTCTCAAACGGGATGTATATCAAATATTCCTAATTATATCTGTGCTTATTATGGTTATCGGTATTATTTTAGAAAAGGAGAGCAGATGAACGGACAAACCATTGTGCTGATAGCGGCGATCATCGTACTCGCATTCGCTACCTACCAGCTTTACAAATACAACGAAAGTCACCGACACCCTTAACCGCTACAATTTTACAAGTAAAAGCGATTAATGGTCAAGATTTTTGCCCTGATACTCTTTATATCAAAGGAAGTATCTAATCTATCGATACCGTATCTCCCCCATCGAGGGAGCCAATCCTCTGGCTTTCACCTCTTTCACAAACCGTTTATACCCCCGCTTCTCTTTTTCTCCAATCGTATAACTGATAAATTGTAAATAGTGGGTGATTTGAGCAGGGGTCAAACCACTTCGGCGAGAATTTTCCATGAGAATATAGTAGGGGATTTTGATCTTTTTTTCGACAAATTTTTGGCTCAATCGTTGAAGCTCATCCGTATGGTGATGGGTACACAGGAGGGCAAATACAAAGGGCAATCCTGTCTGGGTGTTCCATACTTTTCCCAAATCAGTATGCTCACCTCCGCTATAAAAATAGCGCAACGCCTTGTCGCCGATCAATACCTCTCCGTGAATATCCAAAACGGCTGCAAGGAGATTGGAAGTAGCCGAGTCGGCATCTTTTTCGTCATTTAATGAAGGGAGGGATAAAACGCTCAGTACTTCACGACGAGCGACAATCCCCACATTGAAATGATGACAATGGCGTGCCGTGATACTGGAGATAAATGCGGCATCAATACGGCGCATCGCAAAATCACGGTTGAGGGCAGAGGGAACCCCTTTGTGGTAGTTGAGACTTTGGTGTACTCGAAGAGAACGGGCATACCGTTTCATAAAAACATGAAAAGGCAAAAGGTTTAAAAAATCAATTTTTCCGAATATCAAAATAGGCTCCCCAGTAAAATAATTATTATACTAAAACCGTGCTTTATGGCTCTTTTGTTATAATCGCTCAATATTAGTCTAAGTAGAAGGACGCTTACGTGATAACCGTAGAATTTTTAGGGCCGATTCAAAAGCCTGTTTTGAGTATGGAAGCATCAACTTTGCGAGAAGTAGCCGAGGTACTAAAACAAGATCCCACTATGGCAGAGTGGATTGAGAACTGTGCGGTGGCGGTGAATGATACTCTCGTTGGGTCATTAGATACACCTCTCAAAGAGGGGGATAAAGTATCGCTTCTTCCTCCTGTGTGTGGTGGTTGATATGTTGGAGTTGCATGATGGGGCGTTAACCGTCCCTGAGATTTTAGCACGTTGGTATGCTTTGGAAGCTACAAGTAACTACGGTGCTTATATCCCGTTTGTGGGGACGGTGCGTGA
The DNA here is from genome assembly GCA_011391735.1 of Sulfuricurvum sp. Taxonomy (GTDB): domain Bacteria; phylum Campylobacterota; class Campylobacteria; order Campylobacterales; family Sulfurimonadaceae; genus Sulfuricurvum. The sequence continues at coordinate 25,229 of JAABPY010000115.1, read as the reverse complement.
GGAAGATGGGATTGATGGGCTTAGTTTCGATGTCTATGAGCCGATTCTTACCTCGTGGTTCGATGCGTGGGGGGCTAAAGTGGCACCATTGGGGGCGGTACTTAAAATGGCGCACTCTCGTGGCGATGTATACCTCCATGAAAGCTCCTATATTGCGGCGGTATTTTCTCCTAAACGGCGTGTCGCATTGGAGACGATTGATGCGTTTGTTGAGGACTTCAAAGCCTCTGCCCCGATTTGGAAATACGATCTAAAAGATGGAAAACGCATTTATGCACGTGAGCGCTCAACGGCGATTGCAGGTGCAGGACTATTAGGGAGAAACGGATGATTAGTTATGAGACCTCTCAAAATATGGTGAGCCTTTTAGAAATGGGGACGCTTCGTAGTGAGCGTCTCTTTATTAGTAACGCATTGGGGCGAATTCTCAGTGAAGATATTGTTGCCACAGAAGATTATCCGACCCATCCCATGTCGGCGATGGATGGATATGCCCTCATTCATGCTGATTTGAGTGAACATAGTACGCTACGTATTATGGGGGATAATCCTGCGGGGGCGGATGATGTGGGTGAAGTGGTGAGTGGAATGTGTATCAAAACGTTTACGGGTTCCTTGATGCCTATGGGTGCCAATACCCTTATCCCTATCGAAAATGTTACGGTAGAAGAGGGACGAATAGTTATACATAAAACGGTTCCGTTAGGATTCGCCGTTCGTCCTATTGCCGAGAGTTACCGTAAAGGGGAAGTTCTTATTGGTTGGGGGAGTAAAATCGGTTTTGCCCAAATGGGGGTATTAGCAGGAATTAACCGTGTGATGGTCAGTGTCGTACAGCGTCCTCGTGTCAGTATCATCGCCACTGGGGCTGAACTTTTGGAAGTGGGGGAAGTTGCCCGTCATGCAGGACAAATTCGCAGCTCCAACAGCTATACATTAGAAGCATTGGTGAAGCAAAACGGGGGTGAATCGATCCAAATGGGAATCGTCGGGGATGATAAAGATGCCATTATGGGACGTTTCGAAGAGGCATTAGCCTCCAGTGATATCGTCGTCAGTACGGGTGGTGTCAGTGTGGGGGACTATGATTTCGTCAAAGACATTGTCCCAGCCCTTGGTGCGCAGGTGATCTTTAAGGGGGTCAATATCAAACCGGGGCAGCACGTGATGGTAGCACAACGGGGAGAGAAATTTATCGTCTCGTTACCGGGATTTGCCTACTCCTCTACGGTTACTTTTATCCTCTATGTCGCCCCCTTGATGGCACGGATGATGGCGTGTTCAAATCCATATGAACCTATCGAAGCAACTCTTAGAGTCCCTTTTTCCAAACGCTCCAATAAGAGTGAATTTACGGCATGTAATCTCTCATTCGAGGATGGTCGCTATTGGGTCGATTTTGAGGGGAAGAAAACAGGAAGCTCTGCTATCTTGACCAATCTCCTAGGAGATGCAGCATTAATGATATGCGGCGAAGAGGATGGGGATTTGGAAGCGGGGACGTTGGTGAGGGTTATAAAACTGTAGTTTTTACTTGCATACCGTATGGGATACGGTATGAGGGAATTATTTCACAATCTTCGCCTTAATAGCCTCTTCTTCAACCATATCTTTACGATATTTAACGACGACCAAATTTTCGGTCTCATTGATAAACCATTCCGCAATATGTTCATGCTCTAAGCCGTTGAGTTTTTCCATATCCACATGTTCCATCGGGAGATACAAATGAGAAAAACGCAGCGGATTCGTCAGCTTCATCGTCCATAAAAGCCACAAGGTGGATACGATAATCAAGGCTATGGCTAATGTCTCCTTATTGGAATACTGCAAGGCAAGACCCGCAACAATTCCCCCAATAAATGTCATAAGATACGCAAATCCATTGGCAATTCCTAATGCAGCCCCTTTTTGATGAACTTTTGCAAACTTACTAATCATGGACTGAACCAAAGGTTCCATCATATTAAAGGCAACAAAGAAACTGACAACCCCCATGACAAACTGCCAGCTTTGCGTCGCAAATCCCATCAGCGTAAAGGCTGTGATAAATAGAACAATTGAAATGAGAAAGATTTGTTTTGGCTTATTGTATTTTTCGCCAAATACCGCAGCAGGTCCCATAGCTACAAGACCCGCCAAAAGTGCAGGAACGTAGACTTTCCACAAATCAGCAGCTACCCAATCAAATCCTTTTATGGTATCGGTACCGATCAACAATACAGGAATGAGGACGAAAGCTACCGTCATAAGCCCTTTTTGCATTCCGTTAATGATAACCATATTGAGAAGATTAGGATCTTTTAAAATATCACGGGTATTGGTAGAAGAGTGATAGATGTGACGGATACGTGGAGGGGTGGGTACGTTTGTAAAGAGAATAATCATCGAGAAAATTGAGAGACCAGCCGTAATCCAAAACAACGATGAAAGACCATAATGAGCTGCAATTACAGGTCCAAGTCCCATCGCCGCTGCGAAACTAATCGCAATTGTCCCCCCCATAAGTGCCATCGCTTTACCACGAGACTCTTCGTTGACCAAATCACTAATCATGGCAGGAATAACCGCACCAATAGCACCAGCCCCTTGTAAAAATCGTCCGAACATAAGGGTATAAATATCAACACTGACGGCACAAATAATTGAACCGACAAGAAAAATAACCAATCCAACGAGAAGAGTAGGTTTACGCCCTATTTTGTCACTCATAATTCCAAAGGGGAGTTGAAAAATTGCTTGAGTGAGGGCATATCCTCCGACAATAACCCCAATAAGAAGTGGTGTAGCACCAGTAAGGGTGAGTCCATAGACCGAAAGAACAGGAAGCACCAAAAAAAGACCGAAAAAACGAAGCGATAAAATCGCAGAGAGAGGCATGACTGTTTTAAACACGTTGTGACCTTAAGTGAGCTAAAATATTTGTCATTATAGTATATTCACATAATATGCGTATTTGAAGAAAAAATTACTCAGTAAAATCTAAGGAAGCTACAATGAAAGTCGTATTGGCAACGTCGAATAAAGGAAAAGTTCGTGAGATTATTGAGCTTCTCCATGATAGAGAGGTATTTCCCTATACCGATTTGATCGAAGGGTTTGAGATTATCGAAGACGGAGTAACATTCAAAGAAAATGCCCTCATAAAAGCTCGCGCGGTTTATAAAGCTCTCGGAGATAAAGACGCCGTTGTGATTGCGGATGACAGCGGTATCAGTGTCGATGTATTAGACGGTGCTCCAGGGATTTACAGTGCTCGTTATGGTGGTGAAAATGCAACCGACAAAGATAATCTTTATAAACTAGTAGATGAACTCAAAAATCATGGTGTTACATCATCGCCTGCTCATTACACCGCTGCTATTGCCATCGTCTCGCGTGAGGGGGAGAGTTGTGTACACGGATGGATGCACGGAGCGGTCATTACACAGTTACGAGGGGATAATGGGTTTGGATACGACCCGATATTTATCCCTGATGGATTTACACAAACCTTAGGGGAGTTGGATGGCGAAGTGAAAAGAGGATTGTCCCACCGATCAAAAGGGCTTCATTTGGCGAAGATTTTGATCGATCAGATTAAGAGTCAGAGGGGTTAAACAGGCATCGTCCCCACAAAATAAAAGAAAATCACCCCAACAATAATACGATAAATCGCAAACGGGACAAAGGTATGACGGCTTACGAAACCGACAAAAAGTTTCACGGTGGCAAGGGCAAAGATAAACGCCGTCACAAAAGCGACAATGAGCATCGTGTAATCATCCACGATCATAGCGTCACGGTGTTTGATTAAATCATAGGCGGTGGCGATCATCATCGTAGGGATAGCGAGGAGAAAAGAGAACTCTGCCGCACTTTTGCGTTTTAGACCTAAGAATAATCCGCCAATGATGGTTGCCCCTGAGCGACTTGTCCCCGGAATCATCGAGAAGCTTTGAAAGACCCCAATCAAGAAAGCCTCTTTGTAGGTGAGTTCGTTTAGCTCTTTCCCCTCATCAATCGCTTTGTCCCGACGGAAATATTCTACGGCTAAAAAGACGATCCCCCCTGCGATAAGCATAATACTGACTGTTTCGACACCGAACAGTGCTTTGATATGTTTGTAAAAAAGAAACCCTAATGCCCCAGTTGGGATAAATGCGACGGCAAGTTTAATCCAGAGGGTTTTATCTTTCATAAGATCTTTGGCGTATAAAAACAAGACGGCGAGGATACTTCCTAGTTGAATAGCAACTTCAAACGCCTTGTGGGCAGTGGTTTGTTCAAGTCCTAATAGTTGAGAAGCCAAGATGAGATGACCCGTAGAGGAGATGGGGAGAAATTCACTAACCCCCTCCAGTGCCCCCAGTATCAATGCGTCAAATAGTGTCATACGTACCTCTTTTTTTAAGTGTTATTATAGCTTAAACCTCTCCTAACTTCCTCTTCGCTATAATTTGCCCAATTATAGTGAATTCTTAAACTGCCTAAATTAAGGAAAAATATGTTACTTTTTACCCCAGGACCTACCCCCGTCCCTGAATCTGTCCGTGTTGCGATGGCAGGAGAGACCCTTCACCATCGTACCCCTGAATTTGAAGCGATTTTTGAACGTACTCGTGCGTTGTTGTTCGAACTTTTAGGGATGGAAGAGGTACTTATGCTTGCTTCGTCGGGGACAGGAGCGATGGAAGCTGCTGTAACGAACCTTACTGCATCTAAACTTCTCTCGATCAATTCGGGAAAATTCGGGGAGCGTTTCGGTAAAATTGCGCAAGCTCATGGTGTTGCTAATGTCGAGATTAAACACGAGTGGGATACCCCTGCAACCGTTGAAGAGGTGATGCAAGTATTAGTTGCTAACCCTGATATTGATGCTATTGCCATTCAAATTTGCGAAAGTGCGGGCGGTTTGCGTCATAGTGTCGAAGCAATTGCCACCGCAGTCAAAGCGCATAATCTTTCAATAATGGTGATTGCTGATGGTATCACCGCTGTAGGTGTTGAAAAAATAGACATTACTAATATTGATTGTCTTATCTCTGGAAGCCAAAAAGCACTTATGCTTCCTCCAGGATTGGCGATTATGGGTCTTAGTAACGCAGCGATTGAAAAAATCGGCAAAGGGAAAGGATACTATTTCAACCTTGCCACTGAGATCAAAAATCAGCGTAAAAATACAACGGCATGGACAGCAGCTACGACAATTACGATTGGATTAGAAAGTATTTTAAACCGTATCAAAGCAGAGGGGGGACTCGAAAAACTGTATGCCACAACTGCTCTTCGTGCGCATGCAACCCGTGAAGCGATGGTGGCAATTGGTTTGAGTATTTATCCAAAAAATCCAGCGGATTCGATGACAACAATTGGTGATTCAGAAGCCAAAAAAATCCGTTCATTGCTTCAAAAAGAGTTTGAAGTCAATGTAGCAGGTGGTCAAGATCATATCAAAGATACTATTTTTCGTATCAATCACATGGGACTAATCAGTGTCTATGAAGCCGCTTGGGTTGTTAATAGTGTAGAGCTTGCATTGGCTTCCATGGGTCGACGAGCATTTGATGGGACGGCAAGTCGTATATTTAACACCGTCTATTTCGGGCTCTAATATGATTTTTGAACACGAAATCCCTGAGGGTTCCAAACTCTACTTTGCATCTACGGCGGCAACGAAACGTTTTATCGAAAATCGTGCCAGCGAGTTATTGAGCAAAGCAGGGTTTGAAGAAATTATCACCCCTCTTTTCTCGTATCACCAACACCAAAGTATTTGCGATGAGCGTGAGTTGATTCGGTTGGGTGACAGTGACAACCATTCGATGAGCTTGCGTGCCGATTCCACCATTGATGTTGTCCGAATTCTCGGTAAACGTTTGGGGGGAAATACGGAACACAAAAAATGGTTCTATATTCAACCTGTGTATCGTTATCCTTCTATTGAGCAGTATCAAATAGGGGCGGAAATTTTAGGGGAATCCAATCTTGCTGTTGCATTGAAACAAGCGACCACGATTTTTAAAACCTTAGAGCTTCAGCCTCTTTTACAAATCTCGAATATCAATATCCCTAGACTTCTTTCGGAACTATTGGATCTTGAACTGGATGATTTTAGACACGTTAATATTGAGAAATTCTTATCCTTGAAAATACAATGGCTCACGCAGTTGGTCTATTTGGAAAAATTTGAAGACATTGCGCCTCTTTTAGAAATCGCTCCTGAAGCTATTTGCCTTGAGTTACTTAAGATTCAAGCGTTGTGTGCAGGACTAGAGTATCCGAATGTGGTTATTGCACCGCTATATTACGCTAAAATGCTCTATTATGATGAGCTTTTTTTCCGTGTCATTGAAGCCAATGAAGTGTATGCAATGGGTGGACGCTATCGTGATGAAGAGACCGTATCGGTTGGTTTTGCGATTTATACGGATACATTGATAGATAAAATAAAATTACGTTAGGAATTGTAAATGAAAGCAGATTTAATTGTTGGTATCCAATGGGGAGACGAAGGAAAAGGGAAGATTGTCGATTTGTTAGCGCAAAAGTACGATTGTGTTGCCCGTTATCAAGGGGGTCACAATGCGGGACATACTATCGTGGTCGATGGTAAAACTCACGCATTGCATTTAATCCCATCGGGGATTTTGAATCCAAAAGCGATCAATATCATTGGGAATGGTGTTGTTGTCTCTCCCCAAGCGCTTATCAAAGAGATGAAGCAGTTCGACAATCTTCTTGGACGGTTGTTTGTTTCTGAATCTGCCCACATGATTTTGACATTCCATACTCTCATCGACCAAGCCAAAGAGATACTTCGCGGTGAAAAAGCGATTGGTACAACAGGTCGCGGTATCGGGCCAGCGTATAGCGAAAAAATTGCTCGCGCAGGATTTCGTTTGGGTGAGTTGCGTAATGTTGAAACCTTAACCAATCGTGTATTGGAGTATTTTGTCCAAAACAAAGCAATTTTTGAAGCGTTAGCCATTTCACTTCCAAGCCGTGAAGAGTTGACCGCTGAATTGACGACGTTTGCGGAAGCGTTGGTACCGTTTTTAGCCAATACGACCCAAATGGCATGGAAACTGATGGATGAGGAGAAAAAAATTCTTCTTGAGGGGGCGCAGGGGACATTACTTGATATCGACCACGGTACCTATCCGTATGTCACCAGCTCATCAACCATCTCAGCAGGTGCATGTACAGGGCTTGGGGTCAATCCAAAAGACATCGGAAAAGTAACAGGGATCGTAAAAGCGTACTGTACTCGTGTTGGAAATGGCCCTTTCCCAACCGAAGATCATGGGGAACAAGGTGAGCGTCTACGTAAAGCAGGGCGTGAGTTTGGAACCACAACCGGTCGTCCACGTCGTTGTGGCTGGTTTGATGCGGTAGCATGCCGTTTTGCGAGCCGTATTAATGGATGTGATGATCTCTCTATCATGAAGTTGGATGTTCTCGACGGATTTGAAGAAATTCTTGTGTGTGTTGCCTACGAACTTAATGGCGAAGTGATCGATTATATGCCTCTTGATCTCGAAGCCGTCACCCCGATTTATAAAACCTTCGCAGGTTGGGACAAAACCGAGGGTGTTCGTCGTTTCGAAGATCTCCCCGTAACAGCACAAGAGTATTTAAAAGCGCTTGAAGAGTTGACACAAACCAAAATCGGAATGATCTCTACCTCTCCTGATCGGAATGATACAATTTTATTGTAATTGCTCCTTTTCCTCGTCATTCCCGACTTGATCGGGAATCCATCCATTTTATTATCGTAAATAAACAAGAAGTCAAAAATCAGTTATAATATTGGATATAAGCGAAAAAGAGGCTAAAGATGGGTGCATTGGACATTATCACAGAAGCGTTACAACTTAAACCACAAGAAAAATATTTAGTGATTGAAAACTTACTTCTTAGTCTTGATTGTCCTGATAAAGAAATTGAAGATTTGTGGATAAAAGAGTCGTTAGCACGTTTGGATTCGTATAATAAAGGGACATTAAAAACACTCTCTTATGAGGATGTTTTTAAATGCTAGAAGTTGAGTTCTCTGAATATGCGTATGCTGAGATACAAGATGCAATTGAGTATTATAATCTTCAGCAAGCAGGACTAGGAATGATATTTCAACAAGAGCTTAAAAATGCAGTTGACCGAGTAATCAAATTCCCGACACTCTATTCTATCAGCACAGAAAATATACGAAAATGTATTTTGCATAAATTTCCTTATATGTTTTTTTATACCCATTCAGATAGCATCATTCTCATTTTATCCGTAGCGCATCAGCATCGAAAACCTTTTTATTGGTTAGCAAATGATAAATGAAATCAAAATTGGTAGTGTAGTTAAACTTAATGGTGGAGATTCGCCTATTATGAATGTGAACAAAGAGTTAGAAAACGACATGGTCGAATGTGTTTGGTTTAATGGCAGTATAGTAAAAAAAGATACGTTTAGCAAAAAGATTTTATTTGACTACGAACTTGAGGTGCTTAATAATGAAGCATGGAAAAAAGAGCTAGAAGGAATGACGGTGCAACAACTGGAAAGAATGATGAAAAAAGCGACGGAAGAGACTCATGATGATAAGTAAAATTTATAGTAAACTAGCCGTTTTGCTGGTATTGCTTTATTCAAACTCTGTTGCAGAAACAGAGTATTATTCAGCATCTAGTGCACTGAATGGATATAAAGAACATTCCATAAGTTTTGATGATGCCTTACAAAAAACGTTACAGCTAGCTAAAAATGGCGATGCTAATGCAATGGATTTAATCGCGCAGTTATATAGTGACATGAATTATTTGTATTGGAATAAAGATGATAAAACACCATTTAAGCCAAATCGAATAGCATATACAAAATGGCTAAAACTGTCATCACAATACGGTAATAAAGATGCTATGTACGCATTGGACCAAAAAAGTTTTTGTAAAGAATTTGGCGAAGAGGAAGAGTGGTCTGCGTGGCATTATTGCGGTAGGTCTAATTTTACACAATCCGTAGAAAATGATTTAAGCAGCTACAATCTTACAGGATTGGAAAGTGCTAATAAAAAAGCAGAAGAATATGTCTATAATTTGAATAGAGTCGTCATCTCCAAAGATCAATCTTTATACGACTATTGGATTTATTACACGGTAAAGATGATGAGCGAAAGAGAACTATTAAAGGCGAAATTTTTAGATAAAGAAATTGATTTCACCCTTTATAAAAGTCAAGATGAACTTGTGAATATTGTGACTAATCGAGAAGATATAAACACTTCCGTAGAAGCATTGGCACAACTTTCGCAAGAAAAAAAAGCTCAAATGGTTCGTGATCTTAAAGATTTTAAAATCAATCTCAATTTTGAGAAGTCCACGAAAAAATACAATAAAAATATTGAAGATTTTCTAGCAAATATCACATTGTTGCAAGCAGAAAATGAGGTGTATCATTATCTGTGTGATAAATCTTTGACGACAAAAAGTGCAAAGATTGAAAAATGGTCAAAATACAATGGATGGTCGATGGTATTTGACTATGGTTCTGAGTTTTTTGATTTGATGTCAAAAGGTAGGCTTGAAGCTATCATGTTTGAAAAGAATGTAAAATCCAACAAAGACGTTGGGGTAATTAAGATGATGGAAGTGCTTAAGAATACCAGCGATAAAGAGATTGTGAAAAGCTATATACTCTCAGGTGCAATTTCACTATCAAGTATAAATAAAAATAAATTAACACTCAAAGATATAGAAAAATATTTTAATTCACAATACAAGTCCGTTGTCGAGAATGCTTTACTCCTAGATTTTAAAGGCAATGATATTAATAATTTTATCAAAAGCAAAGAAGATATACAAGTATTAGAAAAAATTCTAAAATCGTACGAAGATAAAGATACCTATTTTCTTTCAAGAAAAGAAAAGAAAATTTTGAAAAATATTTACGAAATTTTATATGATATTTATAGTGATAATTATGCCGTAAAGCCTCTAAAAAACGAAAAGAAAAAATTAGAATTTTTAGCCAAAGGTGCTGAAGTTGGAAATGCATATTTGGAAGATATATATGCCGTATATTTGGAAAAACAAAAAAAACAGAAGGAATCATTGGACTTTTATAAAAGAGCTTCTGTTCAGGGAAATAATTATTCAAGTTATTCTCTAGGGTTTTATTATGAAAATGGAGGCGTAGGGCTTGTCAAAAACTATGAAAAAGCCTTGGAATATTATGAAAAAGCAGCAAAAAATGATTATGCTCCTGCGCAATGTGAAATTGCAATAATGTATGGTTTGGGTTTTGGTGTGAAACAAAGTCAAGAAAAATCCAAAGAAATTATACAGTTTGTACAAGATTATAATCCTAATGGAAATGCTTCTCGTTGTAAAAAAGGTTATGAAGTGTTAGAGTTGGAAAAGATTATTTTAGATAAAAAAGAGGTCTTAAATATTGATGAGGTTTATAATGAACTATATGCAAAAGTAAACAAAAATGAGCCAATAGCAAAATTAATAGAGACCGTGAGTGAAAAAGATGAGCAAAAAAATTTAGTCACTACCAACGATCTCGATGACCTACTTTCTAAAGCTCCTATGGTCAAAGTGGACGGCAAAAAATGGCTCTTCGCCATAGGATTAGAGAACTACAAATACACCGATAGTATTATTTATGCTAAACGCAGTGCAGAAATGTTTGTCAAAGTTGCTCAGAAAACTCTAGGCGTTTCCACACAAAACACCTATCTCCTAATCAATGAAAACGCTACCTCTTCGGATATCAAAAATAAAATGAAGCTTATGCTTCGTAATGTCAAAGAGGGAGATACGATCTATTTTTATTATAACGGTCACGGCGTACCTGCGGTGGACAAAGGGAACGAGCCGTTTATCCTCTCTACGGATATGATGCCTGATTTCGTAGGAGATGAACCCGCTTTTATGATGAAACAGATGTATAAAGAACTGAGCGATTCTAAGGCTGGTAGTATTATTGCAGTGGTAGACAGTTGTTTTAGTGGAAGTGCAGATGGAAAATCGATTCAAAAGGGTGTTGTAGCAACACGGATGAGACCTAAAGCAATTGATTTCGATAAAACGAAGATGGTTGTCCTCACGGCAGGGAAAGACACCCAATACTCTAATGCCTACAACCAAAAAGCGCACCGAATGTTTAGCTATTTTGTGATGGAAGAACTGCTCAAAGGGGATAAAAATATAAAAGAAGTGTATGGATCTGTGTATAAAAATACGAAAGAGATGACGAGAGCCAACTATGGTGATATGAGGATACAAGAGCCGACGATGGATGGAAATACAGCATTGAGTTTTTAGAATGACATCCAAATACGCCCCCCTCGTTAAGCTCAAAAAAAAAGGGCTTGACCAAGCGGAACGCAATCTTATTGGGGCAAACAATGCCCTCTCCGCTGCAACGGTTGCCCTTAGTGATGCATACGCCTTTCTCTCTACGTTTGATCTCCCCACTAGTGGTTGCGTGGGTGAGCTAATTCAATCTCAGTCAATTATACAAGCACAGCATTATGAAATTCAACGGTGTGCCGACGCTCTTGTCAATGCCCAACGCTATCAGCTTCAAATGCAACAACATTTTAGAGAAGCACGAGTGGAATATGAAAAATTCAATTATCTTGAAGTGCAAGAAGCGCACGCTTACACAGCAAAGATGAAAAAAGAAGAGGCTAAAATGTTGGATGAAATTGGGGTAATGACCTACAAAAGAGAGATTTTATGAAAAAAATTATAGTGTTATCCTTTATTTTTATAGCGATTTCTTATGCTTCGCCAACGAAATCGTATGAATGTACTCAGATTTTTGAATCACGTAAAAATGAATTGTTGATAGAGTTAGGAAAAATCGATGAACAGCGTCAATCCCTTGATGCCCTCAAACGTGCTACCGAGGATTTGCTGAAGAAAAAAGAGGCGATGGTACAAGGGAGGGGGACAGCGGTGGATCAAAAGCTTCAAGAGATCAAAACCCGAGAGGCCTCTATTCAAAAACTCATTGCCGATAACAAAAAGATTTTAGAAGAGATAAAACAACTTAAAAGTACTAAGGTATCGCAAGCTTATACGAAAATGAAACCCGCTTCTTCTGCCAATATTCTCGCCCAAATGGGGGTAAAAGAGGCATCCGATATTCTCAGTACCTTGAATCCTAAGATAGTCAGTCAAATATTGGGGAAAATGGATCCGAAAAAAGGGGCTGAAATCACAGCCGCATTGCAAAAAATCCCCTCTGAATTGCCGAATAAAAAATAAAACGAGGCGTTTCTAAGCGATTTTAGAGCTCATCTTCTGTATAATACCAAAAAAGTATCATAGGGCAGTTCATGAAAGTTTCACTCTCCCATATCCCCCATATTGCGAGTCGTATCGCTGTTGATCTTAACCGTAGCGGATTGGTGACCATGACTCATGGGCTGGAAGCTACCGCACGTGCAGCAGAAAAGATACTTGTTGAGAGCGTCAAGCAAGAGATGGCACTTGAAGAAAAAGTTAAGTCGATTGTTAGCGCCAATGAAGAGCAAATTGACTATTATTTAGCCGATGAGCGTCAACTCTTTTTTATGATTAAGAAGAAGCTTGCACCTGAATTTGGGGTGATTTTATCGTATGAAGATCGTTATTCTGATATTGCCCATAAAATTTTGGATGAGTTGTACGAAGAGGATCTGATCAATTATGATGTAAGCGAAAATCGGATTAAAAATATTATTTATGATGCAATAACAACTTTTATTGCCGATACGAGTGAGCTTGAAAATGCAGTCTATGAAAAAATAAAAACATACAAAAGACGTGTGATTCCAGGGACGGATGAGTATGAGATTTTGTATGAAAAACTTTATAAAGATGAAGTAGCACGAAGGGGGATGGCATGATGCGTAATGTATGGATTTATCTCGAAAACGGGACCTATTTAGTAGCAAAAAGTTTTGGGGCAGAGGGTACCAATGTCGGTGAAATCGTTTTTAACACCTCGTTGACAGGGTACCAAGAGATTATCTCTGACCCTTCGTATGCGGGACAGTTTATTACCTTCACGATGCCTGAAATCGGAAATGTCGGTGTTAACGATGAGGATATGGAGAGTAAAATTGCCCATTGTAAAGGGGTAATTGTCCGTCAGTACCAAAGTCAATACTCCTCATTTAGAGCCCAAGAGGCATTGCACACCTTTTTGGAAAAACACGGAGTTCTTGGTATCTGTGATATTGACACCCGCTATTTGACCAAAATGTTGCGCACACAAGGGGCTATGATGATGATCGCTTCAACGGTTGTCAGTGACAAAGAAGAGCTCAAAAAGCTTCTTGAAGCCGCTCCTCGTATTGAAGAGATTAATTACATTCAAGAAGTGAGTACAAAAGTAGCCTATACGCATACGAACGGTGTGTATGATCCTTTTCATTTTCGTTACAATGATGCACCTGCTCCACAAGCTCGTATTGCGGCGATCGATTTTGGAGTCAAACGCAATATTCTTAATGAGCTTACCCAAGCAGGTTTGGAAGTCGAAGTGCTACCTAACAGTTTTAACGGGGATGATTTGATTGCCCGTTATGATGCCAAAGAAATTGATGGTGTATTTCTCTCCAATGGGCCAGGGGATCCCTTGGTTCTTAAGCAAGAGCAAGAAGAGATCAAAAAATTGATTGCTCGTAAAATTCCACTGTTTGGTATTTGTTTGGGACATCAGCTGTTGAGTATTGCCCACGGTCACGATACCCATAAGCTAAAATTTGGGCATCACGGTGGAAATCATCCTGTGAAAAACGTTATGACAGGTATGGTAGAAATCACAGCACAAAATCATAACTATAATGTCCCCGAATCGGTACGTGAGATTGCCGACGTAACCCATATTAATCTCTTCGACAATACCATTGAAGGACTCCGTTATAAAGATGCCCCTGTATTTTCGGTACAGCATCACCCCGAAGCTAGCCCCGGACCCAAAGAGAGTCGCTATATTTTTGGAGAGTTCTTACATTTAATTCAACGTTAACTTCTTCTTTTGGTAACACCTTCATTGAATAGGTGTTACTTTTCTTCCCTTAATTCTTTTGTTAACCTTAAAAATATCACCAAGTATGACAGTCGACCAATCTATTTAATTTTTTAAGAGTTATTAAAAGAAGACGTCGCTATCATTAGAGTGTCTAATAGCCTATGAATGTTACATTTGTGTTAAGAAAAGCTGCTGTCTTTGTAATTACGAGGGTTTTTCTGAATGTTCAATATAGGCTTTTATGCTTTGAATCTTTTAAGGAGGTCGTTAATGGAGAATCGTCCATTGGAGTATGATTACACGGTTGCTAAGATGTTTATGCTTACAACGGTGTTACTCGGAATTGTCGGGATGCTTGTCGGCGTTATTTTGGCGTGGGAACTTGCTTTTCCGGCTGTAAATACAATAGCAGGTCAAGGAGTGGCAGAATATACCAATTTTAGCCGTCTTCGTCCATTGCACACGGATGCAGTCATTTTTGGTTTTACCGTTAGTGGTGTTTTCGCTACATGGTATTATGTTGGGCAACGTGTCCTTAAAGTCTCAATGGCAGAATCAAAGTTTTTGATGGCTTTAGGAAAATTGCACTTTGCACTTTACTTATTGGTTGTTGTAGCCGTAGTTGGTTCTCTTTTATTGGGAATTACAACATCAAAAGAGTATGCTGAATTTGAATGGCCTATTGATATTGCTATTGTAGTAGTATGGGTTATTTGGGGTCTTCAAATTTTTGGTTTGATCGGTATTCGCCGTGAAAAATCACTTTATATTTCTGTTTGGTATTACATTGCTACGTTCTTGGGTATTGCTATGTTGTATCTTTTCAACAATATGGAAATTCCTACCTATTTTGCGTCTGGTGGAATTGGTGCATGGTACCATTCAGTATCGATGTATTCAGGAACCAATGATGCCCTTGTACAATGGTGGTATGGACATAATGCGGTTGCGTTTGGGTTTACTGTACCTATCGTTGCAATGATTTATTACTTCCTTCCAAAAGAGTCTGGTCAAGCGGTTTATTCGTATAAACTCTCTTTGCTTGCTTTCTGGGGATTGATGTTTGTATACCTTTGGGCTGGCGGACACCACTTGTTGTTCTCGACGGTTCCTGATTGGATGCAAACGATGGGTTCTGTTTTCTCGGTTGTATTGATTCTCCCATCATGGGGTTCAGCGATCAATATGCTTTTGACCATGAAGGGTGAATGGCAACAAGTTGCGGCAAGTCCATTGATTAAATTTATGATTCTTGCATCAACATTCTATATGTTTTCGACTCTTGAAGGTCCTATTCAAGCGATCAAATCTGTTAATGCGTTGGCTCACTTTACCGACTGGATCGTTGGTCACGTACATGATGGTGTTCTTGGATGGGTTGCCTTTATGATTATGGCATCCTTGTTCCATATGGCTCCACGTGTGTTTAAACGTGAGATTTATTCTAAATCGTTGATGAATACACAATTTTGGATTCAAACTCTTGGTGTTGTTTTGTATTTCACCTCTATGTGGATTGCAGGTATTACGCAAGGGATGATGTGGCGTGCACATGATGAATTTGGTAACTTAGCGTACTCATTCATCGATACCGTAACGGTCTTGCACCCATACTACACAATTCGTGCAGTTGGTGGTACATTGTATCTTGTTGGTATGTTCTTGTTCGCGTACAATATGTACAAAACGATGACAAGTGGTCGCCGTGTTGAAGAATCAGAACTTCAAAACGCATCGCCTATGGGCGCATAATTAAGGAGGGGAAAATGTTTCACTGGTTAGAAAAACGCCCGTTCTTTTTTGCGGTTGCTGTCTTTGTTGTTATTGCCTTTGCGGGTCTCATTGAGATTTTGCCAAACTTTGCGCAGGCGTCACAGCCTGTCGTAGGGACTAAACCTTATTCGACGTTAGAACTTGCAGGTCGTCATGTGTACATCAAAAACAGTTGTAACGCATGTCACTCACAATTGATTCGTCCATTTAAATCGGAAACAGATCGTTATGGTCACTACTCTTTGAGTGGAGAATATGCGTACGATCGTCCATTCCTTTGGGGTTCAAAACGTACAGGGCCTGATTTGATGCGTGTAGGTAACTACCGTACAACCGATTGGCACGAAAACCACATGAAAGATCCTGCAGCGGTTGTTCCAGGCTCTATCATGCCAGCATACGGTTGGATGTTCAAAAATACAGCGGATATTGATACAGCGTATGCTGAGCAATTGACGGTACAAAAAGTATTTGCGGTTCCTTATAATAAAGAGATACCACTAGCGGATGGTTCAAAAGCAACGGTTGCATTGGCAGATTCACTTGAGGGTGCACACGCATCAGCTCTTGAAGAAGCAAAAGTAATTGCTGCCGACATGAAAGATCAAGATGTTAAAGATGCGGTTGCAGCAGGTACTATTCCTGAAATCGTAGCGCTTATTGCGTACCTTAACAGCTTAAAATAAGGAATTACGTGGACATTGCAACGTTTCAAGCGTATGGCTATTTTTTCTTCACCGCCTTTTTGGTGGTGGTATTGTATTCGTATGTTTATCATCTTTACAGTGCTCAGAAAAAAGGGACACGCGATTATGAGAAGTATGGCAATATTGCGTTGCACGATGAGATCACCGATCAGCCGATCGAGGAGATCTCAAAAAACGATGAGATAAAAAAGTAGGAGGCATAGATGAATAAGACAGTATTAGCTGCTATCATAGTTACAATTGCAATGCTTGGTTTCACATATGTAGCTGTCGGTTCTGCTGGCGGTATGGGTGGTGAAGGTGACTGGGTTAACAAACTTGCTGTATTAGGTGCAGTAGTTCTTGTTATCATTACGTCATTCGTTGTTACCAAATATGTTCGACAAATGCAAAATGACACGGCTACGGGTAAGCTTGCGGAAGAAAATTGGGACGGAATCGGAGAATATAAAAACGAACTTCCTTTTGGATGGGCGGTTATTTTCTTGGGTTCAATCGTTTGGGCAATGTGGTATTTTCTTGCAGGATACCCTGTTAATGCGTATTCACAAATTGGTGAATACAATGAAGAAGTGAAAGCGCATGATGTAAAATTCGAAGCGGAACACAAAAATATGGATCCTGAAACCCTTAAAGAGATGGGTGGATCAGTATTTATCGTTCAATGTGCACCGTGTCACGGTTTACAAGCGGACGGTATCAACGGTAAAGCTGCCAATTTGACACACCGTTTGGATGAGAAATCAGTCAAACACGTTATCAACAATGGTGGAAATAACTTCAAAACTGATTACCCTGGTGGTATGCCACCAATGTTGTTGCAAGATCCTGCACAAATTGATGCGGTTGCGAAATACGTAGCCTCTGGTTTCAAAGCAGATGATGCAGCAGGAAAAGCGGCATTCTTAGCAGGTACCTGTAATACATGTCACGGTGAAAATGGTGAGGGTATGCCATCAGTAGCTCCAAAAATCAATGGGTTTGATACTGCTATGGTAACAACGGTACTCAAAGATGGTAAAAAAGGTGCAATTGGTGCAATGCCTGCATTCAATAACTTGACAGAAGCACAAGTTCAAGCCCTTGGTGCATACGTCACCGATCTTAGCAAATAAGGAGCTGATAATGGAAAATCGTAGTATATTTGCATTACACGGTATCACGGGTATGTTGATCGCAACGGTGTTGCTCCTTTCTATCCTCGCTGGATTAACAGTGTGGGGTATTCAAGTGCAACAAGGTAGTGCGGCGAACTATTACCAAATTGAAAACGAAAAAGACATTAAGATGATTGATACGAATACTGTTGCTCATCGCGTCAACGTAAGTAAGGAGTAGTATTATGGATAAACTTATTTCATGGGGACTTGTTATTGCTGCTTCATATACACTTTATGCTGTTATGACAGCTAACCATCTCTACGTCGGTTGAGGTCGACATTGAGATTCTCACGAGGGCTTGCGGCCCTCACACTCATCCTCTCCTTTTTTACTTCGTTACATGCAGAATTTTTATACAAAGATGATGTGGTTAAAAACCCAAATTTTTCACACCAAATTGAATCCATAGGGAAAGAGTTAAAAGCCAAGACGGGTGTCTCTCTTTATCTTGTTATGGTTCGTGATTTGGAAAATAATGAATCCATTAGTGATTTGGAAAAGCGACTTTGTGCAGAAAATAATAATTCGTCGGTTGTTTTAAGCTTCGTAGAGCTACAACATGAAGTGGATATTCTTGCACGCCCAGCGTCTTTGTACAAAGATTTTGATAAAGGACAAATATTAAGTCCCAATGCAACCTTTATTGGTGCAGTGGTGAGTTCTGTTATGTTTGCTCGTAGTTACGATGAAGTCAAAGAACTTCTTTCCAACAGTGGAGGGACGATCTTGCCCATACTAGCAGAGCGTGCCAAGGGGGATGATATTGTTAAAAAATACTCTGTGGCGATGTACAATGGTTATGCTGATATTGCGGAACAAATAGCTGTTTCACGAGGGCAGACATTAAGCTCATCCGCTGGGAGTGGGAGTCAAATTTTTATTGATATTATCCGTTTTATTTTTTACGGTATTATTCTTTATGCACTTGGCACATACGTGTGGAGACGTTTTTTTAAAAAAAGAGAGAATACGTGAATAATATAGATAAAAGTTCGGGTAAAAAATGGCCGTGGATAATCGGACTTTCAACGCTTGCCGTTGTTGGTTTTTCGGTTGCAACCGTTAAGGTCGCCATCAATAATCCTGTAGAGATGTCAGAGTATGGGATGCAAAGTTACCATACGTATGATGATAATGCTAATGAGATTATTAACGCACAAATTGCATTTGATAAAAAATATACCATTGCTTTTTTGACCCCTCAAATTGTTGAAAAAGGGACGGTGATTGTCTATAAAATTACCGATAAGTCCAATAATAGTGTTAATGGTGCCAAAGTAGATGTTGTTTTAACGCGTCCTGACACAACGAAATTGGATCTTAATTTAACTGCGCCTACTGTTAATAATGGCATTTATACTTTTGGTCCTGTTGATCTTCCTAAAGCTGGTCGTTGGGATATTATGGCAAAAGTTTCTATTGGTGATACGCAACGTTATTATAACTTCAAAGCGGATACTCGTAAATCTGAAACGGTCGAGTTTTAATTCCCACACTTCTTTTTTTACCCTTCCCCAAACAGCTTTGGGGAACAACTCTCACACAAAAGGTTATTTATGACCAAAAAACTAATTATTTTCCCCACCTCTCGTGCTATTCGTGAAACATTGCAAGGGTGTAATGAGGGATTTTTGCCGACGTATATGGGGATGGGAGATTTCTTGGATCGGGTGATAAAAAGTGAAAAACTTACTACCCCTGATGATGATTTACGGCTATTAGCCCTTCATGAAGCGTCGAATTTTTCGGCGTTTGATAAGCTTCATATTGAACGTAATTTTTTTACGTTTATCCAAAATTCTACTTATTTGTTTCGTTTTTTTGAAGAGTTAAGTGGTGAGATGGTGGTGTTGCAGGCGTTGGAAAATGCCGATGTCTATGGGGAGTATGAAGAACATATTACGATACTGGGGCATTTGTGGAAGAACTATAAAGAGATCGTGGCATTGTGTGGATGGAGTGACCCGATTTTTTCTAAATCGTCGGTGGAAATCAATGAACCGTATGTGAGAGGATTTGAATCGATTACCCTCTTTATCGAAGGGTATTTGAGCCGTTATGAGCTTGAAGTATTAAAGGTGTGTGCTTCCCTTGTCCCGTTGGAGTGTATCTACCATGCGACGGTGTATAACGAAAAAATGACGCAGCGTTTGCGGGAGTGTTCGTTGGAAATAGAGGTGGGGTATCGGTATCGTTTTTCGTTGAGTGAGCGGGTCATTTTGGAGAGGTCTAAAATTGAGCCTTTGAAAAATGTGACGTGTGAGGTGTTTCACAACCGATTAACACAAGTAGGATTTGTAAAAGCGCATGTGCAGATGATGATTGAGAGTGGGATTGCCCCTGAGCGACTTGTCGTGGTGGTTCCTGATGAGGAGTATGTTGCGTATTTGCGTCTTTTTGATGAAGAGGGTAATTTTAACTTTGCGATGGGGCATTCGATTGGGGAGGAGCGTTTTATCCGTGATATAGATGCGATTGAGCTTTTTATGAGTGAGCAAAACGCGGAGAATAAAGCGCGTTTGACGCGGGTAAATGAGCAGCTGTATACGTGGGTTAAAGAGCATTATTATGAGCCGTTTTCGTTTCATGATTTGGAGAGTTTGGCTGCGATGGTGAGTGGTGATATTCATCGTCTTGAAGTGAAGAAGATTTTGGACGAGGAGCTGGAGAAGTTTAAACCCATTGCAACCGCATTAGAGGAGTATGAGTTCAAGTCGGCATTGAAGATTTTTATGAACCGTTTGAAAAGCCGTTCCCTTGATGATGTGGGTGGAGGGAAGATTACGGTGATGGGGTTGTTGGAAACGCGTGGGGTTGCGTATGATGGGGTCATTGTTGTCGATTTTAATGAAGGATTCGTCCCCCATCGTAGTCAAAAGGATCTTTTTCTCAATACGAAAACCCGTCAGTTCGCCGATTTGCCCACAAGTATGGATCGGGAGTTTCTCCAAAAACACTATTACTGGATGTTGTTTGAGCGTGCCCAAAAAGTAGCGATTTCGTGTGTCCAAAACAGTGAAACGATACCCTCACGCTTCTTGTTGCAATTGGGAATACCCTCTCGTGATGCGATGTTTGATTATGGAACTATCCTTTTTCCTCATGTTGTATTTAAAGAGCGTTTGGTTCACGAGTTTGCAGGGGCGTATGATTTTACGGCTCAGAGCCTTTCGGCAAGCGGATTGAAAAGTTTCCTCACCTGCAAGCGACAGTTTTATTATAAATACGTGGCACGCATCAAAGATCATGCGTTGCAAGAGGATCTAAGCCGTGAGCGAGACATCGGTAATCGTCTCCATAATGCAATGGAAAAGATCTATATGGGGCGGGATCATTATGGTTCGGTAGAAGCCATCAAAGAAGCATTGGTCAAAGTATTGAGTCAAGAAGAGGAGGGGGATGTCATGCAGCGGTACGTTCAACATCTGTGGATTGAAAAACTCACCCCTTTTTATGAGAATGAGATGGAGCGGTTCGAAGAGGGGATCCGTGTGGCTTACCATGAAAAAACAGGGGCGAAAGTGGTGGAGGGGATACCGCTTGGGGGACGGATTGATCGGATTGATTTTACGCACGAGGGGTTAGAGGTACTCGATTATAAAACGGGCAATTTTGCCGATACCGATCATCCGCCCAAAGAGGGGGATGTTGATTATCAGTTGGCGATTTATGCACTGCTGGCGGAAGAGTTCGGGCGTGTCAGTCGTTGCGGTTATTATGATCTCAAAAGTGGTCGAGTGGTGTATGAGCAGTTTTTGGAAGCAAAAATAGAGACGCTTAGAGGTATTTTACATGGGTTGGCATCCTACAAAGAGTGGGTGTGGGAACAGTGCGAAGAGCTCAAAGCGTGTCGTTATTGCCCCTACGCTGTATTATGTGATAGGGAGCTGTAATGTCTACTTTTGAACCTTTTTTAGCCTTTGAGGCAAGTGCGGGGAGCGGTAAAACTTTTAATCTTGTTGTTCGTTATCTCGGATTGCTCTTTATGGGGGAAGAGCCTTCCCAAATCACCGCCCTGACCTTCACGAATAAAGCGGCGAATGAGATGAAAGAGCGGGTGATCGAAACCTTGCGTTCCTTGGAAACACGGGGGGAACTCTCTGAGATTGCGACGATAACAGGGTTGCCTTCTGAAGCGATTGTGGGGATGCGGGATCGTATTTTGTGGAAACTGTTGCGCTCGGATGTGAAGATTTCGACGATTGATACCTTTTTTGGGACGATTTTACGCAAATTTGCCCTCAATGCAGGGATACAGCCGACGTTTCAATCCTCAACGTCTCATCATGAACAAAAATTTCTCAAACGATTTTTACACGAAATTGAGATTTCAGGGGAGATGGAAACCCTCACGCAACTCTCTCTTTTAAGCGCCAAACGCCTTGATGATATTTTTGACCTGTTGTCCTCATTGTATGCCAAGCATAAAGAGTTTGATGCGTTGGAGATTTCTCAAAAAAGCCTCACGTTTAACCCCACTACCCATGCGATGGAGCTTGCCAATGAGCTGGCTACTTTGATGCTTGCAAAACCTCTTAGTGAGCGTTCAAAAAAAACGATGACCATAGCCGATTATGAGGATCTTTTGAGTAAATCGTGGATTTTCAAACCGACGTTGGAGTATTGGGATTTTAAAAAAGTGTATGAGCCTCGTATGGATGCTTTGTTGCATCAGATCCAAGGGGTTATCAAAGAGCAGATGGTGGCGCGTGAGGCAGATTTTCTAGGGGCATTGCACCGTATTTTGAAGATTTACATCAAGAGTCGAAAAGCATTGATTGCCCAAAATAATGAGCTGACGTTTGATGATATTACCCTCATGGTACACGAACTGTTACGGAGTAATTTGGAGAGTGAATTTCTCTATTTTCGTCTTGATTCGACGATGAAACACCTTCTTCTCGATGAATTTCAAGATACGAGTACGATACAGTTTGATATTTTGCGCCCGTTGATCGAGGAGATACGCTCTGGCAAAGGGGTCAATGAGGGGGGGAGCTTTTTCTTCGTTGGGGATGTGAAGCAATCGATTTACCGTTTCCGTGGCGGTGTGAGTGCCCTCTTTTATGATGTAGCGAACCATTTTGATGTCAAAGTGAAGCCGTTGGAGGTCAATTATCGTTCTCGTGCTGAAGTGGTCGAATTTGTTAACCGTGTCTTCGGGGCAAAAATGAATCGCTATATTCCGCAACGCTCCCCTGATTCCAAACGTGGGGGGTGTGTTGAAATCCACCAAAGTGACGAACCCCTTCAAACCCTCTTTGAACAGATTGAGGTATTGAAACGTGAGGGGGTTGCGCAGGATGATATGGCAATTTTGTGCGTGACGAACGCCGATGCAACCAAAGCGCAAGAGTATTTGGAAGAGCGTCATATCAGTGTGGTCAGTGAAGCAACCTCCAAACTGATCCATCAGCGCAGTGTTCGTACCGTGATTGAGTATTTGCGGTATTGTTATTTTGGTGCAGAGATTTATGCCCATAATTGTGCGGCATTATTGGGGTGTGAGCGTGAAGCACTAGAGCGCGCTAACATTTTTGATCTTCAAAAGCAAGCAACTGCGTTTATCGTCCAACACTCCATCGGGGATAAAAGTGCGATGATGTTTGTTGAAAAACTCAAGGCTTTTCGTGATATTGAAGAGGTCGTGTATGAGGTTGAGCGTCTTGATGCTTCCTCACCACAGAGTGATTTGCACGGGATTCGGATTATGACTGTCCATAAATCCAAAGGGTTGGAGTTTGAGCACGTTCTTATATTGGATCGTTTGGGGCAAGCACGCTCACGTAGTGAAAGTATCGTCTATGAATACAATGGGGTGAGTTTAGAGCGGATGTTTTATCGAATCAAAGGGCGTGAAGAGCTTGATGAGGTGTATCAAAGGGCGTTACTCAAAGAGAAAGTATTAGAAAAAGAGGATCAGCTCAATGCGCTGTATGTGGCATTGACCCGTGCCGTTCAATCGCTTACTCTCATCATCAAATCCAAGAGTTCGTGGTTTGAGCCGCTAGATTTGGAAGTGGGGCGATGGGGAGAGAGAGAATTTGAGATAATCCCCCGTGCGCTTCTTGAACCTTTGCAACCCTTCGACTACAAGCATATCGCGTATGGTTCCCAAGGGGATGTTCTTGTTTTGAATGAAGAGATGACGCACGATTATGATGCCGTACAGTTTGGATTAGCGACCCATTATGCCCTTGAGATGATGGGAAATTTCGAAGCAGATTCCCTTTATAGTGCCCTTGAATCGACGAGAAAGCGATACGGTATGAGCCTCTCTCACGAGAAGATAGAACTCTTGCGTTCATTGCTGGAGAAACTGATGGGGGATGAGACCTTCAAGCATCTGACACAAGGAACGCATTATAAAGAGCAGCGTTTCTTTTATCACAACGGTATGCGCATCATTGATTTGCTAGTGGAGCACGATGAGGGGTATTGGGTGGTGATCGATTATAAAACGGGGGAGGCGATGAGCCAAGAGCACCATACTCAAGTGCGCAGCTATATGGAGGCAACCCGTACCTTTACGGGGGGAGAGGTTCGGGGGTATTTGTGTTATCTGAATGAAGGTGAGGGGGTTGTGTGGGAGAGGGTGAAATGAAATTTCAGAGTCTAATTTTAATGTTATTGTTGAGCACGACTCTTTTGGCGCAAATCGTTCCCCCAGGGTTTGTGGATCTTAAAAAAACGGTTCCAAGTGTTGATGTAGAGCTTCGTTATTATGGTGAAAATAATTTTATGGGTCAACGCATCGATGGCTATGAAGCGCCCATTTGTTATGTGAGTATTTCAGCAGCACAAGCACTGAAAGAGGTTCAAGCGGAACTTTCATCGTTTGGATTAGGCTTGAAACTCTTCGATGGTTATCGTCCCCAGCGTGCCGTCAACCATTTTGTCCGTTGGGCAAAAGATCTTAATGATACGACAATGAAAGCATCGTATTATCCCAATGTCCAAAAATCCGAACTCTTTGAAAAAGGGTATATCGCTGCACGTTCGGGTCATTCTCGTGGCAGTACGGTTGATCTGACTCTCATTGACCTTGCAACAGGAGAGGAACTCGATATGGGGACAGGTTTTGACTTTTTTAGTCCTACTTCATCTCCCACAAGTGGGGAGGTAACACAACAGCAACGCGCCAATCGTTTATTGCTGCGTTCTCTTATGCTTCGTCACGGATTTCGACCATTGGAAGAGGAGTGGTGGCATTTTACCCTTGAAAACGAACCCTATCCTATGACGTATTTTGATTTTTCGGTACGGTGATTCTATAAAGAACGCCTACTCTTACAACAAACTTAATTTAAGCATATATAAAGTTTAAATGGATACAATTTCACCACTATTTATTAAAGACTTGAAAAGGAGGCTCACATGAAATTTACACAAATTGCAACACCTGAGCAAATTGAACGTAAATGGGTTTTGATCGACGCTGAGGGGAAAACATTTGGTCGTTTAATGACCGATGTTGCTACTCGTCTTCGTGGAAAAGATAAACCTTATTTTACCCCAAATATTGACTGTGGAGATTTTGTTGTTATTATCAATGCTGGTAAAATCAACGTAAACGGTATA